>NZ_JBAWHJ010000187.1:0-26037 GCF_049593775.1 Dokdonella sp. | reverse complement strand
GCTGCAATGTCCTCGAGAAAATCGATGAGTCCGAATACGGAAAGTTTGGCTGGGTCATTGACCCCGAAGGAAACAAGATAGAACTTTGGGAACCGCCAGGCGGTCAATAACCGGGCAACCGGGTCTGAGCCTCGGCCTGGCGGGGCCGCGCATGAATGGAATAGCCCCGATCGAACCTCGCTATACGTCACGGCAACCATCCCGGGTTACAACGCAATCTCGGTCGAACGCAGGGAAATCCGCAGCGGAGTTGCATCAAGCCATCTGGCGGTGTTCGAGTTCGAAGGTGACAAGGCTTCCAGGATCATCGAGTACTGGAAGGAGAAAGCCCCCAGTCTCTTCCTGGAGGCTCGCAGCCTCCGCTGGCGGTAATCTGCAACAGATGGCCGCGGCTGGTCCATCGTGTCGGGTTTGCACAGCAGATCGTCGACTGCATTGCGTACGATGCGGTCGCCGAGTCACGAATTCGGCAATTCCTCCAGCACAGATTCGCGTTGTCCATCAGGCCGGCAAGAATGATCGCCTGCGCAGCAAAGCATCAGGGACGACCTTGATGTTCAATTCCACCGGTAGGGACGGCCCTGCACTGCATGGAGTCCTGTCATGAACTGGTTGTTGCTCATTGTTGCCGGTCTGTTTGAAGTCGTCTGGGCCATCGGCCTGAAGTACACCGAAGGCTTTACGCGACCCGGGCCATCGCTTATCACCCTTGGTGCGATGGCCATCAGCTTCTGGCTTCTCAGTATCGCCCTGCGCACGCTTCCGCTGGGTACTGCGTATGCCGTCTGGGTGGGTATCGGGGCGGTAGGTACCGCTGTTGCGGGGATCGTCCTGTTTCAGGAGGCAGCAACGCCTTTGAAGCTGGCCAGTCTGGTGCTTGTGATCGCTGGAATCGTCGGGCTCAAGCTGGCAAGCACCGCCTGATCGGCGAGCAGAGCCTGCGGACGGGCTCCGGGCGCGCCTACGACAGACGCTGATCCGGGAACCCCTGCGTGTTCTGCCGCTGGTGACTTGAGCCGTGGACAAGACGACGGCAGTTCGCTGATTGACCGCATCGTGCTTTGCGCAGCTTTATCGGCGACTGGATATCCGTCGCGGCTAGTCGATCTTCACCGAGGCTGCCTTGCGTTTCCGGATTCTTCGCTCAGCGAATCGCCAACGCCAGCAAGAGTCCGATCCACAGCACGCAACCGACCCAGTTGTTGTTGCGGAACGCGGCAAGGCAGGCTCCGCGCTCGCGATTGCGAATCAGCCATAGTTGCCGACCAAGCAGGCCGGCAGCCACGGCAAGGCTTGCGAAGAAGGGCCAGATCAGCTCAGCCCGGGTGCCAGCGAGGAGCATTGCGAACAGGAAGGTGCCCATGAGGATGCCGATGATCGGCACGTCGGCGTCACCGAACAGGATGGCCGTCGATTTGGCGCCCACGCGAATGTCATCGGCGCGGTCGACCATCGCGTATTCCGTGTCGTAATAGGTCGAGAACAGTACGTTGGCGAGGAACAGCAGCCAGGCCAGGGCCGGCACTTCGCCGGTCACGGCAGCAAAGGCCATCGGTATCGACCAGCCAAAGGCCGCACCAAGCACGACCTGGGCGAGATGGGTGTAGCGCTTGCTGAATGGATAGACCGCGGCAATTGCAGCGCCGACGAAGGACAACTGGATGGTGAGCGCGTTGGTGAACAACACCAGCATGAAGGCGAATGCGAGCAAGCCGGCAAACAACAGAATCGCCTCGCGCCTGGAAACCCGGCCAGCCGCCATCGGCCGTTCGCGCGTGCGTTCGACATGGGCATCCAGCCAGCCGTGATCGGCGTAGTCGTTGATGACACAACCTGCCGCACGCATCACGAAAACGCCAAGCGTGAAGATCAACAGCGTTCCGATCGGCGGGAAATCATTGGCCGCGAACCACAATCCCCACCAGGTCGGCCACAGCAGCAGCAGCGCACCGACGGGGCGATCCATGCGCATCAGGATCAGGTACTCGCGAATGCGACTGCGCCAGGGTTCCTTGATGCCACGAATCAGCAGTTCGATCACGCGCATCGAGCGCGTAGACGCATCGGCGGGATGAGCCCGGCCGGAGGCCGCGGCCACTTTGTCGCCCTTCTTTTTTCTTGCGGTCGGCTCAGGCCTGGGCTCCGGAATGGGCTCGGCGGCCCAGGGCGGCGGAGAAGCTGGCTGACTGGAGTTGCTCGCAGAAGCAGAACTGGCAAGTGGTGGATGATCGGAGCCGGCGGGCTTTCGGGTCGCCGACGCCGCACTTGGGCGAGTCGCATTGCTGCTGGCCGGTATTGAAGCTGCTGCCGGGCCTGCCGATCGACGAGGCGCAGATGGCTTCGCTGGCAATTCGGCACCGGATTTCGCGACGCGCACCGAATCTCCGGATTTGCCGGCAGCGCTGGCCGACTTTCGCGCCGCTGTCTTGCGTGCTGCCGGCTTTTCCGCCGACGCCGTGGTGGTTTTCCTGGGCGCAGCCTGGCGGCGGGGCGGGTCGGAGGGAGGTGGATCCTGGCTCATGGCTGCAGTGTAGTGGGCGTGGATGCAATCGACGAATTCGGACAACGCACCTGCGCTATCGATGAACGTGGTTTCGCTACGCGGGCCAAGCGGGCTACGCGCGGGCGCGCCGGGCTATGCCGGGCTTCCAGAGCAGGGCAAGCACGATGCCAAGGAAGAAGCCGGCGATATGTGTCCACCACGCAACAGCACCAAAAGCGGGGCCGACAAAGGTGAACAGGACCTGCAGCAAGGCCCAGAATCCGATCAGAAGGGAAGCCGGCACACGCACGAACTCGAGGAAGAATCCAAGCGGCAGTACCAGCCCCAGTCGGGCTCGCGGATACAGGGCGAGATAGGCGCCGACCACGCTGGAGACCGCGCCGCTGGAGCCGATGATTGGCGAGTTGGTTGCGGCCAGGGTCAATGCGCCGGCGAAATTGGCCAGCGCGCCGCCGAGGATGAACAACAGAAGGAACCGTCCGGCACCCAGCGCACGCTCGGCCGGCACGCCAAAAATCACGAGGAAGAGCAGGTTGGTGGTCAGGTGGATCCAGTCAGCGTGGATGAACAATGCCGTGACCAGACGCGCAAAGCGCAATTCCGTGAGCTGGGTAAGCCAGGGGACCTGGGTATCCAGCAGGGTCGTAGGCACCGTGCCCCACACCGTCAGCAATCTTCCGCGCCCTTCCGCAGGCTCGGAAGCAATCCACAGGAACATGACCACGCAAGCGGCCACAAGCAGGATGGTCGCCCATGGAGGCCGGGCGCGGCGGCGACTTTCCAGCTGAACGAACATGCGTCCCGGATCCGCCTCAGCGGCCGCCGCGCGGATACAGGAAGCGCTGGCCCTCGAAGTCGAAGACGACGCCATCACGACGTATCTCGATCAGCTTGAGGTCGCCGACCGCGTCTCCTTCCACCTGGCGGTCATCATTGATGATGACGAAACGCTGCGCTGGCTGGTCGGCGTAGACGTGCATGGTCAACCTGATCTCGGGAATCTCGCGTCGGGTTGCGTACGGCAGCTCCCAGATCAGCTGGATATCGGAAGCCGGGGCGACGGCGGGCGCTGTCGTTGCAGTCGACTGTGCTGCAGGTGCAGGTGCGGGTGCAGGTGCTGCAGGTACAGGTGCAGGTGCAGAAACGGCAGCAGCCGGTGTTGCCGCTGTATCGGCAACACTCTCGAGCTTGTCGGGATTGGTCTTGCCTGCAGCCGCAGCTTGCGCCATGGCCGCTGCGGCAGCGTTCTGTTCGGCTTGCGCATCATCGGCACCGGCAGCGGCTGCCGCCTGGGCGGGTTCGTCGATGGTGGCTGGCTGGCCCGGTTTTAGAAGTTGCGTATTCGGGACCACCACTTCACCTGATTTGACCTTCTCGCGCAGGTCAGGAGCGAGGCCACTGGTCGCGTCGGGTGGCACCTTGCTGCGAGGCTGGCGCGAGGCCGCCGTGCTTTGCGCAACCTCTCTGCGGGTGTCGGCGGGCGGTGTGGCCGAGGTGATCGGTGCGTCGTTGAACGTGGTTGAGTCCGTCGCAACAGGAGCAGGTGCCGTGGCGGCCACCGGGGGCGCTTGTGCCGGCACGACCGGGCCATCGGTGTCGCGCTTGAACCACCACAGGGCAATCAGGCCTAGCAGGATCAGGATGATCAACGCCGGCAGCATGCTGCGACGCCGGCTCACGGCCATGACCGGTGAACCCAGTGAAGGCGATTCGCCCAGGTGGCGCTGGCGCTCGGATTTTTTCAGTGCTTCAAGGATCAGCGACATGGTGCAGGCGGCGTCTATTTGATGTTTCGGATCAGGTGGGGGCCTGTTTCGTCCAGTGCGGACAAAGCAAACAGGGTTTCCGGGCCGATGATGCCATCAGCCTGGATTCCGTAGGCGAGCTGCAGCTTGCGCACGCGCTCTTCCATGTCGGTATCGAAATACGCCGGACCGCTTTCACCATCAGCGCCACCATCCAGCTGGCTCAAGCTCTGCTTGGCCCAGGCCACGGCCGGACCGGCATCGCCCACTCGTAGTGGACCGTTGATGGCAGTCGGAACACGCCAGATGGCAATGAAGTCACCAGACCAGAATCGACCCAGCGCCTCGCGCGGAAGTTCAATATTGTCACCGGCGAGGTCGACGCGGACACGCCCGGCACCCGCACCGAGCAGCAAGGCGTAGGCAGGTTTGCCGGCATCGTCGAGTATCAGGATTACCGGTCGATCGAAGCGCACTACCTGCTCCAGGGTTCCGCGTCCACGCAGACAGTGCAATCCGGCGGCAATGATCGATGGGCAGCGTGTTGCGGCGCGAACCGAGGCTTCGCTGGAACCCACCTGCCAGCGTGACAGAAGCGTGGTGGCGGCCGATAGCTCAGTCTCCGGCGCTTCGGCAAGGCGTGCAGCGAGCGTTGCGGCACCATCTTCCACGGGCGCAGGGATGCTGGCCGGCGGCGGTTCAACCTCGACAGCCTGTTGCGAATCCCGCTGTTGCATCCACAGGCCGGTGCCGATCAGCGCGAGCAAAAGCAGGGCAGCCACGACCCAGCGCGCATAGCGGCGCACCCAGTAGCGTGCGTGACCGGGCAGGGTTTCATCTGCAGACCGATCGACAAGACGTTCGCCGATACTTTGTTGTTCGCGGGCATAGCCGGCCATCAGGGCTCGATCCGCAATGACATTGATCAGGCGCGGAATGCCGCTGGAGCGTTGGTACAGGGCGCGCATTCCGAGTCGGGAGAACGGTGCACGCTGGCAACCGGCTACGGCCATGCGATGCTTCACATAGGCTTCGGTTTCAGCGGCATCAAGCGGTGTGAGGTGATAGCGCGCGGTGATGCGCTGGGCCAACTGGCGCAACTCGGGACGCATCAGCATGTCGCGCAATTCCGGCTGACCAAGCAGGATGATCTGGAGCAATTTCTGCGTCGGCGTTTCCAGATTGGTCAGCAGGCGGATCTGCTCAAGCGCATCCAGTGAAAGGTTTTGAGCCTCGTCCACGATCAGGACAATGCGCAGGCCCTGTGCGTAGGCATCAAGCAGATAGGTATTGAGAGTGTCGGTAAGACCCTTGAGGCTGCCACGCTTGCCGGCGATGTCGAGCTTCAGCTCTTCACAGACGGTCTCGATCATTTCGACCGGCGACAGCTTCGGGTTGAGCAGCAAGGCCACCTGGGTGTTGTCTGGCAATTGTTCGAGTAGCAGGCGGCTCAGGGTCGTCTTGCCCGTGCCCACTTCGCCGGTCAGCTGGACGAATCCACCGCTGCCGCCCTTGCCGACTCCGTAGAGCAGGTGTGCGAGCGCATCCCGGTGCCTTTCGGACAGGAAAACGTAGCGAGGATCCGGTGTTATCGAAAACGGGGCCTCGCGAAGGCCGTAATACTCAAGATACATATGCCTACTCTACCCGACCGCGTGGCAGGGATGCCGCTGGAGCGCAAAGAATGACGGTCACTGCACCTGTGCCAAGGAGGCGGGGTGATCGTGTCCGGCGCTGGGCTGACGCATCCTGGCGGCCCTCCCCCGGCTGCCGACGCGAGCCTTTCCTGCTGAACCTGTCCGATCGCGGTCCCGCGCCCCGATTTCGCTCCAAAACATCCGAAAATAAACGGGGTTTCGTTGCCGGTACTGCGTTTCCGGCTATCCGGCCGATGTCGTTCGGGCCCGTTTGAGCTGGCGAATCCAGGGCTTGTTCAGTTTTCGCGACCCCGGCGGCATGCGCTGGACATGCTCCAGGGACTCCGCAACCAGCTTCGCCGCCGCCTCATGCTCACCCCACTCGTTGAGGATGTCGACATAGCGGGCGCGAGCCTCGATACCGGCAAAACTGCCCAACAGGGAATCGAATTCCCGCTGTGCCCGACCGCGATCGCCCGCTGCAGCCACGGCTCGCGCGTGAACAAGGCGCCCGTCGGATGACTTGAAATCAGGTTGTTTGGCCTGCAGCGCATCAAGCAGTTCACGGGCTTCGGCGGCTTGGCCGTCGTCGAGCAGGGCACGAGCCAGCTTGACCTGAAGGTCGGCATCGTCACTGTTCAGGCCAGTCAGGGCCTCACGATAGGCCTGGATGGCATCGGCATGCCGCTCTTCTGCCTGCAGCGCATCGGCCAGGCGTTCGCGGTTGGCGACTGTCGGAGTGCGCTCAAGTTCGATTCGCGCTTCACGCAGCTCGCGACCAGGATTCAGCGTCTCGCGCAGGCCGCGCGCAACCTTGCGACCGCCGTGCGAGCGGCTGACATCAGGGATGAACACCACCAACGCGTAGATCAGGCTGCCGAAAAGCGGTGCCAGGAAAAGCACGAGCAACCAGTAGCGCTCCTGACCGGTACGCAGTGCATGCACGGCAAACAGGATGGCAATGATGACGTGTAGGCCAACACCGAGGATCGGCACGCAGAGTCTCCAGGAATTCGAAGGTAGACCGCGCAGTTTCGTTTCGACGAGCCGGTCTGTCCAGACACTCAGGTCGGTGCGTTCCAGGCGAACAGGCGCAGATCTTCGTCATCCATCTGGATACGTCGCTCGAATGTCAGGCCAATGCGTTCCAGCAGGCGGGCCGAAGCGGGATTGTCCAGTGAGGTGATCGCAACGATTCGGCGCAGGCAAAAGCGCTGACGTGCGGCATCCATGACCGTACTCGCGGCTTCAAGCGCAAAGCCCTTGCCACGCCAGGCAGGCAGGAACGCATAGCCAATGTCCACTGCATCCAGTTCCTCGCGCCGCGCCAGCCCGCAAATGCCAATTCGCTGGTAAGTGTCGCGATGCACTACGCACCAGAATCCAAAGCCATGCTGGCGGTAACTTGGCATCGAGCCTGCCGCGATGTACTGGCGCGCATCATCGAGCGTCCTGACTCCGCGGTCGCCGATATTGCGCACGAAGTCCTCGTCGTTGAGGAGTTCAAGCATGAAGTCCGCGTCATCCAGGCCGAGCTCGCGCAGGTCAAGACGCTCACTGTGGAGGACAGGAGACTGCTGGTCGGATAGGGCGCTCTGCACAGGCTGCATCGTTATCTAGATGAACCGGTCGGTCAAGGCAGTGTGTTTGGAGCGCACTTCCACCTTCTGGATGGGACTGGGTTCTGACGATGACGCATCGCGTCGGATTCGGCCAATGTTGCTACTGAAACTATTCGCGACAGCTCGCAGGGGAGGGTGATGCTCGCGTTGTGCAGACTCAGTAGTGCGACCCTCATCACGAAATGGAACATCGAAAGTGCCCTGCAAGGCGAGAACAGATTTCGCTACGGCCACATGAAGATTGCAAAGAAGTATGACGAGTCCACAAGGAACGACTTTTCTCCATCTGAAGCATGTACAAACAGATACAGGAATCGGGACCGCCATTTTTTTGCTGGCACGATTCACGCATCAGAAATTACTGCCCGGAAGAACGATGCTTCGGGAGAGGACTGCCAACACCGGACCCCGGATGGGTCTGGTTTGGTGATCTGGGGACTTTTCCGATCGCACCCGTCACTTGCCAGTCCTTTTCCGGGCTTGTCGGGGCTGGCGTACAGCGAGAGGGAATTTCACATGAACGCGAAAGCACCATCAACCAAAAATACGGCTGCATCGCCAAGGTCTCGATCAAGCATTGACTCCCCGCGGATTCGACTCAGAAACCTGCTCATGATGGTGGCGGTGGGCATGGGAGTAGCGGTCGTCGGAATGGCCAGCGCTGCGGTTCAACCTGCTGCGTCGGTCAACGTCCCGAATGGCGATTTTTCCGATTCCAACAACGAGGGATCGATCGGCGGTGGCGTTGCCGGAGGAAGCGGCGCAGCACAGATTGGTAGCGGACCCTGGAGTGGAACGTACTCCGGTATTGCCACGCTGCTCGCACCACCCACGCTGTCCATCGGCAGTGGACGAGCGCAAATCGGTGGCCTGCTTGGCGTCAGCGTGGGCGGAATCTTCAACAACGAAGGCCGCATACGCCAGGACACCGGCATCGCCTGGCAACCCAACCGGCGCTACGCACTGCAAGCGGACATTGATGTCGGGGCGGTACTCGCGGTAAATGTGCTGACCAGTGGCAACGCTGGCATCGCGCTGGCAACCGGCAACAGCAAGGCGTCGCGACTCGCCAGCAGTACGGCTGGATCCGCCACGATAAGCTTGCTCAGTGGCACTACCTATCGAGTCAGTCTCGAATACCAGACCGGTGCCAGCGTCAGTGGAACCATTTTCGTGCACCTGTTTGGCGAACCCACCGGATTGGTCACGGCGAACCTGTTCTCCACGATTGGTTTTGACAATGTAGGTTTGGACACCTATCTGCTCACCCAAGTCCCGAACTCGATTGTTCCTGCCAATCCCGGTCCCTATTCGGCGGTGGTTTCCCAGGTGGTCAGCCCGAGCATCGGAATCAGCGTCAAAGATGCGCTTGGCGATCCGATCCCCGGTGTCAGTGTCAGTTTCGATGTGCCTGCAACGGGTGCCAGCGCAACCGTCGTGCCGAACCCGGCAGTCACCGACGCCAACGGTATTGCCCAGGTCGTGACGACAGCCAACACAGTGGCCGGCGCCTATCAGATCACGGCAACGGTCAGCGGTGGGCCTACGCCCGTCGTACTGGACCTCACCAATCTTGCCGGCGCACCAGCCAGCATTGGCCCCATCACTGGCGGTGGGCAGAGTGCAGGCCCTGGCGAAGGTTTCGGCAGCCCGATCGTATTCCAGGTGGTCGATCAGTTCGGCAATCCGGTCAGTGGTGTGGAAGTGACCTTCATACCGCCGACAAGTGGCGCGAGCTCGAGCTTCAGTCCGAACCCGGCAACCACCGACGCCAACGGCAACGTATCGGTAACGGCAACCGCGAACACGATCGCGGGAACCTACGATGTTGAAGTCAGTATCCCGGGCATCACCCCGAACACCAGCTTCGAGCTGACCAATTTGCCCGGACCGGCTGCCGCGATCGGCAACCTGAGTGGATCGGGCCAGGGAGCGGTCACCAGCACGGCATTTTCCAGTCCGCTTGGCTTGCAGGTGCAGGATGCGTTCGGCAATGCGGTCAGCGGCGTAGCGGCTACCTTTACCGCACCCGGAGCGGGCGCGAGCGCCGTGCTCAGCCCGGTGGTTGTCAGCAGCGGCACGGATGGTTTCCTGAGCACCAACGCAACGGCCAATGGAATCGCCGGCGAGTACGCAGTTTCGGTCAGCCTGGCCGGGCTTGGAACAGTGGGCTCTTTCAACCTGACCAACTTGCTGGATCCGTCAATAGGTCCCGGCGGGGTCAGCGAGCCGAATCAGAATTCGGCGATAGGAATGCCGTTCGACTGCGTGCTGATGCTCGAAGTCACAGATGGCAGTGGCACTCCGGTGAGCGGACTGACCGTGGATTTCGTGGCACCAACTTCCGGCGCTTCGGCCACGCTGATCCGCGGCGCGGCGAGCGGAACAAATCTGCAGATCACGACCGACCCGGATGGCCTGGCCTGGGTCGAAGCGGTTGCGAACGGAATCGAGGGCGTCTACACCGTTGGTGCCCAGCTCAGATACTCGCTGGCTGCGCCGGTCGAGTTCACCCTGCGCAATCTGGCAGCCAACGACCCGGTCTTCAGCAGCGGATTCGACGGGGGCTGCGTGGCCGCTGTCGGAGTCCTTGAAGTGGATGTAGCGGCTCAATAACCAGACAGGATGCACGGGCCAGGGACGGCCCGATCCGCTAGCCGGATCCGTGCATCATCGATTTCGCAGCCTCGGCGCAGGGATCCTCGTCCGGCTGCAGTGGCGAGCGAGGTCGCTGCGCCACTGGCATGGAACTCAGGCGGCAACACCGTAACTGCGCAGCAGCGCATCCGGCGTTGGCTCGCGGCCGCGGAATTCGACAAAGGATTCCAGTGCCGGACGTGACCCGCCAACGGCGAGCACGGCCTTGCGCCACGCTTCGCCAACTTCGCGGTTGAAGACGCCCTCCTGTTCAAAACGTTCGAAGGCATCAGCCGAAAGCACTTCAGCCCAAAGATAGCTGTAGTAGCCGGCGCCATAACCTCCTGCAAAGATATGCGTGAAGGCATGCGGAAAGCGATGCCACTCCGGCGGTGCCAACACCGAGACCTCGCGACGCACCTCCTCCAGCAGTTCCAGGGTGCGTGCACCCCGTGCCGGATCAAACTCGCGATGCAGGCGGAAATCGAACAGGCCGAACTCGAGCTGGCGCACGAGAAACAGGCCGGACTGGAAATTGCGTGCCCGCTGCATACGCTCGAACAGCGCATCAGGCAGGCGCTCGCCGGTCTGCCAATGTCGTGCGATCAGATCAAGGCCCTCGCGCTTCCAGGCGAAATTCTCCATGAACTGACTCGGCAGCTCGACGGCGTCCCATTCGACACCGCTGATGCCGGATACACCTGAATAATCGACTTCAGTCAGCATGTGATGCAGGCCGTGGCCGAACTCGTGGAACAGGGTGATGACGTCGTCATGAGTCAACAGCGAAGGACGATCCGGCGTGGGCGGCGCGAAATTGCAGACCAGGTAGGCAACGGGCAACTGCAGTGCATCCTCGCTGCGGATTCGTGAAGTACATACGTCCATCCATGCGCCGCCGCGCTTGCCGGTGCGCGCATACAGGTCAATGTAGGCGCCAGCAAAAACCTTCCCACTGGCGTCGAGCAGGTCGAAATAGCGCGCATCCTCGTGCCAGACCTCGACGTTCGCGCGCTCGCGCACGCTGACGCCAAGAACACGATTGATCACGGCGAACAGACCGTCGAGGACCGCCGGCAACGGGAAGTAGGGCTTGAGCTCCTCTTCATTCAGCGCGTATTTCCTTTCGCGCAACTTCTCCGCGGCGTAGCCGGCATCCCAGGGTTGCAGGTCATCGATGCCGAGCTGCGTGCGCGAAAACTCGCGCAACTCGGCAAGGTCGGCTTCAGCCATCGGTCGCGCCTTGGCAACCAGGTCACGCAAGAACTCGATCACGCCCTCCGCTGAAGGTGCCATCTTTGTCGCCAGGGATTCGTCGGCCGTATTGGCGAAGCCGAGCAGTTGCGCGGACTCGTGACGCAAGGCCAGGATCCTTTCGATGCGCGGCGTGTTGTCGAAGCGGCCCTGGTCGGACTGATCGGAGGCCCGGGTGCCGTAGGCGCGATAGACGCGTGCGCGCAGTTCGCGGTCATCGGCATAGGTCAGCACAGCCTGCACGCTGGGTTGCTTGAGGGTAACCAGCCAGCCATCGAGATCCTTTTCCTTCGCATACGCGCGCAGCACTGCACGACCCGATTCGGGGATGCCTGTCAGGTCGGCTTCATCGGTGAGGTGCTCCGTCCACGCATCGGTGGCATCGAGGACGGCTTCTTCGAACTCGGTCGAGAGCTTTGCCAGCTCACTGGAGATATCGCGAAAGCGCGATCGCGCCGGCTCCTCCAGTGCGACTCCGGCCAACTCGAAATCGCGCAGATCGTGCTCGACCAGGGTGCGGGCGGGACGCGGCAGCGTGGCAAATTCCTTCGACTCGCTGACGGATTTGACCGCCGCATACAGTTCGCGGTTCTGGCCGAGTGCAGTCTGGAACGCAACGATCTTGTCCTGTGCAGCCGAATAGGCTTCGCGCAAAGCCTCGGAATCCTTCACGCCGTGCAGATGGCTGACCGGCGACCAGGCTCGCGAAAGGCGATCGTCCAGCGCTTCACATCGCTGCATGACATTGGCGAACGTGCGCGCCTCGTCATTGGAGAGCATGGCGTCAATGCCGGACTGGTAGTCGGCGAGGATCGTGTCGATGGCGGGCTCGATGTGTTCGGGCCTGATCGCGGAGAAATGGGGCAGCGGCGAATTTTCCAGCAATGGATTGGTCATGGGCATTCTCGTGGTCGATCCGTGAACTTGGAGCGTGGATGGCGCAAAATCAAGCGCATCGACACTTTCGATGTGGACATCATGGAAAGCGAAACTGGCCGCGACACCCTCGAGATCCTGCGTGCGTTGCCTCTTTTCCGGCATCTGGACGACGCCGCCCTGGCCGAGCTCGGTCGCGAACTGACCTGGTTTGCCCTGCCTGGCGGCGCCTCCCTGTTCGAGCAGGGGGATGCCAGTGACGCATTCTTCGTGCTTAAAAGCGGCAGCGTTGGCGCGTTCCGCAACGATGCCAACGGCCAGCCCCGCCTGATCGGTGTCGTTGCCGCGGGCGAAACGGTGGGCGAAGTCGGACTTATCGTAGACATGCCGCGCAGCGCCAGCGTGCGTGCATTGCGGGATTCGGAGCTGTTGCGCCTGTCACGCGAAGATTTCGAGCGACTGGTCAATCATCATCCGAAAGCGATGCTGGCGATGGCGCGGATTGCCGTGCGCCGCCATTCGAGCGCCGATGAAGAGGGCGTCAGCTCGGTACCGCGCACGTTCGCCGTATTGCGACATGATGCCGGGGTTGATGTGCATGGCTTTGCCGACGAGTTCGTCAAGATGCTCGGCGCCTTCGGCACCTGCACGGTGATCGACGGACAGACGGGCCGTGGGCATCTGAGCAGCTGGTTCAACGAGATTGAATCTCGCACGCGATTCGTCGTCTATGTCGCCGATGCCGACGACAACTGGCAGGCCTTGTGCGTACGCCAGGCGGATTGCCTGCTGCTGCTCGCCAACGCTGCCGATTCGCCACAAGCGTGGCCGGCCAGCGCATGTGCGGACGCATCTACTGCGTTGTCCAGGCCACGCCACCTGATCCTGCTCCACCCCGCAACGCTCATCGATGGCGCAGCACGGCGCTGGCTCGACAAGACACCGGGCATTCCACACCATCATGTGCGTGACGCGCATGATGTTCGTCGCATCGCCCGCTTGTTGACCGGCCGCAGCATCAACCTGGTCCTCTCCGGCGGGGGCGCGCGCGGCTTTACCCAGATCGGTATCGTGCGAGCCTTGCGCGAAGCCGGCATGGAGATCGATTGCGTCGGCGGCACCAGCATCGGTGCGATCATTGGCGCAGGCGTTGCGCTGGAATGGTCCGATGAGGAGATGTTCGAGAATTTCCGGCAGAGTTTCGTGGTCGGTCGGCCACTTACGGACTACACCTTGCCGCTGGTTGCGCTGACGCGCGGACGCCGCGTGTCACGCCTGCTGCGCGAGCAATACGGCGCACGTGATGTCACCGACATGCCGCTACCGTATTTTTGCTGCTCGTCCAATCTCAGCACGGGACAACTGGTGACGCATCGCGACGGACCGCTCTGGCTCTGGCTGCGCGCTTCAAGTGCGATACCGGGCGTGTTGCCGCCGGTTTGCCACCATGGCCAGGTCTACGTCGACGGCGCCGTCATAAACAACCTGCCCACCGACATCATGCACGCCTCGCAGCCCGGCACGATCGCCGCTGTCGACATCGGTGCCGATGACGCACTGCACACGACCATCGAAGAGTTCTACACGCCACCGATCTGGAAACTGCTGTTCGAATTCGGACGCGGCCAGCGACCCGGCATATTCGATGTGCTGATCCGCTCGGGCATGGTCAACGCCGAGATGGCCAGCGACGAGCGCCGCCAGCTAGCCAGCCTGCTGTTCGAGCCACCCGTGCGCGAGATCGGCCTGCTCAACTGGAAGGCCTATGAATATGCAGTCGAAAGCGGATACCAGTACGCCTCGCGCCTCATTGATACCCAGCACGAACGCTTGCATGGAGAAATGACGCAACGATTCTGATCACGCTGATCGTGAATCGACTCCGCCGAGATGCTGGTCAGGGAAATCTCAGTTGAGCGCCATCAGCTTGTCGAAATCGACGCGCTTGAGCAGGCGTGCTTCACCGAGACGCTTGCCCTGGAGGTAATCGACACCGGCATTGCACAGGGCCTGCAAGGTTTCTTCGCTGTCGACTTCGCCGGCGATCACGCGCATTTCCAGTGATCGGGCCAACCCGGTTATCGACTTGACCAGGTGCAGATCGCCGCTGTCGGTGGCGACGCGCTGCACGACGCTGCGCTCGATGCGCACGAAATCACCCGGCCGCCGTTGCGAATGCAGGAACGGCAACAGGCCCGTTTCGGCATCGGTGCCATTGAGCACGAAACGGCAACCAATCGCGCGCAGGCGTGCAATGAAGTGCAGCGCTGCAGGCAGGTTGGCCAGCTCCGGGCTATCACTGATTTCGAGAATCAGGCGTTCGGCTGGCACGCCCGTGGAGACAATCGACTTTTCAATAGCGGCCAGTGATTCCGGATCGGCTACGGTGGCCGGCGACAGGCGCGCGATCATGCCGACCGGCGCATGTCGGGCGCGTTCGTTGGCCAGGTGCATGAGCAGGCCATTGATCACCCACAAGTCGATGCGCTGGACCATGCCGACACGTTCGGCCAGGGGAATGAACGCGCGGGGCAGGATCAGTTGGCCATCCTTGCCGACCATGCGCAGTTGAACGGCGAACAGTGGATCTTCCTTGTTGCGCCCGAGTTGCCAGCCAGCGCCTTCGTCCGACGCATTTGCTTCGGAAGACAGGCTGGCGGTTGCCACGACCGGCTGCACTAGAATGACGAAGCGAGCCTGCTCAAGCGCCAGGCGCAGGCGTTCGCTCGGCGCGCTGACCGCTGCCGGCACCTGCTTGGCGACCGGCGCACCTGATGGTTCGCGCCGTTCGGCCGCGGCAGGACTGGTTCCGGCTGCCGCGCGGGCCCGTTCGAGGGCTTCGTCCGCTGTTGCCGTACGCGTAGTCAGCAATTCCGCGCCAATGCGGGCGTGCACCTTGTGTTGCACTTCGCCAACCGTGTAGTCGCGCTCTGCCAGAAGCTGCTCGAAGCTTTCGGCCAGCACCTTGATGTTGTCGACCTGGACGCTGCTGAGCAGGAGCAGGAAGCTGTCACCCTCACCACGCGCGAGCACATCACCTTCACGCAGGCGATGGGCCAGGGCATGGGCGACCGTGCGCAGCAATTCGTCTCCGCGGGGTGGCGAGCGTTCGTCGTCGCGATCCACTTCGATATGGATCAGCGCGGAGTAGCCACCGCGGTCGCGCAGCCGAACGAGTTCGCCGATCAGGCGCTGGCGCAGGTGCCGCGCATTCGGCAGCCCGGTAAGAGGGTCGTGGCTGAGCTCCCAGCGCAGGCGTTCGGCGGTCCGTCGTTCAGCGATATCGCGAAATACCACGACTGCCCCCTGGGCCTTTCGATTGGTGGCCAGCGGCAACACCGTGTACTCGACCGGCACACCGCTGCCATCGCGTCGCCGGAACATGGTCTCGACGTGATGCACCGCAGTGCCCTCACTGTAGGCGCGGCTCAGCGGAGAGCTGCGGGCGGCCTCCTGCGGATGCACGGCGGCTTGCGCGAGCAGGCCGATCAGGTCGTTGTCATCGCCGTAGCCAAGCAGCCGCAGGCCGGTCGGGTTGACGAAGCTGATGCGTCCTTCGGAATCAACGCCGAACACACCGTCACCTACCGAGCCGAGAATGCCATCGAGCTGCTCGCGATCAACATCAGCGGACCGTTTCATTTCGATGGTGCGTGCCAGCGTGCGCACGCGGGCCAGGAACAACTCGCGCGCCTCGTTCTTGAACATGCACTCGCTGGCGCCGGCCTGCAGGCAGCGGCGGATGATGTCCTCGCGATAGCTGCCGGTAATCACGGCCAGGATCGGAGGGTCTTCGCGCTCACTCAGTTGCCGGCACAACTCGTCACCGCTGCCGTCCGGCAGGAAGTAGTCGACGACAACCAGGTCGTAGGGGTTTTCGTTCGCCAGTGCGATCGCCTCGGCAATGGAGGCAGCGACATCGACCGCATAGCCGTTTCGATCAAGCAGGTCGCTATAGGCCTGACAGACACTTTTCGAGTCGTCCACGAACAGGATGCGCACGCGCTCGCCAGGTTCCGGCGCGCCGCTTTCGATGCCCATCTCGTCTGGAGCAAGCTCGACCACGCAGGACGGGATGCGGCTGAACTGGGACCAGAGCAGGAAGCGGCCGCGCATCGTGGCGGCGGCCCAGGCGCGGATTTCCGCGGTTTCCTCGTGGGCGATCAACAATGTTGCCGGCGCATCGGGCGCATTTCGCGCGTACTCGAGCAAGGCCCGGTATTCGCGTGTCGGTCTTGCCGGTGCGCCGACGATGGCCAGCGAGTAGGGCAACTCCTTGGCATTGGTATTGCCGATACGGCGCAAGTGGTCGTGGGCTTCAAGGTAGTTGCCGATTTCGGCACGCACAGGCAACGAGGCGGCCGCAAGGGTCCGCCGCAGGAGATGGCTCAGGGTGGTCGACCGCTCGACTAGCAGGATTCCGCTCAAGGGGGCCTCTTCTGTACGTTGAATACAATGCGCCGGAAGCTCGCGCCGCTACTCCCGCGCGACCAGAACCGTGACGCTCCCGGTAGCTGGAACCCGGTAGTCAGGCGACGGGAATCCCGGGATTGGCATCGAGTTTCGATCCATGGGCAATGGCCATTGTCGAGTCTGCATGGAACCGCCATGCATTCGCTCCGGCAGGCACCGCTCATGACGACAATGCAACTCCGCCGCCCGTTCATCGTGTCGCCTGCGCTCCCATCCTCCCCCTGCGCATGCGCTTCCATAAGACCAGCACGCGTTTCGCAATGCAAGACCGCCGTCAATCCGTTCAGGATGGTGCGTCGGTGCCACCCGTGTTCGTGCAGCCGGAAAGCCGTGTACGGGTTCGGCATCCAGCCATATTCATTACACTGGGGCCAAAGCAACCTGTGAGCAGCCCATGACCTACCCACACACCCGTCTTCGTCGGATGCGACGCGATCCGTTTTCCCGCGCGCTGATGCGCGAGACCCGACTCGATGTCAGCGACCTGATCATGGTTGCCTTTGTCATCGATGGCAGCGACCGGCGAGAAGCCGTACCGTCGATGCCCGGTGTAGAGCGCCTGTCGCTAGATCACCTGCTGACACTGGCCGACGAGTGCGTGGCGCTCGGCATTCCGGCCCTGGCCCTGTTTCCCTCGGTGGATGTGTCACTCAAGAGCGAGGATGCCAGTGAGGCCTGGAACCCGCAGGCACTGTTCCAGCGTGCAGCGCGTGCGCTAAAGGCACGTCATCCCGGGCTCGGCCTGATTGGTGACGTCGCCCTGGACCCCTACACCACGCATGGCCAGGATGGACTCATCGATGCGGACGGGTACGTGGTCAATGACACCACCCTCGCAGCCCTGGTGCGCATGTCTCTGGCCCAGGCCGAAGCCGGATTCGACATTCTGGCACCCTCGGACATGATGGACGGACGCATCGGTGCGATTCGCGAAGCTTTGGAGGATGCCGGGCTGGTCAATACGCGCATTCTTTCCTACTCGGCCAAATATGCATCCGCATTCTATGGCCCATTTCGCGATGCGGTTGGGTCGTCGGGCAATCTCGGCAAGGGTGACAAGCACACCTACCAGATGGATATCGGCAACAGCGATGAAGCCCTGCGCGAAGTCGAACTGGATATAGGCGAGGGTGCCGACATGGTCATGGTCAAGCCCGGCTTGCCGTATCTGGATGTCGTGCGAAGGGTCAAGGACCATTTCGGCATGCCGACCTTCGTCTATCAGGTCAGTGGCGAGTACGCGATGCTCAAGGCTGCCTCACAGAACGGCTGGCTGGACGAGCGCAGCGTCGTGCTTGAATCACTGGTCGCGATGAAGCGTGCGGGCGCGGACGCGATCCTGACCTACTTCGCTCTTGATGCGGCGCGCTGGTTGCGTGCAGATTAGGCGCGGACGCAGTAGTCTGGACATCGGCAGCCGGGGCTGCTGATCGGGGACTCTCCCACAGGACGTGTGCAGCGAGAGCGGGCCACTGGCCCGACTACAATCGGAGTCAGGCCATGCAGATGATCGAAGAAGAATCCGTTTCGACGCACCACCAGGGCGATGGCCCCGGACAGTTCGCCGTGTTCGGCCAACCGATCTCGCACTCGCTTTCACCGCGAATTCACGCAGCCTTTGCTCGCGATCTTTCCATCGCACTCGAATACCGGGCCATCGAATCCTCGGCAGAAGGCTTCGTGGGTGCACTTGCCGCATTCGCTGATCGAGGTGGTCTCGGCGCCAATGTCACTCACCCGCTGAAGCAGATCGCCGCGCGCCTTTGTCTTTCGGTAAGCGAACGCGCTCGCCAGGCCGACAGCGTCAACACGCTAGTCCGGCGCGGCGAAGGCTGGCATGGCGAAAGCACGGATGGCGTGGGCCTGGTCCGCGACATCACAGGCCGCCACGGCCTGTATGTGCGTGGCCGACGCACCTTGCTGCTGGGCGCCGGTGGTGCTGCGCGGGCTGTTGCGTTCGCCCTGCTTGATGCCGGCATTTCGGAATTGACCATTGCCAATCGAACGCCCGAGCGTGCCGACGCACTGGCTGATTCAATCGGAAAACCGGAAGTCGTGCACACACGCTACTGGAACGACCTGGGTCAGTGGGGTGCGTTCGATCTCATCATCAATGCAACTTCGGCCGGTCATTGCAGGATGTCCCTGGCCTTGCCGCCATCCCTGCTTGCTCCGCGTGCAATCTGCTACGACCTTTCCTATGGCCATGCATCATTCGGCTTCCTGGCCTGGGCACGCAGCGCTGGTGCCAATCACGCCATCGACGGATTGGGCATGCTGGTCGAACAGGCCGCCGAGGCTTTCGAGGTCTGGCATGGCCGACGACCGGATGCCGATGCCGTATACGCCGAATTGCGAGCCTATCTGCCCGGCGACGCCGAGGACTGATGGCATGACGCTTTCAGCTCGTTGATGGATTGCAGGAGCGGCTGTGGCGCGTGTTGCATAGCGCCATCCATAACAACAGCGATCCCTGGCATGCCCAACGGCAAGCCGGCAGGGGTACGCTGCGTGCAACTCACGCCCGCGAATGCCTGCGCCTTGTTTGGCCATCCCGAGCGCCCTGCCGTCTGTCGGCAATTGCGTCCCGAGCCGGCGATGTGTGGCAGCGATGCCAGCGAAGCCATGCACTATCTCGATCAGCTTGAACAACTGACGAGCCCGTCTCCCGCAACCGTCTGAGATTCTTTTCCCGGGTCGCGGCAAGATCAACGGTCCTCGCTCAGGCAGAGAGATACTCGTTCTTCAGGCGCACGTAGTTTTGCGCCGAGTAGTAGAGCTTCTCGATCTCCCCGTCGCTCAACTTGCGCACGAAACGCGCCGGGTTGCCCAGCCAGAGTTCGCCTTCGCCCATCACCTTGCCAGGGCTCAGCATGGCGCCGGCACCCAGCATGCAGTGCTTGCCGACATGCGCCCCATCGAGAACGGTCGCATTCATGCCAATCAGGCAGGCGTCGCCGATGCTGCAGGCGTGCACGATTGCGCCATGCCCCACGGTGACATCGGTGCCGATCAGCAATGGCACGCCACCTGGCGTGTAGGGGCCGTCATGAGTCACATGCAATACCGCGCCATCCTGGATATTGCTGCGCGCCCCGATCCTGATCGTGTTCACGTCGCCACGCGCCACGGCGCAGGGCCAGATCGATGCGTCCTCGCCGAATTCGACTTGCCCAATGACCACGGCATCGGGATCGATATAGACGCCGGGACCGATCTGGGGCGAGATGCCTTGATAACTGCGAATGCTCATGTGAACGGGCTGCTTGGAGGAAGCCGGAAACTTAGCATGCAATCCGGGCAGGGTTTCGCCCCGAGCGCACGGCGGGCGGCGACATGCGCGGCCGCCATACCTGCGTTTCGCGCCGCGCGCCGAAGCTTTTCCGGCCAGGGTTGTGACGCGCATGGACATTTGGGCGTTAGACTGAGGCCATGCAAAACGGTGAACCGACGGACCTGAACGCGCTGCTTGAGCGCCAACGAGCTGCCTGGCGGGCGAACGAGCCCAGCCCGGCGCAAAGACTGCGCGATCTTGGCCGTCTTCGCGAAGCCTTGCGTCGCCGTTTTGATGAGCTTTCGGCTGCGATGAGTGCGGACTTCGGCCGCCGCTCGCATCACGAGAGCCTGCTCACCGACGGCATGACGGTCCTCCATGAGATCGACCACATGCGCAAGCATCTGACGCGCTGGTCGCGTCCGCGCCACCGCCTCGCCGATGCGATGTTCTGGCCGGCGCGCACGGAGGTCCAGTACCGTCCGCTAGGCGTCGTCGGCATCATTTCGCCCTGGAACTACCCGGTCAACCTGGCCCTGATTCCGCTGGTGTCGGCGATAGCCGCCGGCAATCACGTGATGCTCAAGCCGTCCGAGCACACGCCGCGCACATCGGCCCTGTTGGCCGAATTGCTGGCTGAAGTGTTTCCCGAGGAGCGTGTGTCCACCGTCCTCGGTGATGCCGATGTGGCCGCGCAATTCGCCGGCTTGCCGTTCGACCATCTGTTTTTCACCGGCTCGACAGCCGTGGGGCGCAAGGTCATGGCCGCCGCCGCACCCAACCTCACGCCGGTCACTCTGGAGCTGGGGGGCAAATCACCTGCCATCGTGGCGCCGGGCTATCCGGTTGAAACCGCAGCACAACGCATTGCAGCCGGAAAATTCCTCAACGCCGGGCAAACCTGCATCGCGCCCGATTACGTGTTCGTTCCGAACGACCAGCGCGAGGCGTTTGTGGGTGAATTGCGCGCCTATGTGGCACGCCACTATCCCCAGCTCAGGGACACGCCCGACTACACCAGCATCGTCAATGACAGCCACTACCAGCGCCTGCAGGCCCTGGTGGAGGAGGCGCGCGAAGCCGGAACGCGCATCGAGGTATTGCCTGATACGTCCGCCCATGACACCGAGCGACGCATTTTCGCGCCCACGGTCATCCTGGATCCCGGACATGGCCTGCGTGTAATGCAGGAGGAGATCTTTGGCCCGATCCTGCCGGTGATCGGCTATGAACGCATTGAAGAGGCGCTGGAATTCGTCAGCAGCCGACCGCGCCCGCTGGCCTTCTATCATTTCGACCGCGACCGCCGACGCATCCGGCAGGTCCTGCGATCCACCCTGGCTGGCGGTGTCACCGTCAATGACTGTGTCATCCACATCGCCCAGAGCGAGCTGCCGTTCGGGGGCGTGGGCGCCTCTGGAATGGGGCACTACCACGGCCACGCCGGGTTCCTGACCTTTTCCAAGCAAATGCCCGTGATGTTCCAGGCGCGCTGGTCGTCGCTGTCCCTGCTGCGACCGCCCTACACCAGGCTGGCCGACTTCATCACCCGGCTGATGACCCGCTGAGTCTTTGCTCCAGTTGATGGGGCTTCAGGCGCGCGTCGCTAAGATCCTGCACTCCCGAAAACAGGAACTTGGCGTCAGGCTTGCATGCAAACCTGTACCCGTACGCCACCAGCACGGCAAAACCCGATGAACAAGAAGTCCGAATACATTCCAGCGCGCCGCAATGCGCCCGAGTCGGAGTCAGCGTTAGCCAGTCGGATAAGCCGGCACCTGCTGGACCTGCTCTCCAACGTGCCCAAGACCAGCGAAACGCGCGACAGTAATACCGATGCCCGCGTACGCGCCCTGACCTCGGCTGCCTCCAACAAGGCGGCGCTTGCGGCTGGCACCCTGGCATTGCCGCCGGGACCGCTGGGCTGGCTGACCATCATTCCCGAGCTGATCGCGATCTGGCGTATCCAGGCGCAGCTGGTCGCCGATCTTTCGGGCGCCTACGGCGTAAATGCGCGCCTGAATCGCGAACAGATGATGTACTGCCTGTTCCGCCATGCCGCTGCGCAGGCCGTACGTGACCTTGTGGTTCAGGTTGGAGGTCGGTTGATCTCGCAGGATGTGCCAATTCGCGTGATCGAGCGTGTCGCCCAGGCAATCGGCTTTCGCGTCACCAAGCGCCTGGTCGGCGGCGGCATCTCGCGCTGGTTGCCGTTGATCGGCGCCGTCGGCGTGGGTGCTTACGCCTGGTACGACACACGTCAGGTGGCACGCACCGCGATTCGTCTGTTCGGAGGCGGGCCGACCACGGTCGACGCCGTACTCGATGCGATGGACGAAGAGGACGCACGTTCAGCCCGGCAGCCGGCAGCAGTGGATCCGGTCGTGGAAATCGAGCCGGCGCGTCGTCGGGCCTGATCCGCAGGTCGAATAGTAGTCCGCCACCCATCGACGCCAGTGCTGCCGTCGGCGGTATGCTGTGCCGATGCACACGCTAGCGGAGTTCATTGCCCGGCACGATCGCCTTTTTATCCTGACCGGCGCCGGATGCAGCACCGATTCCGGAATCCCCGATTACCGCGATGCCGAGGGCGACTGGAAACGTACGCCACCGGTCACATTGCAAGCCTTTGTCAGCGACGAGGCCACGCGCCGCCGCTACTGGGCGCGCAGCATGCTCGGCTGGAACCGTTTCGGTCGAGCGCAACCGAACAAGGTCCACCATGCCCTGGTCCAACTGGAGCGTCGCGGACAGCAGCAAGTCCTGCTGACCCAGAACGTGGATCGCCTGCACCAGTTGTCGGGCAGCCGCAACGTGATCGACCTGCATGGACGCATGGATGTGGTGCGCTGCATGGACTGCGAGGCACGCAGCGAGCGCGAATGGCTGCAGCAGGAATTGCTCGCACGCAACCCGGACTGGGGAAGTGTCGAGTCGCGACCGGCCCCCGATGGTGATGCTGATCTGGATCTCGCGGATTTTTCCGGATTCGATGTGCCTGGCTGCACACACTGCGGCGGCATGCTGAAACCCGATGTGGTGTTCTTTGGCGAGAACGTTCCGCGCGAGCGTGTAGAAACTGCGGTCGCTCACCTTGAGCAGGCAGACGCGATGCTCGTGGTTGGCTCATCCCTCATGGTCTATTCGGGCTTCCGGTTTGCCCGCATGGCCGCGGCCCAGGGCAAGCCGATTGCTGCAGTCAATCTCGGTCGAACGCGGGCGGACGAACTGCTTTCGTTGAAGGTCGTGCAGGGCTGCGCCGCCGCTCTGGCCTTCCTGCTGGAAGGCTCGGTGTCGAGCGGGAACGCCATGGCCTGCCGCGCAACAGGTTGATGCGTCGCGAACAGGCGCACGGAATGTCGCCCTCGCCAGGGCAAGAATATCTGTCAGTGCGAGCCTCCGTAGAAACGTACCCATGGATCAGGAGTCACTTGGTGAAACCTTCGTCGTCGGGATGCGCGCTTGTGCTGCTCCTGCTGCTTTTCGGCAGAATGGCCAGCGCCGCGATCATCGAAATCACACCGGCCGACAACTACCGCAGCGCCATGCAGAACCTGGTTGCGGGCGATACGCTGATCCTGCATGGCGGCAGCTATCCGCTATCGAGCTATTTCGAGTTGACCCTCAACGGTACGGTCCAGGCGCCGATCACGATCCGTGCGGCAGTCGGCGAGAATCCAGTGATCTCCTATGTCAACGCTAGCCAGAACATCGTCAATATCCGCAACTCGTCGCATCTGGTCATTGATGGCATCGAGTTCACGGGCGGTTCGCGTGGCATTCGCCTGACAGCGTCCTCGGACATCACGATCCAGAACTGCCACGTACATCACACGGCGGCCAATGCCATCAGCGCCAACGATGTTGGTAGCGTGTATGCGCGCCTGACCTTTGTGCACAACGAGATCGACCATGCTGGTGGCACTGCCGAGGGGTTCTATCTGGGATGCAACAACGACGATTGCCGCATCCACGATTCCCTGATCGCGAACAACTACATCCATCACCTCAATGGCGCGGGGGTCACGCAAGGCGATGGCATCGAGATCAAGGCCGGCAGCTACGCCAACATCGTGCGCGACAATGTCATCCACGACACCCGATATCCGGGAATCACGCTGTACCACACCAACGGCAATGGCGCGCCGAATCTGATCGAGCGCAATGTTGTCTGGGCCAGTGGTGACAACGGCATCCAGGTCACCGCCGACGCCATCGTGCGCAACAACATTGTCTTGAGTGCGGTGGCACATGGCATCGGTATCCACGGCTCGCAGGGAGGCAGCGTGGGCAATTTGAGCATCATCAACAACACCGTGCTCAAGGCCAGCGGCGATGCGCTGCACATCAACGACATCACCGGCAGCGTGCTGATCGCCAACAATGCGCTATACGCCCAGAGTGGCCGCGCCGTCTATGCAGATGGCACGACCAGCCTGGTGACGATGTCGGCCAATGTCGGCACCGGATCGCTGGATGGCGTCGGCAGCGGCTTCAATGCCAGCGGAAACATCACGACCGATTTTGCGTCGGCCAACTACACCGGTGCACCACCCATGGACCTGGTGCCAACGGCGGGCTTGCTGGTTGCAACTGCGAACGCAGCAACTCTTGCACAGGATGATTTCAATGCCGTGCCGCGCACACCGCAGTTTGACGTCGGCGCCTACCGAAGCGCAGTCGCTGGCAATTCCGGTTGGCCGTTGCAGGCCGGATTCAAGGAGCAGCCGATCCTGTTTGCCGATGGTTTCGACGGCATGCGCTGATTGACCGGGTATATATTGGCGGTTCCGGATTGCCGGTCACGGAGCGCGCGCCGCATGAAAATACTGATCTCCATTCTGATTCTTGCAGGCCTTGCCGTGGAAGCCGGTGCGGCTCCTGCCGATCCCGCCACGCGTGCGGAAGCGCGCGACGTGTTCGAAAAATCGATCGCGTTCAAGACTTCCGAAGGGCTGGGACAGGTGCCGGCCTATGCGGCGTATCTGGCGAAGAAGCTGGAGGCAGGTGGCATCCCGGCCGAAGATATCAAGATTCTTCCGGTCGGCGAGACGGCATCGCTGGTCGCGCGCTATCGGGGTGACGGCAGTGGCGGCAAGCCAATTGTCCTGCTCGCGCACATGGATGTTGTAACGGCCAATCCGGCCGACTGGGAGCGTGATCCATTCACCCTGATCGAGGAGAACGGCTACTTCTTTGGCCGTGGCACGTCGGACATCAAGGCTGATGTTTCCCTCATCGTGGCTACCTTCCTGCGCCTGAAGCGCGAAGGCTTCGTGCCAAACCGGGACCTGATCATTGCCTTCACCGGTGACGAGGAGTCACACCAGCTCACCACCGCCGATCTCGTCGAGAACCATCGTGACCTGGTCGATGCGGAGTTCGCGCTCAACGGTGACGGTGGCGGCGGCGTACTCGCCGAAGACACCGGCAAGGCGAAGGTCTACTACTTGCAGGGCGCCGAGAAGACATCGGCGACCTATTCGATCACGGCACACAATCCGGGCGGCCACAGTTCCGAGCCGCGAGTCGAGAATGCAATCTACGATCTTGCCGATGCGCTCAAGGCTGTGCAGGCATTCCGCTTTCCGGTGCAATCCAATGAATGGACCCTGGCCAGTCTGGCCGCGTCCGGCGCAAATACGCCAGGTCCACTTGGCGAGGCCATGACCCGGTTCGCGGCCAACCCGAAAGATACAGAAGCCGCTGAGGTGCTGGCGACGCAGCCGTCCTATGTCGGGCGCACCCGGACCACTTGCATCGCGACCATGCTCAATGGCGGGCACGCAGAGAATGCCTTGCCACAGTCGGCCACCGCGCTGGTCAATTGCCGGATTTTCCCAGGCACGACGATTGAGGTGGTCAAGGCCGAGTTGCAGCGCGTGGTCGGCAACAAGGTCGATGTGGAGATTGCCGAGCGCACTCTCGATGCCGTGGCCTCTCCGCTGCGCGAGGACATCCAGTCAGCCGTCAGCAAGGCCGTGCACGCCAACCATCCGGATACGCCGATCGTTCC
>NZ_JBAWHJ010000186.1:0-2642 GCF_049593775.1 Dokdonella sp. | reverse complement strand
GCCTGTATCTGGCATCCGCCGCGGCGGTGCGCTCGGTAGTCGATCGCACCAGAGCTCAAACTGAACTTGAGGGATATTGGGCAACCGCCGAATCTGATGCGGGCGTTGCCTCGAGCTGGCCCGGACTTCGACACGTGGCCCAGGGTGAGGGCGGCCTTGGTCAGCGCATGGCCGCGGTATACCGCTCTTTGCGCGCGACTCATGGCGCCGCGATCCTGATAGGTGCAGATGCACCACAAATCGAATCCCGGCAACTCCTTGCCGCTGCCAGATGGTTGCAGACAAACCGGGCGCGGCTTGTCATTGGGCGCGCCGCCGACGGTGGCTTCTGGCTGTTTGGAGGCAATACGGAATTGTCGGATGACGCCTGGAATCGGGTCGACTACAGCATGCCAGACACCGCGAACGACTTTGTCAGCGCCATGAGCGGAAGCGCCGAATGGAAGGAACTAGAAGAGTTGCAGGATATCGACTTCGCAGCTGACATCGCGCATGTTTCCGATCAATTGCTCGCGCTGAACAACCCCACTGCAGAACAATCCAGAGTCCGGCAACTGCTTGTAGAAATTGGCGGCGCAACAAGGCGACACGAATGAGCAACTGGTTGCTTGAACATGCCGGAGCGGTTCGTTTCTTGCTGGTAGGCAGCGTGTTGGTCACCCTGCTCGCCATCCAGCACTGGCTGCCGCGACGGGGCGAATCGGGTATACCGTGGAGGCGCGCGCGCAACATCGGCCTGGCCCTCATCGCGGCAGCAATCATCTATCTGATCCTGCCATTGACTGCGGTCGGTTTCTCGATGCTTGTGGAAGACTCGGAGCTTGGGTTCTTCAACATCGTCCATTTGCCATCTGCAGCCGAGCTCGTCATCGGCGTCGTGATACTCGACCTGGCCATTTACTGGCAACATCGCTGGATGCATCGTCTACCATGGTTGTGGCGGCTTCACAGGGTGCATCACAGCGACACCCAGTTCGATGCAACGCTCGGCTTGCGCTTTCATCCCCTCGAAATCATCCTCTCGCTGCTCTACAAGTGCCTCGTCATCGGTTTGCTCGGAGCGGCGCCGCTGACGGTCCTTGTCTACGAAATCCTGCTCGCTGTCTTTTCGTTGTTCTCGCATGCGGACATGGCGATACCCGACCGCTGGGATCGTCGCCTGCGACGCCTGGTCATTACCCCGGACTGGCATCGTGTGCATCATTCCGTGCATCGTGTGGAGACAGACAGCAACTACGGAAATTTCCTCAGCCTGTGGGATCGCCTATTTGCATCCGCCACCGAGCAACCGCGAGACGGACACACAGCGATGCGCATCGGACTGTTCGAGTTTCGCGATGCCGCATCGCAATCCTTGCGGGCCCTGCTCGCCAATCCGCTTGCACGCTCCGAACACCCTCCTCGACCAACAAAAGATTCCGATCATGCGTAATTCCTGGCCACGGCTCGAACACAGCGATTTCCCTTCCATACAGCGCGGGAAAATCACGACCCTGCAGTTGAATCTCGGCTATCGCTGCAACCTCAGTTGCATCCACTGCCACGTCAACGCAGGACCACGCCGCACCGAGACCATGGACCGCGCAACCATGGAACTTGCCTTGCACGTCGGCCGCAAACTTGGCGTGACGACACTGGACCTGACTGGCGGGTCGCCGGAGATGAATGTCGATTTCCGCTGGCTGGTCGAAACTGCCAGGGCGCAAGGACTGCACGTGATGGATCGGCTCAACCCGACCATCATGGAAGAGCCAGGATACGAATGGGTTGGCGAGTTCCTTGCGGCCCACAAGGTCGAGGCCGTCGCTTCACTCCCCTGCTACAGTCAGGAAAACGTCGACGAACAGCGCGGCGACGGCGTATTCGAAAATTCGATCACTGCATTGAAGAAGCTCAATGCAATGGGCTATGCCGCACCAGACAGCGGACTGACGCTGAACCTCGTCTACAACCCGAATGGTGCGTACCTGCCACCAGAGCAATCAAAGCTTGAAACAGACTACCGACGCCTGCTGGCGGACAACTTCGACATCGCCTTCAACCAGCTCTATGCGATCACGAACATGCCGATACAGCGTTTCGGTTCGTGGCTGTTGTCAAAAGGACATTTCGATACCTACATGGCCACGTTGCGCGACGCCCACCAGGACTCCAACCTGGACTCTGTCATGTGCCGCTCAACACTCAGTGTCGGCTACGACGGCAACCTGTTCGATTGCGACTTCAATCAGATGCTCAAGCTGCCATTGGCCGGTCGCAAGGTGAACACCCATTTGCGCGAACTGCTTGACCATGAGCTGCCCAGCGAAATCGGTGTCGCCGGCCATTGCTTCGGATGTACTGCCGGCCAGGGATCGAGCTGTGGTGGCGCCCTGGGTTGAAACGCCGACAGGCTCTTCGCCTGGCACTTTCCGAGGGGGTGATTCCCCGGGGATTGGGCTGAAGCATTCCTTGCGGGTAGTCTTGCGTCATGCACTATGCACGAGCAGCGGCCGAACGATGTCCCGCCGCACGAGGTGCCAGATAACTCGAGAGACCCAGATGCCAGTTTCCAGCGACTTCCCCCAGACACTGGTGAGAACCTCCCCGGGTGGCGTGCGAGCCACCGTGGAAGCAGCGCGAGACGCCCTCGAGGACGGCAG
>NZ_JBAWHJ010000185.1:0-11884 GCF_049593775.1 Dokdonella sp. | reverse complement strand
ACTTGTCGTTGGGCCGGCTTTCGAAGGCGACAGCCAGCTTCGCGTTTCTGCGACACCGGGCAGCCTGCTCGGCATGGCATTTGCGCGTCTGCGTGGCGACCCTGATGCAGCGGTCCCGCCCGGACAGGTCGAGATCGCAGGTGACGCCGAACTGGCACGTCGGCTGGAGCGCGTCGCCACCCGTTTTGAACCCGATGTCGACGAGGCGTTCGCGCGCGTGTTTGGTGACGTGGTCGGCTTCCAGATTGCCCGGCTGTTTCGGCGTGGCCTCACGGCTGCACGCGAATCGGCAGGTTCCCTGGTACGCGACGGCGCGGACTATCTTGTCGAGGAAAGCCGCGACCTGATCGCAAAGCCGGAGATGGAACAGTTCCTCGACGAAGTCGACGAACTGCGCGAACGCGGTGATCGCCTCGAAGCACGCATGCGCCGGCTGGATCAGGCGCAGCGCTCATGACGACATCCCTGCGCTCCTTGCCACGACTGCTGCGGATTGCCGCCGTGATCGTGCGTTACCGACTGGACGACGTCGTCGATGACGCGCATCGCTTTCGCCTGCTGCGCTGGGCACGCCTGTTCGTTCGGCGTGTACCAGCTGACGTGGCGTCATTGCCGCGCGGCAAACGCCTGGTCCTGGCCCTGACCGAACTCGGCCCGATCTTCGTCAAGTTCGGCCAGATCCTGTCCACCCGCCGCGACCTGCTGCCGGCCGATATTGCCGACGAGCTCACCGCCTTGCAGGACAAGGTATCTCCGTTTCCGGGTGCCGAAGCACGCGCGGCTGTTGAATCCGCACTAGGCGCCAGCATCGAGGATCGCTATTCGTATTTCGAAGAGACGCCACTTGCCTCCGCGTCAATCGCCCAGGTGCATGCGGCTAGACTGGCGGATGGGCGCGAAGTCGTCGTCAAGGTATTGCGTCCTGACATTGCAACGCGCATCGGGCGCGACATCGACCTGCTACGCGCGCTTGGCGAACTGGTCCAGCGTGTCCACCCGCGAGCTGACAAGATCCGCCCGCTGGCCGTGGTCGCCGAAATTGAATCCACCCTGCTCAACGAACTCGACCTGCAGCGTGAGGGCGCCAACGCCAGCTTGTTGCGCCGGAATTTCCTGGACTCGAACGATCTGTATGTCCCGGAGGTCATCTGGTCGCACACCCAAGTAGGCGTGCTTACGCTGGAACGCGTGCGCGGCATACCGGTTGATGATCTCGCCACCCTTGATGCCGCCGGCATCGACCGCGTGCGCCTGGCCGAGAAGGGCGTGCAGTTGTTCTACACGGAGGTGTTTCGCGACAACTTCTTCCATGCCGACGCACACGCCGGCAACATCTGGGTCGACGCCTCGCGGCCACACGACCCACGCTTCATCGTGCTCGATTTCGGCATCATGGGCACGCTGCCGGAAAAGGATCAGTACTGGCTGGCGGAAAACTTCCTCGCCCTGTTCAGCCAGGACTACAAGCGCATCGCCGAACTGCATCTGCGTGCCGGATGGATGCCCGCCGAAGTGCGCATGGATGAACTGGAATCAGCGATCCGTACCGTATGCGAACCGTATTTCACGCGACCCTTGAGCGAAGTCTCGCTGGCCGAAGTGGTAGTCAAACTGTTCCAGATGGCGCAACGCTACCAGCTTACCGTGCAGCCACAGCTGATCCTTCTGCAGAAGACCTTGCTCAACATCGAAGGAGTGGGTCGGCTATTGCACCCGGATATCGATATCTGGGCGACAGCGCGACCGGTGCTGGAGACGATCTGGAAGAAGCAACACGGCCCGAAAATGTTCATCAAGCGGCTGCGACAGCGTGTTCCCGAATGGCTGGCCGCTGCGCCCGACATGCCGCAGCTGATGCATGCCTATCTGGAACAGGTGACCAGCGGTTCGCTGCAACTGCGCATTGCGTCGGATGACCTGCGCCGGATCGAGGCCCATTCCGGTCATAGCGCACGGCTCGCAGTGCCGCTGGTCATCGGCGCCAGCCTCGCCATCGGCGCTGCCTTGCTGCAGGCTCTGGACACACAAGCGCCACGCTGGTCCGGCCTCTCCCTCTGGGCCATCGGCCTGGCGGTGGGCGCGATTATTGCCTTTTTCGTTGCACACCGGTCGCGCTGAAGGATCCCTTTCCGGCCATGATCCTCTATTGCGACGAGCATCTCGTCGTCGTCAACAAGCCCGCCGGCATGCCTGTGCATCGCAGCCGCATGGTCAATGCTGACGACGCCTACCTGATCGATGTGCTGCGCGAACAGCTCGGCGGGCGCCTGCACCTGATCCATCGACTGGATCGCGCAACCAGCGGCGTCCTGCTGGTGGGCCGCAACAGCGAGATTGCCGGCACCCTGGGACGCCAGTTCATGCAACGGGATGTTGAGAAGACGTATCTGGGCGTTTGCCGCGGCTGGCCTGAAGAGACCGGAGAACTCGACTATGCCTTGCCCGGAGTGCGGGAAAACAGCGACCGAAAACCCGCATTGACGCGCTGGAACCGTTTGCACACGATCGAAGTGCCCATTGCGATCAACCGCTATCCCCAGCAGCGTTACGCGCTGGTTTCGATTTCACCCGAAACGGGCCGCTACCGGCAAATTCGCCGTCACTTCGCACATCTGCGCCATCCGCTGATCGGCGATACCAGCCATGGTCGCACCGAACACAACCGGCTGTTCAAGCAGCACTACAGCGTGCATCGCCTGCTGCTGCACGCCTGGCGCCTGCAATTCGAACACCCCGTCGAAAAGCGGCAACTCACGATCGAGGCACCGCTGGATGCCGAATACGCCGGGTTGCTGCAGCGCTTCGAGTGGAACCTCCCAAGCCACGCAAACCCCTCGCAGCTCGCGCCCGCCAGCCGATTTTCGTAGGAGAAGGCTTCAGCCTCGATGCCAACACCGGAGCGGCAGTGCGAGGACGGCGTTCGAAACCCGCTTCGGTTGCTGACATGACCAGCCATCCGGCTGTTGAAGACCGCGCAGGAATGGCGTTCACGCCCGATGCCGTTGTGAATGTCTCGGCTTTCAACAACCGAACAGCAGGTCGAAAGAGCGTCATGGCTGAAGCCATTTCCTACAAGACAGGAGCAAGGCGCAACGCGACAGGAGCAAACTTGCTCCTGCCCCCTGGCCTCACCTCCAACACCCACCGCCGCGCCCCGCTAGAATAGCCACATGCTTGAGATCGACTCCAAACTCGAAATCCCCGACGACGAACTGGTCGAACGCTTCGTGCGTTCGTCCGGTCCGGGCGGACAGAACGTCAACAAGGTTGCCAGCGCGGTCGAGTTGCGTTTCGATGTCGCCCGGTCACCATCGTTGCCCGAGGCCCTGCGTGAGCGTCTGCTCGCACGCCGCGACCGGCGTCTGACAGACGAGGGCGTGCTGGTGATCCAGGCCAATCGCTTTCGTGATCAGGCCAAGAACCGGGACGATGCACGCGTGCGCCTGGCCGAGGTGATCCGTGCCGCGCAGTTCGTGCCGAAGAAGCGCGTGGCGACGCGGCCGACGCGCGCATCCAAGGAACGACGCATCACGACCAAGAAAAAGCGCGCGACGATCAAGTCGGGACGCGGTGCGCAAAACTGGAGTGGTGATTGAAGCCTCCTGCGCTGCCGGCACGCCTGCCGCCTTCCATGCCGCAGTTCGCGCCGAGCCGATGGCGCAGGTTTGTGGCCAGACTTTTTGTCGGCTTCGGCTGGAAGCTGGCCGGCGAACTGCCTGACGTGCCGCGCGCCATCCTGATCGCCGCGCCACATTCCTCGTGGTGGGACGGTGTCTGGGGATTGGGGGTCAAGATCGCTATCGGCGCCGATGTCTCGTTCATGGCAAAACAAGAACTGTTCTTCTGGCCGCTGGGCTGGTTCCTGCGCAAGCTCGGTGGCATCCCGATCGAACGCACCACCACCTGTGGTGTCGTCGAGCAAATGTCAGCGCGCCTGCGCGAAAGCCGCAAGCTCTGGATAGGGATAGCGCCGGAAGGGACGCGCAAGAAAGTCAGCAAATGGAAAACCGGCTTCTGGCATATCGCGCGTGCCGCGGATGTGCCGATCGTGCTTGTGTACTTCCACTATCCCGAACGAACCATCGGCTTTGGGCCGCTGTTCCATACCACCGAGGACATGGCCGCCGACCTGCGGCGTCTTCGCGAGTTCTATTCGCCATGGCGCGGCAAATGTCGAAGCGTCGACTGATCCTTTTGGGGAACACTTCGCCACGCTAGCCTTCAACGTTCAACTCGTCCATTACCTGGAGTCGCTGACATGAGCACACGTATCCTTGGCATCTCCGGCAGCCTGCGCCAGAAGTCGCTCAATACGGCCCTTTTGCGAGCAGCCGGAAAGCTGATGTCCGCCGAAGCGACACTTGATGCAGCCACACTGCACGGCATTCCACTTTATGACGGCGATGTCGAAGAACGCGAAGGTGTCCCCACCAGCGTGCTCGAGCTCAATCATCGCATCGCCGCCAGCGACGGCTTGTTGCTGGTCACACCCGAATACAACAACAGCATGCCTGGCGTGTTCAAGAATGCGATCGACTGGTTGTCGCGCCCGTCGCCCGATGCTGCCCCGATCTTCAAGGGTCGCCCAGTCGCGGTGATCGGTGCCTCGCCGGGCGGTTTCGGAACCATCCTCTCGCAGAATGCATGGCTACCCGTGCTGCGCACGCTCGGCGTGCGGCATTGGGCCGAGGGTCGGTTGATGGTTTCACGCGCAGGAAAGGTGTTCGATGACCAGGGTGAGCTGGTTGATGAAGCCACGCGCGAGCAGTTGCGCAAGTTCCTGGACGGCTTCGCCGCCTTTGCCGCGAGCAGTGCGGCTGGAGAATGAGTGGCACCGGATCATCCTGACGCAGGGCTCCGGATCGGAGTCGCAGCAAGCGTGTCCGTTTTCAGCTTTGGCCTGATCTGCAGGAAACGGGCGTGATCGTGCCGACCGTTCGCCTCAACCACCAAACCCCGAGAGGCTGCTAGAGTTCACCCAATGCAGAACCCAGACTCGCCACCCATGCTCCTGTTGCGCAATGCCAAGGTATTCGCGCCGGAGTCGGTCGGTCTGCAGAACCTGCTGATCGGTGGCGGTCGCATTCTGGCCATGTCGGCGTCGACGCTTGAGCCGCCGTCAGGCATGGCCATTGATTCGATCAATCTTGATGGCGCGCGCCTGCTGCCTGGCTTCGTCGATGGCCATGTCCACGTGACCGGCGGGGGGGGTGAAGGCGGTTTCGCCACACGTATCTCGCCATTGCCCCTGAGCCGCTACACGCATGGTGGCGTGACTTCCGTAATCGGCCTGCTTGGCACGGATGATTGTGCGCGCAGCACACGCGAGCTTGTCGCCAACCTGCTTGCCTTGCGCGAGCAAGGCATGGGCGCCTGGGGCTACAGCGGCGGCTACCACCTGCCTCCGACCACGCTGACTGGCAGCATTCGCGGCGATATCGCCTTCGTCGACCCACTGATCGGCGTGGGTGAACTCGCCATCAGCGATCATCGCAGCAGCCAGCCTACACTTGAGGAACTGTTGCGTATCGCTTCCGAAGCCCATGTCGGCGGACTCATGAGCGGCAAGGCCGGCGTCATCCACCTGCATCTTGGCGATGGCCCGCGCGGCCTGGATCTGGTCCGTCGTGCCCTCGCCGAGAGCGAACTGCCTGCGCGCGTATTCAACCCCACCCACGTCAATCGGCGTCGTGCCCTGTTCGAGGAGGCCATCGAGCTGGCTGCCAAGGGTTGCCACGTCGATATCACTGCATTTCCGGTCGAGGAAGGCGAAGATGCCTGGAGCGCGGCTGATGCACTGCAGCGCTACCTCGACAGTGGCGTAGCTGCGCATCGTGTCAGCGTGAGTTCCGATGCCGGTGGCTGCCTTCCATGTTTCGATGCGGAAGGCCAGCTGAGCCACATGGATGTCGGCACACCCGGCGCCTTGTTGACCACGATCCAGGAGTTGCTCGGTCGCGACCTGCCGCTGGAACGCATTCTTCCGGCCTTTACCAGCAATGTCGCCAACCTGTTGCGCCTTCCGCGCAAGGGCAGCATCGCAGTCGGCAACGATGCCGACCTGCTCGTGCTGGATGAGGAAGCTAGGCTCACGGATGTCCTGCTGGGTGGCTACTGGCACCTGCGCGAGGGCAAGACCATGCGACGTGGCGCGTTCGAACCGCTACCATCGGCACCCCCTTTCCAGAGTAGTTCCGATTGATGTGTCCAAGCAAAGTGGCTGACGGTGAAGAACGCGGGTGGATCATCCCGATTGGTGGCGCCGAGGAAAAGGAGAACGATCCACGCATCCTGAGCCGGTTCGTTGAACTCTGTGGCGGCGAGGATGCCGACATCGTCGTCCTGCCGACGGCAAGCCGGATGCTCGATACCGGTCCACGCTACGAACAGATCTTCCGCGAACTCGGCGTATCGAACGTCGAGTCGCTCGAGTTCGACACACGCCGGGACTGCGAGGAAAAAAGTCGTCTCGAGCGTATCGAGCGCGCCAGCGGCATCTTTTTCACCGGTGGCAACCAGTTGCGCATCACGACCCTGCTGGGCGGCACCTCGGTGGCCAAGTTGATCCGTCAACGCAATGCCGTTGGCGTACATGTTGCCGGCACCAGCGCGGGCGCCGCCATCCTCAGCGAGCACATGATTGCCTTCGGCGAAGAAGGTGGCTCGCCGCGCGCCGGTAGCGTACGTCTCGCACCAGGCCTGGGCCTGACCAACCGATTCATCATCGACCAGCACTTCCGCCAGCGCGACCGTCTCGGTCGCCTCGCCACGGCGCTGGCCTTCAATCCGTTCGCGATAGGCATCGGACTCGACGAAGACACTGCCGCCTTCATCGGCCCGGACAACACACTCGAAGTCGAAGGCAGCGGCTCGGTCACCGTCATTGATGCAGTCGACCTGCAGTTCTCTTCGATGGACCGTGCCGACGAAGGTGATCCGGTGTGCCTGTTAGGGTTGGGCGTGCACATGCTCGTTCATGGCGCCACCTTCAATCTGCACACGCGTCGTGCCGCAGCCGGAACGCTGATCTCTCCAAAGGAGTAACCGTAGTGCGCATTCTCGATCGTTCGGTATATGTCGGCCCCTCGGCGTATGCGCATTTTCCTGTCATCCGGCTGATACTCGATCTCGAGTCGCTCGAAGCGTGGCCAACTGGCAAGCTCGGCGAGGCCTATGTCGATACCTTGGTTGGTGCCCTGCCTGGTCTCGCCGAGCACGGGTGTTCGTATCGCGAGCCGGGCGGTTTCATTCGGCGCATGAAGGAAGACGAGGGCACCTGGCTCGGTCATGTCCTCGAACATGTCGCGATCGAACTGCAGAACATCGCAGGCGAAGATGTCACCTTCGGCAAGACACGCAGCATCGACGATCGTCCCGGCGTCTATTCGGTCGTCTACGAATACGAACAGCGCGAGGAGGGCATCGCTGCCGGTGAACTCGCGCAGCGCCTGCTGTGCTCTCTGTTGCCGCCCGAAATCCGACCCCACGGCATCGTGCCCGAAGACTGGAACTGGCCGGAGGCACGCGATGCCTTCATCCGCTATGCGCAGCGGCGCGCGCTCGGACCTTCGACGGCTTCGCTGGTCAAGGCTGCCGAAGAACGCAACATCCCCTGGCTGCGGCTCAATGATCAGTCGCTGGTGCAACTGGGCCATGGCAAGTTCCAGCAACGTATCCAGGCCACGATCACCGGCCGCACATCACAGATCGCCGTCGAGCTGGCCGGCGACAAGGAAGAAACCAACAAGATTCTCGGCTCGCTTGGCCTGCCGGTGCCGCGCCAGGAGCTCGTGCAAACGGTGGAACAGGCACACCGCGCAGCAAGTCGTCTCGGCTATCCGGTCGTGACCAAGCCCTACAACGGCAACCACGGCCGCGGCATCTCGATCCGCCTGACCAGTGAGGCCGAGGTAGAGGAAGGCTTTGCCAAGGCCCGTGAACACTCCAGATCGGTCATCGTCGAAACCTTCCTCGAAGGTGATGATCACCGCTTGCTCGTGGTCAATGGCGAACTGGTGGCCGCAACGCGGCGCACGCCCGGCCATGTGGTGGGCGACGGCGTGCACACGATTGCGGAACTGGTCGACATCGTGAACCAGGATCCACGGCGCGGCGTCGGCCATGAAAAGGTCCTGACCCGGCTTGAGCTCGACGCCCAGGCCGAGATGATGATGTCGCGTGCAGAAGTCGCAGCCGATAGCGTGCTGGCCGAGGGCCAGGTCATCCACCTGCGCTCGACGGCGAATCTGTCCACGGGCGGCACCGCCACCGACGTTACTGATGTCATCCATCCCGACAATCGCGACATGGCCGTGCGCGCGATCCGCGCCATCGGACTCGATGTCGGCGGCGTCGATTTCCTCACCACCAATATCACCGAGAGCTACAAGTCGATCGGTGGCGGCATCTGTGAGTGCAATGCTGCACCCGGATTTCGCATGCACGTCGCTCCCAGCGAAGGTAAGTCGCGTGACGTGGCCGGCCCGGTCATCGACATGCTGTTCCCGTCTGGCACGCCTTCGCGCGTGCCGATCGCCGCGATCACCGGAACCAACGGCAAGACCACGACGGCGCGCATGCTTGCTCACATCGCCAAGATGGCTGGTTATACGCCCGGCCTGACCACCACCGACGGCGTCTATATCGATGGTCAGCGTACCGTCGAGGGCGACATGACCGGCCCGGTATCCGCGCGCATGGTGCTGGCCGATCCGCAGATCGACCTGGCCGTGCTCGAGACCGCACGTGGCGGCTTGTTGCGCGCCGGCATGGGCGTACCCAGGGTCGACGTCGGTGCCGTGCTCAACGTGCAGTCGGATCATCTCGGCATGAAGGGCATCGAGACGCTTGAACAGCTGGCCGAGATCAAGCGCATTGTTGTCGAAGTCGCGGAGGACTGTGCCGTACTCAATGCCGATGACCCGCAGGTATTGAAGATGTCCGGCTACACCGATGCGAAGGTCATCTGCTACGTGACGATGAATCCGCAGCATGGCCTGGTTCGCGAACACATTCGCGCTGGCGGCCGCGCTTGCGCACTGGAAGCGGGCATCAACGGGCAGATGATCACCTTGTATGACAAGGGTGGCCATATCCCGCTTTTGTGGACCCACCTGATCCCGGCGACGCTCGAAGGACGTGCGATGCACAACGTGCAGAATGCGATGGTCGCCGCGGCCATGGCATTCTCGATGGGCATCAAGCTCGATGCCATTCGCCAGGGTTTGCGCACTTTCGACAGCACCTTCTTCCAGGCGCCCGGGCGCATGAACGTATTCAGCGAACACCCGTTCAAGGTGTTGTTCGACTACGGGCACAATGCGCATGCGGTCGGCGTGATGGCGGATCTTGCGCAACGCCTGGATGTCGCTGGCCAACGCATCGTCGTGCTGGCCGGTCCCGGCGACCGCCGCGACCAGGACCTGTGCGACATTGCCGACGCAGTCGCCGGCCGCTTCGATCATTACATTTGCCGGCGCGACGATTCACTGCGCGGACGCGCCCCCGACGAAGTACCCAGGTTGCAGGCAGCTCGCCTGCGCGAACTCGGCGTGTCGGAATCGGCGATCTCGATCATCCCCGACGAGCAGGAGGCAATCGAGGCCGGACTTGGCATGGGCCGTGCTGGTGACTTGCTGCTGATCTTTGCCGATTCTCTGGTGCGTTCGTGGAAGCAGGTAATCAAGTTCAGGCCAAACGGAGTGCCAGAGTCCCCGGCTATCGAAACACCACCTGCACCTCAGGATCCCCCCGCTGCTGCAGTAGAAGAACGCTTCGTTCCCAGTGAGTGGGACGGCTTCGTTCGCGACGAACGCGGCATCCATCTTTCGCGGGAGCAGGACGACTGAGCCTGCCAGCCACCCTATCGTTCGAGGATTCGCGCCGACTGACCGGACCCAACCTGTACTTCACCGAGCCCGGTGCGGTATTGGAAGTTGTCGGCGCGAGTATCGCCAGTGCCGAGATCGTTGCAGCATGGCGCCAGAACATCGAAACCATGCGAAAGCTGCTTGGCTGGCCCGATGCGCCGGTGCACATGCGCCCGCATCACGGCGGCGCCGCCCTCGCATTTGCCGCCCCGATCGACCAGTTGTACACGGCCACTGAAGTCAACGAATGGGCCTGGATGGCGGCACGAGGCAGAGCCGAACTGTTTGCGCCGGGCCATCCGCACGGCACCGACCCCGAGTCGGCGCTGCAGATGTTGCGGCGACATTCTGCTGCCGAGCGACTTCCCGATCTGTTCGCATTGATGCAGGCAGCGAACGAACGCGACCTGCCCGTGCTGCTGGATGAGGATTGCCTGAGCATCGGCACCGGCAGCGGCGGCAGAAGCTGGCCGTTGGCCACCTTGCCCCACCCCGATTCCGTGTCATGGAGCGCGTTGCATCGCATTCCCACGAGCCTGGTTACCGGCTCGAACGGCAAGACCACGACCGTGCGCCTGCTTGCAGCGATGCTGAGTGCACACGGTCTGCGCTGTGGCTTCAGTTGCACGGATGGTGTCTTCATCGATGGCCGCATGCTTGAGACTGGCGACTATTCCGGCCCATCCGGCGCGCGCAGCGTGCTGCGTCAACCCGAGGTCGAGGCGGCCATCCTCGAAACCGCGCGCGGCGGCTTGCTGCGCCGCGGGCTGGCTATCGATCATGCCGACGCGGCCATTGTCACCAACATCAGTGACGATCATTTCGGCGAGTACGGCATTGACGACCTTGGCGGACTGGCCGACGCCAAACTGATCGTCGCGCGTGCACTCCACTCGCGCGGAACACTCGTACTCAATGCTGACGACGCGCTGTTGCGCAAGCGCGCGGAGAAGCTTGTCTGCCGAATTGCGTGGTTCTCGCTCGACGATGATGACGTGCTCATGCGTGGACATCGGGCGAACGGCGGCACGACGTGCGGTGTCCGCGAGGGCCAGCTCTGGCTCAGCCATGGTGATGTGCGAACGTCATTGGGCGCAGTCGTTGCGATGCCATTGAGCGCGTTCGGCCACGCCACCTACAACATTTCCAACCTGGCCGGTGCCGCCCTGCTCGCGGATGCGCTGGGAATCACGACAGCTACCATCGTCGACGTACTGTCCCGATTTGGTCTCGGACGCGACGACAACCCCGGTCGCCTCGAGCAGTGGAAGTTTGGCGGCATCAGCGTGCTGATGGATTACGCGCACAACCCCGAAGGCCTGCACGGCCTGCTCTCGATAGCCAGATCCCTGGGAGGAAAGGGCAGGCTTGGACTGATCCTTGGCCAGGCCGGCAATCGCGGCGATGCAGAAATCCGTGCGCTTGCGGCAATGGCCGCAACCTTCACGCCGGATCTTGTCGTGCTCAAGGAAATGCACGGATACATTCGCGGGCGCGGCGAAGCGGAAGTGGCGACTTTGCTTCGTGAGGAACTGCTGGCTCTGGGAATGCCGCCAATGGCATTGCCGATGCAGCCGGGTGAATTGAAGGCCGCGCGCGAAGCCCTGGCCTGGGCTCGCCCCGATGATGTCCTGGTGCTACCGGTACACGAGATGTCCGCAAAGAAGGATGTCAGAGCCCTGCTTGATAGCCTCGAAAAATCGCATTGGCAGGCGGGTCAGGCTTTGCCCGATTCCTTGTAGGAAATGGCTTCAGCCATGATGCTTCATCTCATCGTGCCGAGGAGCATCGGACATGAATGTCGCTCCTGCGGCTTTCAACAGCCGAATGGCTGGTCAAAGCCGAATTGTGCCGCAGAATTCGATCACTAGCCTCGCGTTTCCGCTTCGTTGTTGGCTTCAGCCATGATGCTTCATCTCATCGTGCCAAGGAGCATCGGACATGAATGTCTCTCCTACACCACGCAAGTTCCGCTCGCAGCCACGCTTCGATGTTTCGTAGGGGCGGGTCTCAGA
>NZ_JBAWHJ010000184.1:0-11469 GCF_049593775.1 Dokdonella sp. | reverse complement strand
AGGCTGATCCGTTCAAGACGCGCCTGGGTCAGTTCAAGCAGCTTGCCCGCATCGCGCTGTGCTTCGAGCAGGCCGATCCGGATGCGCGTCGTCGCCTGGTGTTCGTGTTCGAGGATCAGCTCGAAATCCTGCACGCCGGCATCGCGCACGATGAGGAAGCGGGCGAGGTCGCGCAACATGCGCTGCAACGGAAACAGCAGGGCTTGCACGCTGTCGATGCGATGATCGAATTCGAGACGGCGCGCGTAACGGCTTGGCGGCTGATAGCTGGGCAGGGCTTCGGCGGCGAGTCCGCGCATGCGATCCAGATGGAGCAGGGCGGCTGGCCCGATGCGGCGCGTCAGTTCGGCCCGCGGCAGGGCGAATAGCTGGCCAAGATGATTCAGGCCCATGGAAGACAAACTACTTGATGTTTTCACTTCAAGTCCGCAATTTTCAACAGGAATATTGCTCAATGCACTGAGCAGTTGCGCCTGGGTGAGGAGGGCGACGCGATCCTGTGAGCCGGCCAGCACGCGGGCACCGGAAGCGACCGGAGCTGCGACAAGTCGATATTTCACGCCCCAGCCATCGAGGTCCCTGCGCAGTCGCCGTTCGAGTGCTGGCCAGCCACCAAACAGGCCGAGGCTGGCACCCACTTCAAGCAGCAGGGCACGCGGTGGCAACAGGCTCACCTCGCCACTGAAGCGGTAGGCACTGTCGGCCAGGATGCCGAGCATCTGCTGTTCGGCATCGGGCTCCCGCCTCCATGCCGCGAGGTCAGCCTGTAATGCACGCGCCGCGGCCAGTGACTGGCCTGCACGGATACCGGCCAGGCGGGCAGTCGCGCTCGCCATGACCACGCGAGGATTGCGTACCGGACCGTCGACTAGTACGGCAGGCAACTCACGCGCGCACTCCTGCGGACGCACGGCATCGAGCGGCAGTTCAGGAAAATAGAGGCATGCCCAGAGCATCGAGCGGGTCCGACGAAATCAATGTACGTATCTTAGTACGTATTCCGGTTTTCGTCTTGAGGCGCTGAAAAAAGCCGTTCAGCCGTTCAGCCGTTCAGCCGTTCAGCCCGGGCCGGCGCCACATCCTGTCGATCACGATCATGAGGACGAAAGCCCCGAGCAAGCCGATTCCCATGGCATCGGTGGCCGGAATCAGGCGTGGCGTATTGTTCAGCGCCGTGTGCAGGACCACGGCCAGCAGAAGACTTCCCTGCGAGCGGTTGAACAGCCAGGTGAACAGGGTCGCAAGGATGACGCAGGCACCGGCCTTGGCCAAGACCAGCGCGGGTTCGCCGGAGTATTGACCGTTGAGAAACAGCGGGAAATGCCACAGGCCCCAGACGACACCGAGAATGGCGGAACTGAGCAAGGGGCTGAACCGCTTCTGCAGTTCCGGCAGCATCCAGCCGCGCCAGCCGGCTTCCTCGCCGACTGCCACCACGAGCAGGGTAAACAGCAGTGAGCGCACGACGAACAGCAGCCATATCGCAGTGGACAGGCCACCGTCGACGGCTTCAACCGGATCACCATTGGCCAGCGTGATGGCAAGTCCCAGCAACATCCAGCTGGCAGGAAGGAACAGCGCCACCAGCCACCAGCGCAGCGGCAATCGCCAGGTCGTCAGGGAAGCCAGTTGCGGGGTTCGGCTACCGGCAATCGTCGCGAAAATGAATCCCGCGACTGCAGCGGCGACAAGAGAGCCGGCCAGACCGATCGCGGTAATTCCCTGTGCCTGGGCTTTCGCGAATTCCGCTGCCGAGATGGCATCGCCGGTAAGCAGGCTCGAGATATCCAGGGTGCCGACAATCAGGAATACCGGCAGGAAGGCGAACCACCAATGACGGGTGCCGATGGCCGCGCCCGTGCCGCGCATGCGGTCCAGCACGATGACCGCCAATGCCGGCCCGAAACCGATTCCGGTAAGGATTTTCCCCAGGGTCCAGTCGGTGCCGGCAAGCAGCGGCACGCAGAACCAGATCGGCCAGGTGATCAGGTAGCAGAGCAGTACGTAACTCAATACCGGTCGGGATTCGGCGAATTGCTTCAATGGCTGCACTGGATCTGTCCGATAAGGTTCAGTCAATACTGCTGTTTAGTTGATAATAGCGATAGCGCCAGAAGTCATGCGCGCTGAATACTCGTCATCTTGAGGTTCGCCAGCTACGACGCCCTACTTCGCGAAAAGCAGGGAAGGATCCGCGAACGCCTTGAATTCGAGCGCGTTGCCGCTGGGATCGAGCAGGAACATGGTTGCCTGCTCTCCCGGCTTGCCGACAAAACGCAGGTGCGGCTCGACGATGAAGACCGTGCCGGCCTTGCGCAGACGCTCGGCGAGCGCGTGCCAGTCAGGCATCGAAAGTACCAGGCCGAAATGGCGGACAGGTACGGCATCGCCGTCGACATCGGCGGAGCTTGAGTTTAGACACTCCTGAGGCGCGACATGCGCCACGATCTGATGGCCATGAAAGTCGAAATCGACCCACTCGTCACTGGAGCGGCCCTCGGGGCAGCCGAGCAGTTCGCCATAGAAGTCGCGTGCATGTGCGAGCGAAATGACAGGGAAGGCTAGATGGAAGGGTGGGAGGTTTGTCATGCATTGGTCTCGTGATGATTGTTCGGGGCCTTGACTTCAATGGCGTTGATCTGACGCTGAATCCCGAAATTCGAATCCCTGGGGTCTGCGATGGCAAATGATGGTTCAGCGAGAGGTGCAGTGCCTTCGGAGCTTGGCGGTGACGGCAAAATCTGTGACTGAGCAGCCATCCGGTTGTTGCGAGGCCATTCTCGCCCGGGCAGAAATGATGGTGTCTGACAGAATCGATTAGGACGAACTCCAGCAGGCTATTGGGACAGTGTCATTCGCCACCGCTTCATGCGCAAGAATGGATACCGGGGCAGTATGTGCGGCCGGGGCAGATCCGAGCAGTGAATGGAATCGCGGACGCTTTGCGCTAGGCTGTAGTCCGTTGCGTGCCACCAGCCAGATTTGATGTCCGAAAGCGAACCAGACAGCATCGAGCAGATTCGCGCATTCCGGTTCGGCGAGTTCGAACTGCGACCCGGAAGCCACGAGCTCCTGCGCAATGGGCAGGCTGTTGTGCTGCAGCCCAAGGTGTTCGACTTTATTGCCTATCTGCTCATCAATCGCTCCCGCCTGATAGACAAGAACGAACTCCTGGAAGCCGTCTGGCCGCACCAGGTAGTGACCGACGCCGCGCTGAGCCGCTGCGTGATGAAGGCGCGCCGAGCGCTAGACGAAGATGCCGAGAATCCAAAGGCGATCCAGACGGTGCATGGTCGGGGTTTTCGCTTTGTGGCGCTGGTGGACGTTGTGGTTATCGACAAAGCGGTGGATTCGGCAATTGCAGATCTGACCGCAACTGATTCAAATGCCTCATCTGAACCGGCAGCTTCGGTCGCCGCGCATGCGTCGAAAGAACTCGGCCCGATTCCCCAGGGGATATCCGGGCTGGCGAACACCGCAAGGACACGCACGTGGACTAGGAGTGTCTGGATCGCGTCGGGTTTGATAGCGATCGTGCTTCTTGTCTGGCTGGTGCAACGACCGGAATCACAGGGACGAAGTGCGACTGCCCAGATGCGGGTGGCCGTTTTGCCGGTGGAGAACCACACCGGCGATCCGCGCCAGGACTGGGCTCGCCTTGGCCTGATGACGGCGATCGACGAAATCCTTCGTGTGGAAGGCCCGGTCCGTGTCATGGGCGCACGCGAGGTGGTTGACCTCGACGGCGAGGAAGAAAAACCCGAGACGCTGGACCGGCAACTGCGCGAGATCTACGGAATTACGCATATTGTCCGAGGCAAGATCCAGCAGAACGCAGGGCAACTGAGGTTCGACTATCGGGTGAGAGACGCTGAAAACAATGATCGTCGGCGTAGTGTTGTTGCCGCTGACATCACGAGCCTCGCCCATGCCGCCGGCGCAGATCTGAGAATCGCTCTGGGCTTGAGCGGAGACAGGGCCGAGGTCACATCTGACAGCTTTGCCAATGAAGCCTATCTTCGTGGTCGTGCATTGAGACTTCAGGGCGATGTCCCCGGGTCACAAAAATACTACGCCCTGGCCGTTGAACAGGCTCCCGGCGAGTTCTGGCCGCGCTATGAAGTCGCAATTGGACTGCGCGATCTCGGCGAAAGGGAAAAAGCACACGCACAGTTGCGCCTGTTGCTGGATGAAGCCGATGCCAACGGTTCGGCGCGGCAACGCAGTTCGGTTCGCAATGCACTCGCGATCATGAGCTGGCGCAACGGCGATCTGGACGGTGCGGCCGCGCTCCTTGACGAGGCCTACACCATGTCCCGTCAGCTGGATGATCCCGATCGATCCGCAGCCATCCTGATCAACCTCGGCATCCTTGCAAAAAATCGCGACCAGTTGGGCGCTGCCCGTGACTATCTCAATCAGGCGGCCGAGTTTGAGCTGATTGCCGGAAAGGAGATGCCATCAGGAAATGTGCTGCACACTCTCGGTCAGGTTGAATTGAAGTTGGGTGACCTCGATAGCGCCGGCAATCATTTCCAGTCCGCTATCGATCGATTTGAGCTGGTCGGGGAACGGCGTAGTGCTGCGGTCGCCATGAATTCGCTGGCGCATTTGCGTTGGCGGCAGGCTCGCGCACAGGATACGCGCACGCTGTATACAAGAGCTCTGCAACAACATCGCGAGCTGGGCAATCGAAGTTCGGAAGTCACTGCCCTGATTGGACTGGGCCTTGTCGAGATGGATCAAGGGCAGTTGGCGAAAGCCGGTGAACTTGCCGAGCTGGCGTTGCGGATCGCCCACGAGCTCGGGGAGGCACCGAAAGTCATGCAGGCATTCTCATTGCTGGGCTTGGTACAAGGTGCTCGGCTGAATTTTACAGCGGCAAGAGCTTCGCAGGCGAAAGCACTTGAGGAAGCACATTCGATCAACGAGATCGACGGCATACTTCACGAACGACTGCTGATAGCCACCATCGACTGGCGTCTAGACAAGAACGCTGAAGCCGGGCAGGCCGCGCTGGCAATCCTTGAAGAAGCACGGGCAGGTCGATTTGTCCTGCTTGAAGTTGATGCCCTGTTGTTGATTTCCAGAATGCGAATGGCGGCACAGGAATGGAATCAAGCCAGGGAATCCCTGGAAGCGGCGCAGGCCAGGATTCGGGCAGTTGGTGATCCGCGAAGAAATGCGACTGTGTATCTGGCACTTGCTGAAGCAAGCATCGGAATTGGCGACTTGGCCGAAGCCGAGGTCCAGATTCAATTCGCCGAATTGGTGCTTGGAGCCACATTCGAAGTCTTGAAGCTGAGGGCAACGCTTGCAGCGGGTCAGGGGGATGCAGGCACCGCGCTGGACTATGAGCTGGCGGCCAGAATCGCGGCAGCTGAGCGATGGACCCTGATAGACGAAGAGCGATTGTTGGCGCGCCGCGAGGCTGTGCCTTGAAGAGCTTCGGACTCTTTGGGGTATATCTGGACGGTCAGACTGGCATCGCAGACAATTCGGGAAAATCGAGTCGCGGAGCAGGACAACAACTGAACAGACTCGCCAGATGGCGAGGGCGTTGGAAAGCTTGTGTCGGAGATCGCAATGTCTTGCATCATTGTCTCATGAGCGTGCCGGTCGATCAGCAGGGCGTGATTCATCCGCGCGCGCTATCCTTTGCGTTCAGGTTGATCCACACATAGCAGTCCGAGGAGGCGAGCATGGCTACCGGTTGGGCAGGCGACGGCGCCGTCCAGGATCAGATCGATGCCACGATCAAGGATGGCATCAAGCGCGCGCGCACGCAGTTGCGCGCGGGGCCGGGGTTGGAGCGTTGCGAGGAATGTGATGCAAAGATTCCTGAAGCGCGACGCAAGGCCGTTCCTGGCGTGCGTCTGTGCGTGAAGTGCCAGGAAGCCAGTGACCAGGATGCCAGGAAAGCCGCTGGCTTCAATCGCAGGGGCAGCAAGGATAGCCAGCTGCGTTGAGTCGCCCATCCTGGATGGTGCACCACTTCAATCAAACTCCCGGGGGCTCATGACATGTCTGCATTGGACCTTGGAAAGATGCGCGAGCGGCTGCTGTCATTGCAGCATGAACTGGAACAGGTAGAAGCGCTGTCTGCGGATTCGGACCAGCCAGTCGAGCTCGATCAGTCGCGCTTCGGCCGATTGACCCGCATGGACGCTATGCAGGCGCGAGAACTGGCGCTTGAAACAAAGCGCCGGAGGCAGGTCCAGCGCACGCGACTGGCCGGCGCATTGCTCCGCCTGGAACGGGGTGAATATGGCGATTGCCACGTCTGCGGCCAGGAACTGGATGCCCGTCGACTGGACATGGATCCGACTCTGACTCGTTGTGTCGGGTGTGCGCAGGCCTGATCCTGTTGCGCTCGATCCCCACATGAAAAACGGCGACCGGATTTCTCCGGTCGCCGCAGTTTCAATCCCCGACTGAAATCGGTTCGGTTCTGTCCCGCTACGGCGTAAATGCGGGTGCCAGCGTGACTCCCGAGAACGTCGAGTACGCCCGCACGGACACGTAGTAGGTGCCCGCCGTCGGTGTCGCAAACGTGCATGTCTCGTTGTTGCCGCTCAGGTACGGACGGCAGGTATGGCTCGTTGTCGTCGGGGCCGATCCCAGCCGCACGTAGAGATCGGCGTCTCCGCTCCCTCCCGCAATGGCAATGGACAGGTTGCTGGCGCCTGCAGGCACGACCAGGGTGTAAACCGACGTCCAGTTGTTCGTGGTCGCAGCCAGTCCGCTGATCGACACGCCGTTCTGCAATACCGTCCCGCCGCTGGATGCCGGAGTGTAGCTGCCCGTCAGGCTCATGCCGCTGAAGGTCGCGTAAGCGTTGATCATGACGTGGTAAGTGCCAGCCTGTGCGGTCGCGATCGTGCAGGTTTCGTTGTTGCCGCTGGCCCATGAACGGCAGTCATAGCTCGACGTGGTGGGTGCCGAACCGAACTTGACGTAGAGGTCGCCATCGCCACTGCCACCTGAAGTGGAGAAGCTCAGGCCGGTAGCTCCGGCCGGGACGATCATCGTGTAGGTGAGCGTATTTCCGCTGGTTGCCGTCAGCCCGGTCACCGCGACTCCGTTCTGCAACACGCTACTGCCGCCGCTGGTGACAGTTACGGATTTCGTCGTCGCGTTGCTCGCACCATTGTTGTCGGTGACTGAAAGACTGACGCTGTAGGTTCCGGCGGATGCATAGGCGTGCACAGGATTGGCCGCCGTCGAGGTCTGGCCGTCACCGAAATTCCAGGATCGCGAAGCGATGCTGCCATCGCTGTCGGTGGAACTGTCCGTGAAGTTCGCAACCAGGTTGCTCGTCGTGAAACTGAAATTCGCTACCGGCGGATTGTTGGTGACGACCGTGTAGCTGCCGGTCAACGAGACGCCCGAGAAGCTCGAATAGGCCTTGACCCGCACAAACCAGGTACCAGCCTGCGGACTTGCAAACGGACAGGACTCGGCGTTGCCTCCTACATACGGCCGACAGTCATAGGTTGCATCGGTCGGTGCGCTGCCGAATCGGACGTAGAGATCGGCATCGCCGGTACCTCCGGTCATTGCAAAGTTCAGGTTGCTGGCACCGGAAGGTACGATCATCGTGTAATTGATCTCGTTTCCGCTGGTCGCACTCAGTCCGCTGACGGTCACTCCGTTCTGAAGTACGTTGCTGACCGGGGCCGAGACGGTGACCGACTTCGTGATCGAGTGCGTGGCTCCGCCGTTGTCGGTAACGGTCAAGCTGACACTGTAGGTTCCGGCAGCGGCATAGGTGTGGCTTGGATTGGTCGCAGTGGAGGTGTTTCCGTTTCCGAAATTCCATGCGCGCGATGCGATGGAGCCATCACTGTCGGTTGAGCTGTCGGTGAAGCTGGCGACCAGATTGCTCGTCGTGAAGCTGAAGTTCGCCACGGGTGGTGTATTGCTCGCCGTGCCCGTGAAGTTCTGGCCCGAGACATTGGCATTGCTCACGTTCACGCTGCGACTTGCAGGTGCGAACGTGTAGCTACCCAGACTCGGGGTCAGTGTGTAGCTGCCGTTGGCCAGGTTGCTCAGCGTGTAGGCGCCGCTGGAATTGGTTGTGGTGCTCACCGATCCGGTGCTGATGTTGACGCCCGAGATGCCGACACCGGTACTCGTCGTCACGCTGCCGGAAACCGAATAGGTGCTCGGTGCCGCGCCACAATCGCTGAACTTGAAGTCCTGGATGCGTGTGTTCCAGCTGCCGGATGGACGATACATGCCGACCATCCAGAATGTGCAGTCATCGGAAGGATCGACAGCCATCTGGAAATAATCACCCCAGCGACCGGAGGTTTCCGCGGCAGATCCCGCAGCGACCAGGTTGGCACCCTGGGTCATGACGCCGCCGGCATCGGAGGCCATGCGTCCGGTGTAGCCGAGGCTGGCATAGGTTGTCGGTGAGGATGTCCTGGTCGTGTTGTAGCCAAGGCCGATGTTGCCCTTGTTGTCGGTGGCGATCGTACCGACCAGATGATGTGTATTGCTGTCGCCAGGAGCGTAGGTTCCTTCCTGCTGCAGGGTCCAGTTGCCCGTGCCGACCCGACGCAATTCAAACCAGCGGATGCCGGCATTGACGACCGTGCCGGAGCGTGCCGGATTCAGATTGGTCGCGAACTGGCCAACGATCGATTCGTGGCTACCCATGTTGCGATAGACCAGGGAGTTCAGGATCACTTCACGAATCGGATCGAGGAGTGAACTGGAGCCCGGCTGCGGCACGGTTGCGAACGACGAGTAGTTCCTGAACCAGCTGTTGAACTCGGTGATGGCGATGCGTGGCAAGGTGGTGATGCCACTGTTGCCAGGTGAGTTCCAGTCGATGTTCATCGAATACAAGTCGATGAAGTCGCGGGTTGCATCAGCTGATCCTGCTGCGTGAGCCTCATCGTCGTTGTGGCGGGCGAGGATCTGACGCGTGGAAGCTGGTGGCGAATTGGCGGCAGTTCCCATGAAGGTGACTGGTGTAAGCGCCTGGAATCCGTAGCCGCCCAGTTTCGGCACGCTGGTGAAGCGCTGCTGCGCACGTGCGGTTGCGCCATTGAGCATGTTGGCGCGGTCATAGGCATAGGCTGCAACCGTGCTGCCGCCTTCGTTGTCGGTGCACACGTAGGCGTTGTTCCAGACCCCGCAATGCGGATAGTCGTTGAGCACTGGAGTCGAGAAACCATAGAACCACCATCCACCGGTTACCGGATTGGACGTCTTGGAGACATAGATGCACATCTTTGCCGCCGATGACGTTCCGCCCATCTCGAGAAGGAACCAGCGATTGGCGAGGCGATCAAACAGCACGATGGGATCGCTGACCGAAGTCCGGCAGCCATCTCCGCTCGGAGCCAGTGAAGAGAATGTGGTCGGCCCGGCGAGCTTGGTGCCCGATTTGTTGTAGATGGTGAACGTGGTGCCGCTGCTGCCGTTGACGCCGTAAATGATGTGATCCGCGCTGACATCGACCACCGGATCACCCGGAGAAACGCCGGTCGAACCATTGTTGATGCTTACGCGGGTCTTCGGTTCGGACTGCATCGAACGGGAGGGTGCGTTCTCGTCCCACATCTTCTGCAGCTCGGGAAGATTGTCCGGCTCGGTCAGGATCCATTTCGGTGCTGAAGTATCAAGCCGTTCCGGTGGAAAGAACTGGCGTTTGTGGGCTTCCTTGATCGCCATGCCAGGTCGCCAGCTGGCAGCTGTCGGCATGTCGCGAAGATCGACGTCGATGCCGACGGCCGATACCGGTTCGCCAACCTGTACGCCACCGGGCGACTCGAGGTTTGAGGCGCTGATGGCATGGCCTTGTAGCACCAGCAGCATTGCGAGCGCTGTGCCGGCCACGATGGATTTTCGGAGGTTCATCAATTTTTCCTCGATAGGGAATCGCTTGAAACTCATGCGTTTCGCCTTGCCTATCAGGAGCAGGCAGTACGAAACGGCCTCTTTCAGTTGCTGTCGCCTTTCACTTGCTTTTCTTCGCTCGAACTTGCGTCCGCCGCGGTGAATCCGTTCCAGCGCAACAGACGTATTTCGCCGCGCAGGCTTTGCAGAATGATGGTTGCCCGAGCCACGCCAATGGTGGTTTTGGCTGTCTTGTTCGGTTCCTTGCCCGGCAGTTGCTCAACCTGAAGCGAGTACTCGGTTGCAAACGCTGCCGACGTGGACATTTGAAGTTCGGCATCGAGCTTTTCGTCGACGGCGAGAATGATTGTTCCCGTGCGTGTTGCCAGTCGCTGGGTGGATCCGGCCGGGGCAGGGCCCAGTGATGCTTCGACGGAGCCGGAGCCGGCGGTCCGGGCCTGAACGCTTCCCTGTGTTCCTCTGATGGCAATGTTTCCGCTCGTACTTTGCAGGTCGATATCGGCGCGAATCCCGCGACTCTCGATCTGGCCTTGTTCGGTGCGCACGGTGACCGAGTGCCCCTCGGCGACAAACACGACGAGGTCAAGCCGTTGATCGTCGGTGATCCGGACGCCTTCGGGCAGGCGTGGAGCGATGCGGTAGTGGCCCTCGACGACGCTGGGTTGCAACACGATGACGGCCGCCCCGTTCGGCTGCTGGACAACAGCATGTGACGCGACAGCGTGTTCGTAGCCGCCAAAGCGAAGGCGCACATCACCGTATGGATTGTCGATCACTACGGGCTGATTTTTCGCAAGGGTTGCCGATGTATCCACGCGAGTGAGCTGCGCTTGCGCAGCCGTGCTGTCGTTGGCGCCCGTTGGCGTCGATTGTGCAACCGCGTGCACACACAAGCACGCCGCGATGATGGCAGTTGCGCTGCCGAATACCGTATTTCGCAAAGTTGTCTCCCCAGACCGTTCAACAATCCGGAACGCGTGCCGGGTCGCGACCTGGGTCGTCGACCGGTTCCCTCACGTCATTCCAGAGGCGGGAGCAACGGACCATCAAAAGACTGAGTCCGACTCCACCCGACGGCGGATCATGCATAGATTGCGGAGTTGTTACAAGTGTCGCGGATTTGCGTTTGGCAAACTCACGAATGACGACAAAAGTCATGCCGCAGTGCGCCATCGGTAGTGCCGGCCGCACTTCATTCGCTGCATATAATGCCTGGGCAGATTCCTGTTTCGTTACCGATCAACAGCTTCAGAAGGAGACTTGAAGTAGTTTTTTGGTGTCTGACGGCGTGCCTTGCGGTGGATTTCGCCGAAATCCGTGTCTATCGCACCACCCAGGTCCGCATGAGGCTGGATCAACGATTCGCTCACATTCTGATCCGCATCAGGCTGGCAAGCTGGACGAGGTGTGGAAACCATGTGATGGCGCGACCCACGTTTCAAGGCAAATAACGTACGATTGGGAGTTCAGCCTATCGACCCACCAAGCCAGACGGAGCACATGCATGACAGCATCCTTGCCAGATCGCCTTTCGGTTGATCCAAAAAGCCCTTTCCACGATGCCGATTTGTTGGCGCGCGGTGTTGGCATCCG
>NZ_JBAWHJ010000183.1:0-8788 GCF_049593775.1 Dokdonella sp. | reverse complement strand
CTCGCGCGCCGTTCACATTTGCTGCGATGCGAAATTCAACGTTGGAATCAGAAAGAGCAAACCCTGGCGACTTCAAACGCAATCATGACTGAACAATCACAAAAATCCGCAGTAGTCCTGGTTTCGGGCGGCATGGATTCCGCCGTCACGCTGGCATTGGCTCGTGAGCAGGGCTTCGCTATCCATGCTCTCAGCGTTTCCTACGGCCAGCGCCATTCCTCCGAACTGGTCGCTGCGGCACGAATCGCGCAGGAGCTCGGTGCCGTGCAGCACAAGACCGTCACCATCGACCTGCGATCCATAGGCGGTTCGGCCTTGACTGCGGACATCGATGTGCCGGAACAGGGGGGCGATGGCATCCCGGTCACTTATGTGCCCGCACGCAATACGATCATGCTGTCCATCGCACTGGGCTGGGCTGAAGTACTCGGTGCGGACGATATCTTTTGTGGGGTCAATGCCATCGACTACTCGGGCTATCCGGATTGTCGGCCGGAATTCATCGAAGCATTTCGGCAACTGGCCAACCTCGCGACAAAGTCGGGTGTTGAAGGCCATCAGCTTCGGGTTCATGCACCGCTTATCCGGATGAGCAAGGCGGACATTGCCCGCGAGGGGATTCGGCTTGGAATCGACTTCGCCGGCACTGTTTCCTGCTATCAGGCAGACACGGATGGACGCGCATGCGGACACTGCGATGCCTGTCGCCTGCGTGCTGAAGGATTCGCTGCTGCCGAAATCGAGGACCCGACACGCTACCGCTAAGGGGCGAATGCCGTTAAACTTCGCGGTTCGCGTGAAATGCGTCCGATCGTTTGTGACTAAATCCGGGGCGTTCGGGGGGACAGGCAAGTAGCTGTGAGCTCGAGCCACGGCTTCTCGTAGGAAGCGGCTTCAGCCGCGATGCGCTTGCCTTTGATCGGCTGCGCATCGCAATCGAAGCATGCAGCAAGAATGGCGGTGATGGGCGTGGAATTGCGATGTGGCATGTCGCAGCCCGGACCCTCACCCCGTACCCTCTCCCACGGGGAGATGGGGAGTGATCGTCGCGCTTTGCGCGACAGCGGTATTTGATTGAAGCAGGGGGCCGTTAGCTCAGCGGTAGAGCAGTGGACTTTTAATCCATTGGTCGAAGGTTCAAATCCTTCACGGCCCACCACCTTCGTCTCATTCGCTTGCCACAAGGCAGGCAGGGCAGCACTCAGTGCCCGGAAATGGCCATATTCGCGGCCTGTTCCAGCCCATTCCGTCGTGTCTCATGTCCCTCAGCCTATCGAGGAGCACGATCATGCAAGCGCGGAGTTGGACTCAGGGTGTCACCTTCAAGGCCATGGGCGTCGGGCTGCTTGCCTTGCTCATGTTGATTCCGCTCTGGCAAGTACAGAGCCTGACGCGCGAGCGTCAGGGACTGGAGCAGCAGGCGCAAACCTCGATCGCCGAGCGCTGGGGCGGGACCCAGCTTGCGGGCGGGCCGATGCTGATCGTGCCTGTACGCTGGCAGCTGCAGACGGACAAGGGCTGGATCAACCGGGATGAAGCGAGGTACGTCCTGCCGGAGCAACTCGATGTTCGCGGCAATCTCGAAACCGAAGTACGCAGCTACGGCATCTACGCGACGCCGATCTACACGGCCACGCTGTCCATGACCGGTCACTTCCGCGCCGATACGATTTCCCAACTGGCCGCTCACGGTGGGGTGCCGCAGTGGGAGCAAGCGGTGTTGCGGGTTCCGGTGTCGGATGTTCGTGGCATTCGAAGCCTGTCGGCCTTGCGTATCGGCGGAGAGGAACTGGCGTTTGGTCCTGCGAGCACGGTGACAGGCAGCATTGCGGGTACCGAAGTGCCATGGCCCATCGATCCTGATCAAATGACTGGCAAGAAGGAGTTTTCGTTCGACTTGCGTCTTGCCGGCACGGCCGAAATCCACTTCCTCCCATTGGCGCGGCAGACGGATGTGACCCTGTCCGGAGCCTGGCCGGACCCCAGCTTTGCCGGTGCATTCCTGCCAGAGCGGCGCAAGGGCGACGCCTCGGGTTTCGAGGCCTATTGGCAGGTGCTCGATCTCAACCGCAGCTACGGGCAGCAAGGGCAGGCGTCCGAGCTCAACGTTCATACTCTGCGGCAATCCGCATTCGGTGTGGAGCTGTTCCAGCCAGTGGGGACCTATCAGCGCAACGAGCGCGCCGGCAAATACGGTGTCTTGTTCATCGCGCTGACATTTATTTCCCTGTTCCTTTTCGAGGCGTTGGGCCGGTGGCGCGTGCATCCCGTCCAGTACCTGATGGTTGGCCTCGCACTGTGCACGTTCTATGTCGTACTGCTGGCCTTGTCCGAGCAAATCGGTTTCGCCTGGGCCTATTCCATTGCAGCCATTGCGGTGGTGGGCATCATTGCTGGCTACGCCGCAGCGTCTGCACGCAGTCGCAGTGCAGGGCGAACGTTGAGTGCGTTACTCGCCCTGGTCTACGTGCTGCTCTATGGCCTTGTCATCAGCGAGCAGTATTCACTGCTGATGGGCGCGATTGCCCTTCTCGTGGCGATTGGCGCGCTGATGTACCTGACCCGTCGCATCGACTGGTATCAGATGGGCGGCGACGTGGCCGAGCGCACAGGTAGAATGCCGTCATGAACCTGCTCGCCTTCGAAACTTCCACGGAATGCTGTTCGGTCGCCCTGAGTCGCAATGGCGAGATCATCGCGCGCAGCGAGATCGCGCCGCGCCGCCATGCCGAACTGCTTTTGCCGATGTGCGATGAAGTACTGGTCGAAGCCGGAGTATCGCGTCGCCAGCTCGACGCGATTGCGGTCGGCCGAGGACCCGGCGCATTTACCGGTGTTCGCCTCGCCATCTCGGCTGCACAGGGGATGGCCCTTGCGCTCGATCTTCCGGTCATTCCGATATCGTCTCTTGCCGCCCTGGCCATGGAGGCGCCCGCCAATGGCAGGCCGATCTTCGCCATCATCGATGCGCGCATGGGCGAGGTCTATGCCGGTGCCTTTCGCCGGGCTGTCGATGGCCTGGTCGAACCGTTCGGATCCGAAAGCGTGGGTTCGGCCGAGGCGCTGGATCTTTCCACGGCAGCCGAGTGGAACGTGGTGGGGACCGGTTGGGAAACCTATTCGGCCATTGTCAGAAACAGGATGCTTTCCGAACCGGCATCAGCCAACGGTCTGTGTTACCCGCAAGCAGCCGCTGTGGCGCGGCTCGCAGTTCGTGAACACGCAGCGGGAGTCGGGCTTGCTCCGGAGCTGGCATTGCCGGTCTACCTGCGCGACAAGGTCGCCCTGACCAGCAAGGAGCAGGCGCAGGCCAGGCAAGCTTGAGCCCACTCCCGCACGATTTGCACGGCTGGGCACTGCGCAACCCCCAATCCGCGATGGCCTTGGGGTGACGTTGGCCGTGTATGCGTGATTCCCTCAAGGAGTTCGTTGCCCGGACTAGATGCGCTGAAGCACCAGTTCGAATGCCTGACCGTCTTCGTGTTGCGCATCCCAATGCACGATCTTCATGCCGTGACGCGGTGCCACCCGTTTAAACCAGGTGTCCGAAAAATACGTGACGTGGGCAGGAACGTGCAGATAGGAGTATGCCTTCCAGGCGTCGATCCCCATTTTCGGGCTCCAGCCCGTTGGCCGATGGGGTGCGGTCACGAAGAGTTTTCCGCCAACCTTGAGACGGCTGGAAATCGCTCCTAGCATGGATTCGGGATCGACCAGATGCTCGATGACATGAGTCATCGAGGCAAGGTCGAACTTCTCGCTTGCCGGCAAGCTCTCCAGGCTTCCAACGTGGTACTGGTCCACCCAGGCACACTTGTCCGCGCACTCGGCACTAACATCCTGGGCAACGGTAAAGCAGCTGGCATCAGCATCCTTGCTGGCCCGCGAAACCCATGCGAATCCGGCTCCGACCTCAAGAACGCGAGCCTCGCCATGCGAAAGTAGTTGTCGATCTCGCACCGCACTTCCGTAGTACTCAAGGATCTTTCCAATCTGCTCATCGGAGGTGTAGTGATCGTCGGCAAACTGCACCGATTCCTCATAAAGAACGCGAAGATCATCATCGGTGGGAGCAGGATTCAGATAAACGGAGTCGCATTCCGGGCAATGAAGAAGCTCGAACTCGGACGTGTGGAAGGGGCCGGGATGCGTGGGTGCCACCTTCCCGACCACGTCCAGGCTGGCATTCTCTCCGCAAGCGCGACAAGGAGTCTTGGTCTTTCGCTTGAAAAACATGGGGTTCCGCCTCCAACGCGTGGATGTGCCAATGGCTTCGTATAATTCCCGGACCCTCCGGCCCGGACGCCTTGATGAAAGTGATCTCAGCAGCAGCTGCCCAGCATTGTAAGGACTTTGCGCTTGCATTCAGCGTAGCAAAGCCATTTAGACATGTGGTCATCAATAATTTTCTTGACCCTGAATTTTGCCGACTGTTGTGTTCGGAGTTTCCCGGGTTCGAGGATCGGCATGCCCTGAACGAGATGGGTCAGGTGGGTGGCAAGGCTGTGCGCATGGATGTGCGGGATATTTCCGAAACGTATCGCGAACTTGATCGCTACCTGCAAACGCCGGAATTCCTGCAGTTCGCATCCGAAGTTACGGGAATCCCTGACCTGCTATACGACCCCGACTACATTGGTGGTGGCACCCACGAGAACCGCCACGGACAAGGGCTGGATGCACACGTGGACTTCAACTATCACCCGCGTACAAAGTGGCATCGCCGGCTGAATATTATTATCTATCTCAACGAGGAGTGGGAGTCGGAGTGGGGCGGGGAACTCGAGCTGCACTCGGATCCCTGGGACGCAAGTACCAACCGAACCGTCCGCGTGTGCCCACTGATCAACAAGGCGGTGGTCTTCGAGACAACCGAGACTTCATGGCACGGGTTCTCGAATATCCAGCTGCCTGAAGATCATCAAGGCGTATCACGCCGATCTTTTGCGATTTATCTGTATACGCGAGAGCGTCCTGCCGAAGAAACCGCAGCGCCCCATGCGACCATCTATGTGCCCGAAATGATGCCGGTGGATTGGCAAGCTGGGCGCCATCTTTCCGATGCAGACATGAGGGATCTGCGCAATCGCTTCGTCAGACTGCGCACCCAGTTGCGCTACCTCTACGAGAGGGAAAAGCAGTTCGGTGCCCAGATCGCCAGCCTTGAGTACGCCCTGGCCGAGGCGCGTGGCGCACAGCGGGTGGAACTCCAGGGCTACGCCACCCAGTCGGGTGGACCCATGGGAATATGGCCCGATGGCTGGGTCAGTTCAGAATTCGAGTTTGCTTTCGAACCCACGCGCAGCATGTCTGCGCTGGTTCTCGATCTCTGGGCACCCTCCCAATTGGATACGGATCAGGTCCTGCGCATCGAATGGGCCGGCGATGGATTTACGCAGAATCTGGCGCGTGGCTCACGAACGAAGGTGCGATTGAAGCTTAGAGCTGGGGCAGGAAAACTTGTGACACTCAAGATCCATGCTGCGGAACATTGGCAACCCTCCGCCGACGGCAGTTCAGGTGACTGCCGCGAACTGGCCTACAAAGTTGTTTCCGCGGAGTTGGTCCACTGAATAAAACGGCTATCGGAGAGGAGGATAGGGCTACATACGAGCATGGTTCGCGCCAGACAGCGACCTTGACGGACGCAGTGCCTATCCCGGTTCCCGCCCACTTGGAGCCGTGAGAATAGGCAAATGTGACTCGCCGGTTGGCGTGGGGGTTTCCGATTCTCCCTTGCTGTTGAATGTTCCAACTACCAGCCCGGCTCCATGACAATGCCTTGTTCCTTCGATCGCAAATCAATTCCAAGATGAAGGTTTGGCCGGAGTCCTGGAATGGCCTCGGCTGCTTTCGACACCACTCTCTTCATGCCTGTCGCTACTTGCGGATAGTAATTTCGAACCGATTTCGCCTTGACAGTATTGAAATCCGGAGACAAGAGACAGAAATATCGAATGAGTTCGAGCCGGGAGAATTCCCTCCAATGATGAGCATGGGTGTTGGTGCCCAGAATTCCATCCACACTTAGTCCTCCGCCGAATCCGCGCAGGAATCTCATGACATCCCACGCACGGCCATTCCATGCGTAGTAGTTGGGTGTGGTCACCAACAGGCGTCCTTTGGGGGCAAGAATCCTATAGACCTGCTTCCAAAATCGCACAGGGTTGAAAGTCAAATGCTCGATGATTTCAGTAAACAAGATTACGTCGATGCTGGAGTCCGGGATCGCATCAAGTGCGCTCGCTGCCTCAAGATCGTCGCAAGGGATTAGTTGAATGTTGTTGGCGCGGGCGATGGACTGCACGCTCGTCATTTCAAACGTAATCGGCATATCTACGGCAGTGACTTTGAACCCCGCATGTTCCCAGAGAATTGCCTGGTGCAGCCAGTGGGCCCCAATATCCAATACGCGGTTTCCGCGCGAGAGGTCCCATGTCGAGCAGAATTCCTCAAGCGTAGATGTGAACCTGCGGTAGTGGTGAGTCAAATATGCCAGATCGGTATTGCCGTGCGGCAAAAAATTATCTGCGAAGGCTTCTGGGTCTGGTATTGATGGCCGTACTGTTGGTTTCCTGAATGGAGTTTTGGAAGGTTTCGGTGCTGGCTTGGGACACCAGAACGAATATCAATTGGATACGGGTCAGTGGTTGAGCTGGTAGCGTACAGCACGCTTCCAACTCGCGAAATTGGCTCGCCGTGAAGTGTGATGCGGAGGTATTTTTCCGCCTATATCCTGACAGCTTGACCTGCTGCTTGAGTCAAGTGACCTGCACTCAATGTGGTTGTGAAACACAGCATCTCCGTCCCAGGTGTAGTGTCGGAAGGGTGGTCATGAATTGATCGAGCGATTTTGTCAAGTTCAGTTCTTGAGCGTGAGCCTGCATTCTGTGGAGCTCATTGGCCCGACGGAATTTCAGCTAACACAATGGCGGCAACCAGATCTGGATCGAGCAAAGCCAGGCGATAGGTTCGCGAGCTACTGAATTCCTTGATGTACCCAGTATAGCCACGCTTTCTGGCGCGCTTAAGGCGTGGTCCAGACGGTTGGCCGTCGATAAAACTGGGTAGAACGATGCCACGAACACGGTTTTCCGGATCGAGCACTACCATGGGCCCCTGGTTCCGAACCCATCGAATCTCATCGGCTATGAACACATCAAATCTTGCCGCCGGCATATCGCTAAACTCGTCATGGACAATTTTCAGGCCATAGACGACAACGGCAGAGCTATTCGGCGCAGTGGACAGAGGAAAGTGTGAATCCATCAGACCGGCCTCCGGGCCGGCAAACATGGCCAGACGATTTTGCCGTAGAAGATCAAGTGTATGAACTACGTCTTCGTGCGACGCTGAAGCATCGTTGGGGAATATCCGGGGATCAAAAACATCCGACAAGGCCGCTGCGGCTGATGCCTGGCTGTTCTTGTAGACCGCCTCGCCCCAGCCGGCCCAGCTTCTGTGGCTGGGCAGCAGTAGCCCGGGAATTACTATTGCGAGAGCGATTGTCGTGGCCTTGAGTGCAAGGCGGGCACGATCCAGCCTCAGCAGAGCCAGGATGGCGATGCCTATCCAGAACGTGCATGACCAGGGCAGGTAGCGATCAGCGAAAATATCATCGGGTAGCCTGATCATGTGGTCGAGTCTTCCGACGCCGATCAGCACCGAAATTGCGGCGCCGAACAAGGCCATGGTCAGGGCAACGTTCTCTATCGCGCTGACCGGGCCGCGGCGAAGTGCGCGTTTCAGCAAAGCGATCGCCAGCAAGAAAAGGCCGGCAAGCCCGAGGATGAGTGATCCCGTCATCCTCAGCGAGATGCCAAACAGTTGCTGGATGCCGTTGGCCGAGCTGGAAACCAGGGAGCCAGGCAGTCTGGCTTGATTGTCCGCGGCCATCCAGTGGTAGAGCGGGGGATCGGCGAATCCCAGCCAGGCATTGACCCATGGAGATCCGATCCAGCGTGCTGCCGTAGCGATGCTGTCGACGGGGCGGAGCTGCAGCATCTGGCGGACACCGTCGTCACCGGGCAGGACGAACAGATAGATCGCCAGTGAAACCGCGAGGCCGACCACAAGCATCCCTATCGCACGAGGTGAAACTCCAGATACCCAGGCCACCAGCGCGATGGCAGGGAAGGCGGCAACGCCGGCACCGAAGCAGAACGTCGCTCCCGTGCACAGGATAGTCGCTGCAGTCATCCACCGGACCGGTGCATGCAACGAGGCTCGATGTACGCACAGTGCGCCGAGCAGGACCAGCGTGCCCGGCAGGTAGACATGCAGCAACTCGTTGCCATGCAGCAGCATGCGGGCATTCGCCAACCAGAAGATGCCGATCACGGCCACTGCAACTGCGGCCGCACGCATTGGCATGGAGATCGCGCGTTGGCGCCACGCAGCAAGCGCGGGGATCGTAGCCATAACGGATGCGCAAACCGCGCCCACGGTGATGTGCAGGGTCTGGTTTGCACCCATCCAGCGGATTTCGGCCAGGGTGATCAGGATCGGCAGCAGGGGGCGGTGCCCGTTCTCGAGCTGGATGATGTTCTCCGGGAACGCGAACTCGAGGTAGTGCGGATACATCTTGTACTGGTCGAACATCGGTTGGCGCCAACCGAAATTGATGATCTCCAGAAGGCCGGTAAGCAGGAAATAGCCGGCTTCGAACAGGAGCACCAGGGTGGCCAGCAGGCCGACGGCCCGGGCAAGCTGTCCGAATCGCGTTCCCGCACTGGAATCATCGAAAACTGTCGACCAAAAAGTTTGCATGGGTCAACCCGGCTTGGGA
>NZ_JBAWHJ010000182.1:0-5090 GCF_049593775.1 Dokdonella sp. | reverse complement strand
GTTGAAGTCCTTGTATTGGGTGGCGCGGTAGGCACTGATCACGAATTGTTCATCCGACAACGCGATATCCCCCGCCATCGCATCGAGCACGCGGCGTTGGTTGGCATTGGTCTGGCGGCTGTAGTTGATCATGGGTTCGTAGGCCCATGCCTCCTTGCGCAGGTCGTCGGTCAGACGCGCTGTGAAGACGACCGCTTTCTGCGCGGTCTCGCGCTCCTCATTCCAGTTCGACACCTGCATGCCGATGAATACGCCGAAGATGACAATCACCAGTTCGATGGCGATCGCGCCCCATTGCTGTTGCCGGAATCGCTGCAAGAAGCGGCGGAAGATCATGGCATTACTCCGGCAATCCGAGTTTCTTCAGCAGGGCAGCATAGCGGGGCTAAAGCCAACCACAAAGCGGAAACGCGAGCACAGCGATCGAAGACCGCGCCGTAAACCGGCGTCTGGTAGGAGAGACATTGATGTCCGATGCTCTTCGACACATTGCGCGGGACAAGCATCAGGGCTAAAGCCATTTCCTACGAAAAGCAACGCGAGGCGCTCTCGTGGTGCAACACGCCGATCGAGATCATTTCTGCTCACCGGCCTTGGCAATCCACGCGCGCATTTCGCTCTCGATCACCGGCAATGCCGAAGCCGAGATCGCGAGCAGTCGATCATGGAATTCGCGGATGTCGAACTGATCGCCGTAGGCCGCTTCCGCTTCCTTGCGCAGCTGCTGGATCCTGAGCATGCCGATCTTGTAGCCGAGCGCCTGACCGGGCCAGACAACATAGCGCTCGATCTCCGACACGGCAGAACCCTGATCGGCGCCTTCGGTGGCAACCATGTAATCAATGGCCTCTTCGCGACTCCACTTCCTGGCATGCATGCCGGTATCGACGACCAGCCGAACCGCACGGTGCAGCTCATCGCGCAGGCGGCCAATGTCACCAATCGGATCATCCGCGTACATGCCCATTTCGGCAGCCAGCGCTTCGGCGTACAAGGCCCAGCCCTCGCCCGCTGAGTTGGAATAGAAACTCTTGGCAATGAACGGCGCATCCTGATCAATCGCGATGGCCATCTGCATGTGATGGCCGGGGATGGCCTCGTGGAAGGTCAGCGTTGGCGCGGAAAACTTCGGCAACGCGGCCGTATCGCGCAGATTGACCCAGTAGATGCCGGGGCGCGAACCATCCGGCGAAGGAGGGTCGTAGTAACCGCCCGGTGCCGAGTCCTGACTGAATTCGGGGACGGCGCGCAACTCGATCGGATGCCTGGGCACATTGCCGAACAACTTCGGCAGCAGCGCATTCATGTCGGCCATCTGCTTCTCGATGCTCGCCAGCAGCTGTGCCTTGCCTTCCGGCGTGTTCGGAAACACATAGCGTGGATCGGCAGCCAACGCGATCATGCGCTCGCCAACCGTTCCTTCGGTGTAGCCCTGCTCGCGCAGAAGGACGTCCATCTCGGCCGTAATGCGAGCCACTTCGTCGAGGCCAATCTGATGCACTTCCTCGGCATCCAGATCACTGTCGGTCATGTGTCGGATCATCGCCTTGTACAGCGCCGCGCCATTCGGCAGACGCCAGACGCCGGCATCATGCGGCGCCAAAGGCTCGATTTCACCGAGATAGGCGCTGATGCGCTGATACGCCGGGATTACGCCGTTGCCCACGATGTCCAATGCCTTGGCCGAATACGAATCCGCATCGGCAACATCGGCTGCCTTGAGCTTGCTGGCGAAGCTCGTGACCAGTACGTTGTCAGCGGCCGGTATGGCCGCAAACGCGTCAACCACGGCCTTTGATTTCTGCACGATGAAGTCGGGCGGAATCGCGCCGAGATCCACATCATGGCGCATCCTTGCCAATGCGCCGTCGAGTATCCCGGGAAACAGCTCAAGTCGCTCCAGGTACTCCGTGGCCTCTGCGGCGTTGCGAACAGTCTGCTGCGCTTCCATCAGCTTGGGAACGTCGACGGTAACCCCGGAGTTCTGGATAATCACGTAAGGCAGATACCAGATGCCGTAGGCATCAAAGCCGCTGCCGTAATCAGCCACGCGCATGGGACCGAGTGCGCCATCGAACAGGGTGATCAACGTGCTGCGGATGCGGCGCTGATCGGCACTGAGCGAATCCGGTGACGTCGCCTGCAATTCGGCCAGCCGCTTTTCCATTTCGGCCACACGCGCCTTGTCGCCTTCCACCGAACGATCATTGAGTCGGGCATCGGCGCCGGAGGTGAGCTCGTCCGGAATGCCGTTGTAGGTTGCTGCTTCCGGCACTTGCTGGTAGTAGCTACGGGTCAGTTGATCTATTGCGGCATCGAAAGTAGCGCCTGCCTTTTCAGCGTCGGCGACAACGGGCGCAACATCATTGACTGGCTGCGTGGCTGCGTCCTTGTCGTGCTTGCCGCAACCACCAAGAACTAGAGTGGCAACAATGAGTGTCACTGCGTTTCGCATCATGGTTGGGTCCTCACAGGGATTGCATTGATGAGTTCATGAATGAGTGGATGACAACAAAACGAGGCTCTGCAATGGCGCGGCTATCAACGCGTCAAGTGCGCTGTCTTGAATATTGTTTTGCAGCAGGATCAACCATCTGTGTCTCCGGGCTTCATACTCGTTAAGTCTGCAGTCTCGGGGAAATATTCATCGAGATTCAGCTGTCTCAGCAGTTCGCGAAAACGCGGATCGCCGCGAACCGGATCCCAGAACGGCGCGTAGCCAATGAAGGGCAGCATTGGATCGCGCACTTCCCTGGCCTTTTCCAGCTCAACGAATACGCGATCGTGGTCGCCGATGCCCAGCGCGACCATGGCCAGTGAAAGTGGCGACACAAAATGTGTATCAGCCAGCGTCGTCAGCTGTCGCAGAATCGCACCGGCCAACTCGGCCTGCCCGGAAAGACCCAGTGCCCAGCCAAGGTTGGCCTGCACACGAAGGTCCTCGGGCGTTTCGATCGCCATTGCCCGAAACATTTCAACGGCCTCATCGGGCTTACCGGACAGTGCCAGCGCCTGACCGAGGTTGGTACGGGCCACGTTACTTGAGGAATTATCTGCAAGCTCTCCGTTCGCTGCTTCAATCGCCTCGGCGTAATGTCGCCGATAGAGCAGATTGGAAGATCGCAATGAATTCTGATTCACCGGATCAAGCTCGCGTGCACGCTGATCCGCCGCTGCCCCATCTTCGAGCAGATTGCGCGCCGAAAGGTGCCCGGCATGGCGGCTGTACGCCATCGCATAGTTTGGATCGGCAGCGAGCGCTTGCTCGATATGGCGATCAGAGGCTGCCCAGTCCCAATCGTAGTGAAAGGCGTATTCGGCGAGTGCCGTATGCGCCTGCACGTTGTCCGGATCAATGGCCAGGGCGCGTTTTGCGGAAGCGCGTGCCAGCGGAAAAACCTTTGAAGCAGGCTCGACGCCATCATTTGCCAACGACACATAGGCCTCGGCAAGCGCCCCGTGTGCCATGGCGTAATCCGGATCCAGGGCCAGCGCACTCTTGAAGTACTCCACTGCCTCGAGATCGCCGGCGTGGGTCGTGAGATTCCATGCCTGGCGCCCTTTCAAGTACTTCTCGTAGGCAGGCACACTTCGAGTAGTACCGGTCGCAGCGACACTGGTCTGGGATATGCCAATGGCGCCCGAAAGCTCCTTGGCAATACTTGATGCCAATTCTTCCTGGAGGGCAAAAATGTCATCGAGTTCACGATCGTAGGTCTCCGACCAGACATGAAACCCTTCGCTGGCCTTGATCAGCTGCGCCGTTATTCGGACCTTGTTGCCGGCCTTGCGAACACTGCCTTCGACGACATAGGCAACACCGAGCCTTTCCCCAATCTCGGGAATCGGAACATTCTGGCCCTTGAAGAAGAACGAAGATGTTCGCGCGGTAACTTTCAGGCCCGGGACGCGCGCCAGAACATTGAGCAATTCTTCGCTGACGCCATCGGAAAAGTATTCGTTCTGTTTGTCATCGCTCATGTTGGAAAACGCAAGGACAGCAACGGATTTGTCAGCAACCGCTGGCGTATCCGCACCGGTCGCGCCCGCCGCCGGGGAGACCGAAACCTGTCCGGATGCCGACACTTGCGTCGTGTCGCTCGTCGGCGACGACTGCGAGAACTGCCAGATCAGCCCACCACCGACAAGCAGTAGCAGCGCGACAATCAGCAACTCCGTAGCCGACACCTTCTGCACACCACGTTCACCGTGATACCAGGCCAGCACCAGGGTGACGAGGAATCCGAGCGCGATCAGGCCGAAGGCAATTCGCATTATCAGGGTCGGCCATTCGTAGCTGTCCGCGGCCAGATCGAGCACTTGCAGCAGCACCCAGGCAGCAGCCAGATAGGCCATCGCCCATTGCACGAGCTTGCGTTGCTGCAGGCGTTGCCAGAAATCAGTCATGTGGCGCTCTTTTCATGCCCCGGTCTCCTTTCGCACCCGGTCGGCAAGTGCTTGGGCGTCTGCGCGAATCCTTGCCAGCAGTCCACGGAAGACATCGAGGCCGGCTTTTCCGCGCATGATTCGGCGGATGGGCTCATTGCGGGCTTGTCGGTGTGAGCGCGGCAGGGGCCGATTGGTGATTGTCCGTGCTTGCTTGAGACATCGGCACATGAAACCGGATCTTCGCCAGATCCTCCGGCGCCTTGCCGACACTGCGCAGGAACTGCAGCCAACGTGGATCCTCATGGAGGTTTTCGAACAGGGGGTCAAGCATGACCGTGGGCAGGTTGCCACCGCTCTCCTCTGCCGCAAGTTCCAGCCACAAGAAGGCCTGGTCCGCCTCTCCACGGAATGCGTGCACGCTGGCGATGTCATAAGTCGGGCGCTCATCGGGCTGCAGTACCGTCAATTCAGCCAGGGCTGCATCGGACTCAGCCTTGCGCCCCAGCGCGTGGTAGGCCATCGACTCGGCGAGTGGCTTCCGAAAATCGTCCAACTGCCTGGCTTCCACCAGCGCGCCGGCGGCATCACCCTCTAGCAACAAGGCAACGGCGAGTCGGCCGCGCGCGCCCGGCCGATCCGGGCTCAAGCTCAGCAAGCTGCGACTGGTCGCTTCGGCTGCGTCGTAGAGGCCTGCACTAATC
>NZ_JBAWHJ010000181.1:0-12406 GCF_049593775.1 Dokdonella sp. | reverse complement strand
CCCCAGGGCAGCCACTGGCGCACCAACGGCAAGCAGCCGCGCAAGCAGGGCAATGAACACGGTGCCGACCGCGGCAACTGCAACGTTCGGCGAGTAGGGAATGACCAGCGCTTCCATGCCGATCAATACGAACAACACCGAGTTGAGGATTTCATCAAGCAGCTCCCAAAACATGTCGAGATGCTGGCGGGTCTTGTCCGACATGGCGCGCGCGCGGCCATGATTGCCGATAACCAGTCCAGCCACGACCATCGCCAGCGGACCGGAAACGTGCAAATGGGTCGCCAGAAGGTAGCCACCGAGAACCGCGGCAAGGGTCAACAAGACCTCTTCCTTGTAGCTGTCGATGCCCTTGAGCAGCCGGTAGGTGATATAGCCGAGAACGAGGCCGAAGATGATGCCGCCCCCGGCCTCGTGGAGCAGCAGGATTCCAACCTGCCCCGCGGATGGCACTTCACCCAGGGTGATCACGCCAAGCAGGATTGAAAACACGACGACGCCAACGCCGTCATTGAAGAGGGACTCACCGGAGATCACGAGTTCGAGGTTCTTCGGCGCACCGGCAGACTTGAGAATGCCCATTACGGCAATCGGATCTGTCGGCGAAATCAGCGCGCCGAAGACCAGGCAATACAGGAATGGCAATTCGATGCCGGCGATCGGCAGGAACACCGAGATGCCGTAACCGACGACAAGAGTGGAAACCAGCGTACCCACTACTGCGAGAAGGCCGACTTGCCAGCGGTAGGCTCGCAACTCGCTCAAGTCCACGTGCATGGCGCCCGCGAAAAGAAGCACCGAAAGCATGCCTTCCATGAGCACATCGGAAAAATCAATCGAATGCAGCAGGGAAACTTCAAGGTCGTGAAGCTGGCTGAATCCGAGCTTGTCCAGCCCCACCAACGCGAGCGAAAGTATCAAGGCGATCGCCATCACACCGATCGTCGTCGGCAGTCCGACGAAACGGTGATTCACGTACGCCAGCAGTGCGGTCAGCACCAGGAATATGACGGCAATCTCGAACACGCCTTCACCTCGCTTCGTTCGCCGCCCCTCCAGTACGGCGACATGGTCGCGCTATCCGATCAATCGATCGCTGATGGAGCCGGGTGCAGCCCAGAGTGCTCGAAATGCGGCGCCTTGCCAAGCTGCTTCGATGCGAGGCTGAAGCGGCCAGTAGCAGGTGCATTCCCGGGGTTGAGGAACAGGTGCAGCACGAACATCGGGCACACGGTCTCGAGCCATCGCTGTTGCCGATGAAAACTCGCAAAAAAAAACCGGGGGCCGCGATGGCCCCCGGTCGATATTTCGTTGCAGCGAGCTGCAATCAGAGACGCGAACGACGGCGCAGACCAAACATGCCGAGCATGGCCAGACCGAAGGCTCCAAACAGCATGCTCCACTGTCCGAGGGTCGGCAATTCCTGGACTGGACCCAGCGGAATATCGCCACCGCCACCACCACCCACGACACCGATAAGCTGGAACAGCAGGTCAGGATTTGTACCGCCGCCCACTCCACAGGTGATCACCGGTGTAAACGTGGTGCAACCCGACGCGAAACCGTCGCCCGGATTGACCCAGACCGACTGGTTGCCGGTCTGCGTTGTGCGATTCGACCAGAAAACCTGTCCGTTCGTGCCGAAATTGACGTCTGTCTGGACGGCAAGCCAGTAGGTACCCGCAGCCAGTGAGCAAGGCGCTCCCAGCGTGATCGTAGTGTTCGTAGCGGTGACGTTTGCAACGGCGGCAGGCGCACTGCAGCTAGTCGTTGCCGACGGAACACCACCAGCATCCGTGTAGATGTTGACCTTCGCTGTCGTCACAATCGGCGTACCGATCGTCGACACCAGATTCACCGTATCGATGGTCCAGCCACCAGCAGGTACCACGAAATCATCCGCGCCTTCAGCATCGTAAGCGTCGTAGGAGGATTCGAAATTCTGATTTGGAACGCCATTGCCTGCTGCGTTGTCGGTCTGGTCATACAGGACGACCGATCCACCGTTGGGAGCCGGAAAGTTTGGCTGAGCGACGGGAGACACGCTGCTTGTCTGCAGGTTTGCGGCGCTGACACTGGACATGGCGAATACTGCAGCGGCGATGCCGCTTGCAAGCACGCATTTGCGATTGATCATTAGGTAATCCCCAGATTGATAAACACGCTCCGCGAGCCCCAGGTGCAAGGCGCGGATCAAAGAGACGCTGGCACAACATCACCGAAAGTAGCAAAGTGTGACACCGTCCGCAACAAGTGCGGCCCGACAAGCAGGGCATACGCACTCATCCGAGTGTTTGTCCGGTTCTCCACGAGGGGCGCCACCACGTTCGTCGCAACGATCACGTCACGAGGCTTTTGTCGGCTTCAGACTGAGCTGTCGTGCGCGTTCAATCATGCATGTACAGGCAATGCTCATCGAACGGTGCTCCTCGACAAACCAGCCATCGAACCCCTTTCCCCTGCGGACTTCTTGCAAAACCCGTACATGGAAGCGGATTTGGCAACGCCACGATGCGTTCCGTTGGTGCGGTTGAGCACGGCTGCGCGCATCCCCACCGCCCCCGAAATCAGGTTACCTGTGCAAGCGCTCTTCTGAACTCGTCCAGGGCAGAGCCGTAGCGCTCTGAGCGCGCAGTGTCGCGACGCAGCGGCTGCAGAACCTGGGCGGCGCTGGCCGTACGCACGTTGCGCTTGATTTCGTGAAACCGGAGGCAGGCCGAATCAAACGGCAATCCACAGAATTCGAGCAGTGATCGTGTCGTGGCTTCGGGCTCGTCAAGCAAGGTCTCGTAGACCATGTTGTGGACTTGCCCCGGATAGATCTCGACCCAGTGGCGACAGAGGCGGTCAAAATCACGCCAGTAGGCGACAACATCATCAATCGCGTAGCTGAATTTCTGCCCACGGGCAAACAACTGAATGAAACAGGCGAGACAGTTTTCCAGGGGATCGCGGCGGCAAACCACAATCCTCGCCGCTGGCAGCATGGCGAGTGCAGCAGCAACAGATTGCCAGTTCGCCAGGCCCTTGTCGGTGAAGCGCGGACGGTTCGCTCGCCAGCGTTGCGTGCGAGCCAGATAGTCTTTGCCCAGACGCTCCCAATCTTCCTCAGTCGCATCGTTGAACCAGACCGAAAACTCGACGCCGCGACGCTGAGACTCTTCATTGATCACGGCAGGAAGGTCAGGCAGTTCGCTGGCCCCCTCGATCTCGGGATGAGCGGCCAGAATCTGCTCGGTCAAAGTCGAGCCCGAGCGTGGCAGGCTGACGATGAAAATGACCTCACTACCTTGCGTCTTTGGTGCGGTAGCGACCGGGGGCTGCGCACAAGCTTCCAGAATGGCGTCAATTCCCATCGAGAACTGCGCGGAATCCCAAGGCATCTGGCGACGCTTGCAGCGATTGGCTTCGCTCAAGGCAGCAAATGATTTCTCGTACTGGCCGTTGTCCTCGAGGGCCTTGGCCAAAGTGAACCCCATGCGCACGCGGTCGTCATCGTGCAAGGAGCGTTCGCGAAGCAACCTCTCAAGCTGGTTCGCCTCGCCGAGACTCAATGGCACGGTCTTGATGTTGGCCAGGGAGAACCAGGCCTGGGCGTTCAGGGGATTCAACCGCAACGCATCACGAAATGCCCTGGCGGCTTCATCGATCTGTCCGAGCGCCTTCAACGAATCGCCAAGCACGATGCGCGCAGGCACGTGGGCGGGTGAAAGTTCAAGCGCTCGCTGCAGGTGCGGCAAAGCCATCTCTGGCCGAGCCTGCGATTTCAGTGTCTTGCCGAGGTTGAACCACGCAGCTGCCAGGTCTGGATCAAGTCTGGTTGCCCGATCAAACATTTCAATGGCACCCTCGACATCACCGGCGGCTCTTAGCGAGCTGCCGAGATTGTTGACGATCAGCACGTCATCGGGCGATTCCGCAAGCGCTTCACGCAAGATCTCCACCGCCTCTTTGTAGCGCCCTTCAAGATGCTTCAGGACGCCTTGAAGTCGGAGTACTTCGGGATGACTGGGGGCGAGCACGCTCGCAGCCACGAGACTTCGCTGCACATCCTCGAGACGGCGCTGTTCAATTCCCGCTGCCGCTTGCTCGATCATCTTCACGATTGGCGGGGAAAGGCCGGAAAGACGCTTGCGCCAATCCGCCTTGCTGATGCCGGGAATATTTGCCATCAAAGTGATCCGGAAACGGTGGTGTGCCTGTATTTGCCGGCGTGGCGACCGGGCATGAGGCCCGTGCAAACGCGAGCGTCCGCATCAAAGCCCGCAAGAATCTGCTGCATGAATGCGAAAATCGACTCGGGATGATGCCCGAAAACCACGCAACGGCAACAGCCTTTCAGTCAAATCCTTCGGCAAACAGTTCTGGCACCACCCGGATTGACCCCATCATCCCTGAGGTGAAGTGGAAGTCGCAAAAGAACGGGAACTCGCCGGATGACATCAGCATGGAATCGCCCTGCGTGCCGCTTGTGAAGGGACCGATCGGGCTGGCCGGATCAAAGGTTGCCATGCTTCCAGTCACCGTGCCGCCATACAACGGGTGCATGCCGAAATTCGGCAAAGCACGGAATTCAACGCGAGTTGCCTCGCTGACGATCACGCAACGAGGCCGGTAGCGAAACGGATTGGTGGGATCGTCATTGGCGATCCTCACGACGGCTTCGCCGCGCATGTCTGCGAAATCACCATCCTGACAACTATTGAGTGCAAAAGCCGAACTGGAGGAAAACAGGACAATCATCAGCACCATTGGCAACAACCGGAACATGTTGCGATTGCCAGCCACGCGCCTCACGCTGTGACTGGCCTCACATCGCGACACAGGTAATGCCTATAGTGTTCGAGCCCGAGTTGCGGCGAAGCGGACGATGGGGCAGGCATGAAACTTCCACTCTTGCGATTTGCGTTGTCATTGATCTTACTCGGCCCACTGCAACATGTCTGGGCCGGCGATCACGTCTTTGACGCAGGATTCGACCATCGTCAGGAAGGTCCGTATTCGGACGCCGATGCCGCACGCTTCCTGACCCAGGCAACTTTCGGGCCCAACCTCGCAGAAATTTCCCGACTTCGCGACATGGGCTACAACGCCTGGCTCTCCGAACAGTTGACCATGCCAGCCTCGCACCATCGGCCCTATCTCGAGTCCCTGACTGCGGCAGGCGAGGATGTCTATCAGAACGCGCGCCAGGAAATCTGGTGGCAACAAGGCATCACGGCGCCGGACCAGTTGCGCCAGCGGGTGGCTTTCGCTCTCAGTGAATTGCTGGTCGTTTCCGACCAGAGTGGTGCAATCGAAAGCTATCCGACCGCGATGGCCAACTACTACGATCTGCTTGTCGATGGTGCATTCGGCAATTATCGAACCCTGCTCGAAGAAGTGACCCTGAGTCCTGTCATGGGCCACTACCTGTCAATGTTCAAGAATCGCAAACCCGATGCCACTGCGAACATCCGTCCGGATGAGAACTACGCACGCGAAATCATGCAACTGTTCTCGGTGGGGCTGGTGCAACTCAACCCCGACGGCACCGTGCAAACGTCCGCGGGGCAGCCGATTCCCACCTATGACCAGAATACGATTCGGGGCTTCGCTCACGTCTTCACCGGCTGGAACTATGCCAATTGCCCTCGCACCAACGGCGGCCAGCCGTGGGAATGGGAATATTGTCCATCCGGCCCGGTCGACTGGCCCGATCCGGGCTGGGATGCGTGGTGGCTGGTTCCGATGCAACCCTGGGAGAGCTACCACGCCTCCGAAGATTCCAAGCAACTGCTGATCTACCCGGGATCAACCCTGCCCGGCGGCATGCTATCCGCAGGTGGCACCGCGAACAGCGATCTGCAGGCGGCGTTCAACAATATCTTCAATCATCCAAACGTCGCGCCGTTCTTCGCCAGGCACCTGATCAAGCGTCTTGTCACAAGCAATCCCTCGCCAGCCTATGTCGGCAGGGTGGCTGCAGTCTTTGCCAACAATGGTGCGGGCGTCCGTGGTGATCTTGGAGCAACGACCAGGGCCGTTCTGATGGATGCCGAAGCGCGCACGCTGCCTGACCTTGCCAGCAATGGCGGCAAGATGCGCGAGCCTCTGCTGAAGTTGAGTCAACTCTGGCGCGCATTCGATGGCCGTGCCGATGATGGGCGTTACCGTGAGTGGAATACCGAATACTTCCTCGGCCAGGCCCCCCTGCGTGCACCGACCGTGTTCAATTTCTTCCTGCCCGACTACAGTCCGCCCGGCGAGCTTTCGTTGCTGGGACTTGCCGCACCGGAATTCCAGATCACCACGGATACCTCGATCGCCAGTGTCTCCAACGGTCTTGGATACAAGATCTTCTACCAATGGCGTGGCCACAGCGGGCAGAACAGCGAGGACATCGTCGTCGATCTGGGCCCGGAACTTGCACACGCCGCGAATGCAGTTGAACTGGTGGATCGCTATGACCTGCTGTTCATGAGCAGGACGATGTCGAGCTTCATGTTCAACACGCTCGTGACCTACGTACAAGCCATGCCCAACACGACGCAAGGACGACGCCAGCGTGTGCAGGATGCCGTCTGGCTGATCCAGAGTTCCCCCGAATACGCAATCGAACGGTGACGCCATGAAACGACGTGACTTTATCCAGCGCGCCCTGTGCGCGACCGCTTCTTCGGCGCTGTTCACAAGCTTCACCGGCAAACTTTCGCTAGCTCATGCGGCCACCCTGTCTGGCGGGCGCCTGCTCGGCAACGACTATCGTGCCCTGGTCTGCGTGTATATGTATGGTGGCAACGATGCCTTCAACATGATGGCGCCGAGCAGTACGGCGCTCTACAACCAGTATGCAGGAGCACGCGGCGAACTCGCCTTGCCCCAGGCAGAGCTGTTGTCACTGAACCCCAGCGTGGCGCCCGTGGGTGGTGGCAGCTATGGGTTTTCGCCATCAATGCCCTTGCTGCGCGGTTTGTTCAACCAGGCCCAGTCGCCGCTTGCCATCGCGGCCAATGTCGGCCCCTTGCTCTATCCGATCACCAAGGCCCAATACCAGGCGGGTTCAGTGCCGGTGCCTGCACAGCTGTTCTCGCACAGTGACCAGACCGTCACCTGGCAGCGACCAGCGGCCGACGCGCAGAATCGTCGCGGCTGGGGCGGCCGGCTTGCCGACATGTTCCAGGACACCAACCAGAATCAACAGCTCTCGATGAACATCTCGATTGATGGTGAAAACGTTTTCCAGGCTGGCGACGATGTTGTGCCCTATTTCGTGGGACAGAATGGGGCAGAAGGTGTCTCGTTCCTCGAAGACTGGCAGCCACAACGCAGAGCTGCGTTCCTCGCCTTGCGCGATGCAGCCCATGGCAACGCCCTGCAGCGGCAGTACGCGACCATCATGCGTAGATCGATGGATAATGAAGTCATGATCAACGAGGCGCTGGATGGAGAGACGCCGCTTACGACAGCCTTTCCCAATACCCACCTCGGACGTCAGCTGCGCATGATTGCGCGACTGATCAACGTGCGTTCGCCATTGCAAATGCAAAGGCAGATTTTTTTCGTCGGTATCGGCGGGTTTGACACCCACGACAACCAGCTCAACGATCATGCCGCCCAGCTCGCAGAACTCGATGGCGCACTGGCGGCCTTCTATGCCTCGACGGTCGAGATGTCGCTGCAGGATTCGGTCACGACATTCACTGCTTCGGAATTCGGCCGCACGACCAGCGTCAATGGCGATGGCACCGACCATGGCTGGGGCAGTCACCACATGGTATTGGGCGGCGCGGTCAATGGGCGGCGCATTTATGGAATTCCGCCCAATCTCGGTGTCGGCGGTCCCGACGATGCTGGTTGGGGCCAGATCATCCCGACAGCCTCGGTCGATCAGTACGCAGCAACCATTGCCCGCTGGTATGGCGTGCCCCCCGGCGAGATGTCCACGGTGTTTCCGAATATCGGACGATTCGCCACGGCGGACCTCGGTTTCATGAGCCCTGCCTGAGTCCGCGCTTTCTTGCGAATCATCAGCGGTTGGCTCGGTAGCGATGCATGTTCACTCGGGCTCAGGTCCACCCGCAATTCCAATCACGGAGAATCCCTGCGCAATGACTGAATCCTCGCGCCCGAAACCACGCCTGCAGCGGATCCTGCCTGCCTTGCTGGCGACGTTGCTTTGCTGCCACGCAACCCTCGCACCCGCATCCCACCACGAGCATGATGCATCGATGCTCGACGGCCTGCTTGGCGGATTTGTCCCTACGCATACCGCGGTTGCCAGCGGTGCCTGGTCTAACCCCGCCACATGGGCAGGAGGTCAGGTACCTGGTGAGGACGCCGAAGTGCTTGTCGCATCGGGGATCAACGTGACCTACTCGGGAATTGGCAACGCGCGTCTTGATCGCGTGGTTGTCGATGGCAGCCTTCGCTTTGCGCACGACGCCTCCAGCCGGATCGTACTCGATACATTGATTGTTTCCAGTACCGGAACCCTGCAGATCGGTACGACAGCGCAACCGGTCCAGCCATCCGCCAAGGTAGATATCGTCATTGCGGATCGTGGCGACATCAACGTTGCGAATGACCCCAGCCTGACGTCGCGCGGCGTGGTCTCCGAGGGCACGGTGCGCATTCATGGCGCGAAACGCACCAGCCACCTCAAGCTGGCTGTCGATGCACTGGCAGGTGACACCGTATTGCAGCTGGCGTATCCGCCACACAACTGGGAGCCAGGCGACACGATTGTCCTGACTGGTACGCGCTATTCGGGATGGAAGTGGGACAACGCGATTCTGGCCGTTCGCTATCACGGCACGCAGGACGAAGTGCTCACCATTACTTCGATCAACGGCAGCAGCGTGACGGTGGATCGTCCGCTTGCATGGAACCACCGCACTCCGAGAGCAGACCTCAAGGCATCGGTTGCAAACTTCACCAGGAACGTCACGATTTCCACGGAGAATGCGGACACCGTTCCGGTGCATCGACGAGGTCATGTGATGTTCATGACCGCCGATGTCGACGTTCGCTATGCGGCTTTCCACCAACTCGGCCGCACCAACAAGGAAGTGCCTAGTTTTGAAGTGGCCACGATTTCACCGGTCTTGCCCACCAGCAATATCCGGGGCCGCTATCCGTACCATTTCCACAACAATGGGGTGACCGACGCACAGGACCAGAGCATCACCATTGGCAACGCGGTGTTTGGATCCCCGGGTTGGGGTTACGTGCATCACAACAGCAACGCCAACTTCCACGACAACGCCAGTTTCGACACATTCGGTGCAGGGTTCGTCGCTGAAACCGGCAATGAGGTGGGTAGCTGGACGCGCAACATCGCGATCCGCGCAGAAGGCAACTCGGCATTCAATCCGAAAAACGGAAATGATCCCGAGGCTTTCGACATTGGCCGTACCGGCGACGGTTTCTGGTTCCAGGGGCGGATGGTTCGCAGTGTCGACAATATCGCGGCCAGCGTGAACCATGGCTTCGTGTACCTGCATCGAGGCACAGGCATGCTGTCTTTTCCGGGTTCCATCTTCATGCTGCCGGAAGCGCTCAGGCGCAACGGAAACGCTTCGCCGGATGATGCGCCAATCCTGAACTTCCACGGCAACGAAAGTTTCGCGAGTACGGTTGGCCTCTATGTGGTCAAGGCCAACCCGAACCAGCAACACGACATCCATACCCACATGTCGAATTTCACGGCATGGGAAGTCCAGGCAGGCGCAGCCCTCGAATACACCTCGCACTATCTGCTCGAAGATTTCGACGTCATCGGCCTGACTCCCGAATCGTTCCGCCAACCATTTTTCGGAATCGATTTCGGCACGAATACAACCGACATGGTCGTCAATCGCGCACGTGTAACGGGTTTCGAAGTCGGCATCGGCCTTGGCAAGAACTTCACCGCTCCCGCTCCGCCGCCGGAAGCGAATCAGTACGTCGTCATCGATGCGGAATTCTCATCCGTCAACGTGGAATACGAGTCGCTGGACAACACCATCGATCAGATTCTGGTCGGCACGGATCTGGTGCCAAACCGCTTCGAAATAGTGATCAACAATGGGCAACCTCTGGAATACCTGTCGCCGGCGACGACGGCCGGGTCCGGAGTCAGCTACCTGGGCACCAAGACTGATTCCATCGGACCTGCGCCAATACCCGCCGGTACCGATGCGATCGGCACACCAAGCTACGACATGATCGCGATTCTGGAGCAGGACGGCTATTACCGGACGGCGTCAGGTACACCCTACGCAGTTGTAGAGGAATATTTCACCGAAAGAGCCACTGGCGAGATTCACAAGTTCGGTCTGAAGACATTTCTCGGCCCGAATGTCGAGTCACGCCTGGGCGACACGTTCACCGCTTGGGGCAATGCGTTCCTGCGCGGCGTGATCGATCTGCAGAGCCTGCCGCCGGTAGCTTCCGATGACCAGTACGTGACCTCTTTTGAAACCGCCAGGACGATGGCTCTGCTGTCCAACGATTCGGATCCGGACGGCGACCCGCTGGGCATCGATGGAATTGTCCAGCCCAATCACGGCGTGGTCACCGACAACGGCAACGGGACGGCAACCTATCAGCCGGACTTCGGCTTCACGGGCGTCGACTCGTTCTACTACTGGGCGACGGACAACCAGGGCAACTTCAGTCGTGCCCGTGTCCTGATCAGCGTCGGTGGCGATCAGATTTTTGGTGACGGCTTCGACCCCTGAGAAGGGATATTCGTGGCAGCCCCCGGGAAATGGGCACGCGTCGAGCCAGACGACAGGTTGCCGGTATCCACCAACAGACGTCCGCCTAGTCCGGTTGCATGTTGGCGCGGCGAACGTCCCCGTCGTAGTGATCCAGTACGCGGTGATTCATCAGGCCAAACCAGATGCGCGGGAAATGAACCACCGGAATCAATGCGGCATATCCCACCGGTAGCTGCGGACTGTCATCGAAGTGGCGCAGGGTCTGGTATGAGCGACGCGGATTCGCGTGATGGTCTGAGTGACGTTGCAATTGATACAGCATCAGGTTGCTCACGACCTGGTTGGCGTTCCATGAGTGTTCCGGCTCGCAGCGAACGTATCGACCATTGCTGTCCTTGCGCCGCAAGAGCCCATAGTGTTCGATGTAGTTGACGGCTTCGAGCAGGGCTGCGCCATAGAACGCCTGCACGATCAGGAATGGCAGTGCAGCCCAGCCGAAGACAAGCACCAGGGCCGCATACAGTATCGCCGTCATGAACCAGGCCTGCAGGATGTCGTTTCGCGGACTGATCACGGCCCTGCCCTGCGCTAGCAGTCGTGTTCGTTCGATTCGCCAGGCCGATCGAACACTGCCGATAAGGGTTCGCGGAAGAAACTGCCAGAACGTTTCCCCCAGGCGAGCGCTCGCTGGATCCTCCGGCGTGGCAACGTTCTTGTGGTGGCCGCGATTGTGTTCGACATGAAAGTGGCCATAGGCCGCTGGCGCCAGGCTCAGCTTGGACATCAATGACGCGAATCCTCCACGCTTGTGTCCCCATTCGTGGGCGGCATTGATACCGCCTCCACTGACGATCCCCACGGTGATGGCAAGACCCAGCCATTGCAACGGATTCAGCTCTGCCGTGGTCGCGACCCAAACCCCGACAAGCAGGCCAAGCATCTGCAATGGATAGGTCGCCAACAGCAGCCCGCGGTAGTAGCGATCCCCTTCAAGTCCGTCGATCGCAGCATGCGGCGGATTGCTTGCATCGCTGCCAACCCACCAGTCGAGCAGGGGTACGACGCCATAGATCACCACGGCCCCGGTCCACCAGAACCAAGCGGAGCCGCTGACCTCGACCAGTCCATATGCAATCAGGACAAGTGACGGCACTACGAGACTGATCGGCCACCAATAGCGGCGACGATCATTCCAGCCATGTCCGGCAGCGAGCTCGGTCATCTATACGCTCCACGATGATGTTCGGGCCTCATTCTCGCCTCCGCCCCCATACTTGTCTGGTCATTTTCAGCCATGGTAATGTCAATTCCAGCCATTGCCGCGACTGATCTCGATGACTTTCCACTCAAGGACCAGCGCGTTCCTTCCTGCGCGCTACTACGCCCTGCTGGTCCAGATGGTCCAGACACGCGGCCTGGATGCCAGTCAGTTGCTGGGACCAATCGGACTGGATCGCGCCATGCTGGAGCGTCCGCAGGCAATGCTCAGTCCGGCCCAGGCCGATGCGCTGATCGATCGCGCCGCAAGCATGACCGGTCTTGACGACCTTGCGATGCAGCTAGGCCGCATGATCAAGCCCAGCAGCCACGAATACCTCGGCTATGCGCTGATGACCTCGGCCACGCTCGATGAAGCCCTGCAACTCGCATCTCGCTACTGGCGCCTGATTACCCCAGCCTTCCAGCTGAGCCTCGACAGGACTGCCGATGCCGTCCATATC
>NZ_JBAWHJ010000180.1:0-7537 GCF_049593775.1 Dokdonella sp. | reverse complement strand
ATCTCGGAGAATATGAACCACATCATGCCCATGCGGAACGAGACATCGACCTGGCGGTTGTACATGCCGGCCACAGACTCGCGGATGACGGTGCCGAACCAGCCGAACATCATGATGACGATGATCGCCATGCCCAGGTACATCAGCGGAGACGCGGTCAACCCGCTACCACCATTGAACCAGTTCGCCGCACCGATTACGGTGCTGAAGAGACCGATCGAGCCCACGATCGGCCAGTAACTGCCGTGTGGAACGTAGTAAGCACCCTGTGTTTGCGCCATGATCTTGGAACCCCGGACTCGAAGGTATTTCTCAGTTGCTTGCGATGCCGTCACGCGGCAGTGAAGCGAAACTCAAACGACTGGTCGCCGCCTCGTTCGCATAGAAAGTATAGGACAAGGTCAGCGTTTTCACGCCAGCCGGCAATTGCGGATCAACCACGAATCGAACCGGCATGCGCCGCGATTCCCCGGCATCCAGCAATTGTTCCGTGAAACAGAAGCACTCTGTCTTGTTGAAGTACGGCGAAGCCTCACTCGGTGCCACGCTCGGCACCGCGTTTCCGACGATGGCCGCGGTTGAATCGTTGGTGGCATCAAACCAGACCTCGGTCAATGCACCCGGATGCACCTCGACTCGCGACTTCTCCGATTTGAATTCCCAAGGCAGCTTGCTGTTGACGGTAGCGATGAATTCGACGGTGACCGTGCGCGATTCGTCGATTTCCATCAGCGCGACACTGGCAGCATCGGCCACATCGCCGGACAGCTTGATGCCAAGCACGTGCTCGCAGGCAATCCTGTAGATCGGCACCATCGCAAAACCGAACAGGAATGAGGCTGCCACGACCCAAAGCGCAGTCTTGGCAATCCCGCGCGCGTCATGCTTCACGCGAGGAGTAGCTTCATGCTGGTCGATATCTCTATTCATCAAAACCGCAAACCCATGGAAATAGGAGCTTCTTTCTAAAAGTGCGGCCACGGATGGCCGCTTCTTCTTTTCGCTGTGCGTTCATGGATGAACGCATAAATGCCAAAGCCAAACAAAGCCTCAAACTTGACGGATGGCCGCTTCTTCTCTTCGCTTTGCGTTCAGGGATGAACGCACAAACAAACAAGTCAATCGGAACCTGAGGCTAAACCGCGTTCACGGATGAACGCACCAATCAATGCGTCACATCCCCATGCGCAAGCATGGAGTCATCAATCACTGGCGGCTCGGTAAACGTGTGATGTGGCGCCGGCGACGGCACTGTCCATTCGAGGCCACGCGCGCCTTCCCAAACCTGGGTTGTCGCACGGTTCTTCGAGAAATATACGGCGTGAACGACGACGCCCACGAACAGCAACTGGCTTGCGCCGAACCAGAATCCGCCAATCGAACTGACCATGTTGAAATCGGCGAACGCTACGTTGTAGTCGGGGATACGACGCGGCATTCCGGCCAGACCAAGGAAGTGCTGGGGGAAGAACAGCACGTTGACCGAGATCACGCTCATCCAGAAATGAATCTTGCCCCAGCGCTCGCTGTACATGTTGCCGCACCACTTGGGCAGCCAGTAGTAGACCGAGGCCATGATGGCAAAGACTGCGCCGGTGACCAGCACGTAGTGGAAGTGGGCGACGACGAAATAGGTGTCGTGATACTGGAAGTCCGCGGGCACGATAGCCAGCATGAGTCCGGAGAAACCGCCGATGGTGAACAGGATGACGAACGCAATTGCGAACAGCATGGGCGTCTCGAAGGTCATCGAGCCTTCCCACATCGTGGTCACCCAGTTGAACACCTTCACACCGGTGGGTATCGCGATCAGCATGGTCGCGTACATGAAGTACAGCTCGCCCCCCAGCGGCATGCCAACCGTAAACATGTGGTGGGCCCAGACGATGAACGACAGGAAGGCAATCGACGCAACCGCGTAGATCATTGCCTGATAGCCGAACAGCGGCTTGCGCGCGAAGGTCGGGATGATCTCGCTGACAATGCCGAAAGCCGGCAGAATCATGATGTAGACCTCGGGGTGCCCGAAGAACCAGAAGATGTGCTGGAACATCACCGGGTCACCGCCACCAGCGGCGTTGAAGAAGCTGGTACCGAAGAACTTGTCGGTCAGCAGCATGGTCACCGCGCCAGCCAGGACCGGCATGACCGCGATCAGCAGGAATGCGGTAATCAGCCAGGACCAGGCAAAGATCGGCATTTTCAGCAGATCCATGCCGGGCGCACGCATGTTGAGGATGGTCGCGATGATGTTGATCGCGCCCATGATCGAGCTGATGCCCATCATGTGGATGGCGAAGATCACGAAGGCAACGCTGTTGCCACCCTGCAGCGACAACGGCGGATACAGGGTCCAGCCGCCCTGCGGTCCGGCACCCGGCATGAACAGGGTCGACAGCAACAGCGTGAACGCGAACGGGAGAATCCAGAAGGACCAGTTGTTCATGCGCGGCAGGGCCATGTCCGGCGCACCGATCTGCAGCGGAATCATCCAGTTGCCGAGGCCGACGAAGGCCGGCATCACCGCGCCGAAGATCATGACCAGGGCGTGGATCGTGGTCATTTCGTTGAAGAACTGGGGTTCAACCAGTTGCATTCCGGGCACGAACAGCTCGGCGCGAATGATCATTGCCATCGATCCACCGATGAAGAACATGATCAGCGCGAACACCAGGTACAGCGTACCGATGTCTTTGTGGTTGGTGGTGAACAGCCAGCGATCCAGGAAGCCTTGCGGCTTGTGATCGTGGTCGTCGTGATGGTCGTCGTGGACGGCAGCGTGGGCCATGGCCTCTACCTCAAGATTCAGTAACGGAATCAGCCCTGCGGGGCTGTCGTCGGAGCAATAGTGCTTGCGGTGGCTTCAGGCGCAGGCGCCTGTGCAGCCATCCATTGTTCAAATTCGGCCTTCGGAACGACCTTGACCACGATCGGCATGAAGCCGTGGTCCTTTCCACAAAGCTCGGCGCATTGCCCGCGATAAATGCCGGGCTCGTCGATCTTCGTCCATGTGGAGTTGATGATTCCGGGGATGGCGTCCTGCTTCCAGCCCAACTGAGGTACCCACCATGCATGGATGACATCATCCGCGGTAATCACGAAGCGGACCTTGACACCGGCGGGCAGGACAAGCGGCTTGTCGACGTCGAGCAGATAGGTGGGGACGCCATCAACCTGAATCGAAGCCGGATCGATGCCGGAATTCAGCTGACGTGCCCGATTCGAGTCCTCCGCCAGACTGGAGACAAAATTGATGTCGGGCTGGGTGCCGAAGTAGTCAACGTACTCGTAGCGCCACTTCCACTGGTAGCCAGTGACCTTTACGGTCATGTCCGAGCCGGAAGTATCGGCCATCCGGATCAGCAAGGTCGTTGCCGGCCATGCGCAGGCGATCAGAATCAGGATCGGAATGACCGTCCAGATCGCCTCGAGTTTGGTGCTGTGATCCCATTTCGCCGGAATCGCGCCCTTGGACTTGCGGAACTTGAACATGGCCACGAACATCACGCCGAAGACGATGATGCCGATAACGACGCAGATCCAGAGCATGATCATGTGAATGTCATGCACTTCGTGCGAGGTCTTGGTCACGCCCTTGACCATGTTGAGCTGCCATGGCTCGGGGTTGGCGCTTGCCGCGGCACTCGCGAACATGCCCGAGACGATCAGAGCCGGCGCGACCAGCATGCGGCGCATTCGCGAGAACCCAACTGACATCATTGCCATCACCTTGAATACTTGAAGACGCTTGATTCACCCATCGGTCCGACCAGCAACCGACACGGAAAACTCCACCTACGGCCGGCCAGAGAATAGGCCGGAAGTACATCATTCCTGAAAATGATGAACGGTGAACCGTGGAATGATAGTGGAGCGTCAGCCGCAGCGGCAAGGACAAAGCCCGGATCTGCCTGAATTGGCGCGTGTCAATAGGTCGCAGTGGGTGCTTGGCCACAGCCCGAACGCTCTTTACACTAGGGCGCTGAATTCCGGTCAGAATGCGCTATTGCCATGCAGTTCGCGGCGTATCGGCTCCCGAGCGGAACCCACTGGGCAGGTTGCTTTGGCTGTATGACCCGGTTCGTGGCATGGTCGGCGCAATACGAGCCAAATCCCGGACCTGTGGTCATTACACGAGCAATTTGAGCTGTAGATCCGCAAACACCGTAATCCTGCCCCACCCACCACCTTCCCACGACACTGCCCGTCGTCCACGTCGCAGCACCCGAGAGCCCACTGATTGTGAGCGAGATCCTTTCCCCAGAACTGCCTACCAACGTAGATTCGGCACGTGCCCGGATCACCGCAGCATGGTCGCGCGATGAAACCGAAGCCATCAACGAACTGCTGGCCCAGGCCAGCCTGCCGCCTGCCGAGCGCGATCTCGTGCTGGCCGCAGCATCCGACCTCGTCGCCCGCGTGCGCGCAAAGGCGGACGATCAGAGCGCGGTCGAATCGTTCATGCGCGAATACGACCTCTCCAGCGAGGAAGGCGTGTTGCTCATGTGCGTGGCCGAAGCCCTGCTCCGCGTGCCGGACTCGGAAACCGCCGACAAGCTGATTCGCGACAAGCTCGGCGAAGCGAACTGGAAGAAGCACGTCGGTGCCAGCGAGTCGCTGTTCGTCAATGCGTCGACATGGGGCCTCATGCTGACCGGCGAACTGGTCGAACTGGCCGAGGAGACGCGGTCCAACTTTGTTGGCGCCTTGCGCCGACTGGTGGGGCGTGCCGGCGAGCCCGTCATTCGGCTGGCCGTGCGCCAGGCCATGCGCATCATGGGCCATCAGTTCGTCATGGGCCGCACGATCAAGGAAGCCCAGGAGCGGTCGACGAAGAAGGAACACTCCGCCTATCGCTACTCCTACGACATGCTCGGCGAGGCCGCCCTGACCCTGATCGATGCCGAGCGTTACATGCAGGCCTATCGCGACGCCATCGTGGCGCTGGGCAAGAAAGGCCCCTGGAAAGACGTGCTCGATGCCCCGTCGATTTCGGTCAAGCTGTCGGCCATCCATCCGCGCTATGACGTGCAGAACCGTGCCCGCGTCCATGCCGAACTGACCCCGCGCGTACTCGAGTTGGCGCAAATGGCCAAGGCCCAGGGTATTGGCATGACCGTCGACGCCGAAGAAGCGGATCGGCTGGAACTGTCGCTGGATGTGCTGGGCGCGGTGTTCGCAGATCCCAGCCTTGAGGACTGGAACGGCTTCGGCCTGGCCGTGCAGGCCTATCAGAAGCGCGCGCCTTTCGTGATCGACTGGCTGGCGGAAGCAGCACGCAAGGCGGGACGTCGCTGGTGCGTACGTCTGGTCAAGGGTGCCTACTGGGATTCCGAGATCAAGCGCGCGCAGGAACAAGGCCTTGTCGGCTACCCGGTGTACACGCGCAAGCCGAATACCGATGTGTCCTACCTCGCCTGCGCACGGCAAATGTTCGAAATCGGCCCGGAGCTGATTTACCCGCAGTTCGCCACGCACAATGCCCATACGATCGCCGCCATCCATCATTTCGCTCGCGGCCAGCCTTATGAGCATCAGCGCCTGCATGGCATGGGCAATGATCTGTACGAAGAAGTCATGGGCAAGGGGAAACTCAATGTGCCATGCCGCGTCTACGCTCCGGTTGGCAGCCATGAGGACCTGCTTCCCTATCTGGTCCGCCGCCTGCTGGAAAATGGCGCCAACACGAGCTTCGTCAATCGCGTCGTCGATGAAGACGTGCCGATCCGCGACCTTGTAGCCGACCCTTGCGAGCTGGTTCGCCACCTCGATCAGAAACCGCATCCCCGCATCCCCCAGCCGATCGCACTGTTCGGCGAGCAACGGAAGAATTCCATGGGCGTCAATCTTTCCAATGACAATGAACTCAAGGCGCTGGCGGAAGCCGTCAATGCCGCACGCAAGCCCTGGAAGGCCGAACCGCTGGTGCCAGGGGTCAAGAACACCGGCGAATCGCGCGAAGTGACCGATCCATCCGATCGCCGTCGCGTGATTGGCGAAACCCGCGGTGCCGATGTGGCCGCGATGGAAAAAGCCCTGACCAACGCCGTTGACGCGCAGCCAGGCTGGGATGCCCTGCCCGCGGCAAGCCGCGCGAAGATCCTCGAACACACTGCTGATCTGCTTGAAGCTCGCCAGGCGGAATTCATCGCCCTGTGCGTGCGCGAAGCCGGCAAGACAATGTCAGCAGCAATTGCCGAAGTGCGCGAAGCCGCCGATTTCTGCCGCTACTACGCCGCCATCGCACGCAAGATGTTCGCCCATCCCGAAATCCTGCCAGGCCCGACCGGCGAGTCGAACGAGTTGTCGTTACATGGGCGCGGCGTATTTGTCTGCATCAGTCCGTGGAACTTCCCCCTGGCCATTTTCATGGGCCAGGTTGTCGCCGCGCTCGCTGCCGGCAACAGCGTCATTTCCAAGCCCGCCGACCAGACCACTCTGGTCGGCTACGCCGCAGTCAAGTTGCTGCATGAAGCCGGCATTCCGGAAGACGTGCTGCAATTCGTGCCCTGCAAGGGTTCGGTACTCGGCAAGACGCTGCTCACCCGCCCGGAAATCGCCGGAGTCTGCTTCACTGGCTCCACCGAGACGGCGTGGACAATCAATCGCACGCTGGCTGCACGCGACTCATCGATCGCCGCGCTGATTGCCGAAACCGGCGGCCAGAACGCCTTGATCGCAGATTCCTCCGCACTACCCGAACAACTGGTCAAGGACGTCTGCGCGTCGGCATTCGATTCTGCCGGCCAGCGCTGCTCCGCGGCACGCGTTCTGTTCGTCCAGGAAGACATCGCCGACAAGGTCATCGCAATGCTGACTGGCGCCATGAACGAACTGATCATGGGTGACCCCGGTCTGCTCTCCACCGACGTCGGACCGGTCATCGACGAAGCCTCGCACAAGGAGCTGAGCGATCATGCCGAGCGCATGGATCGTGAAGCAAAGCTGATCAACAAGGTCGCGGCCGCCGAAGGCACATCGCATGGCACGTTCTTCGAACCACGCGCCTACGAGATTCCGCGCCTCGATATCCTGCACAAGGAAATCTTCGGACCCGTCTTGCATGTGCTCCGCTGGAAGGCCAATGATCTCGACAAGGTGATTGACGCCATCAACGCAACCAACTATGGCCTGACCCTCGGCATCCACAGCCGCATTGACGACACCATCAACCACATCGTCAAGCGTTCGCGTGTCGGCAACTGCTACGTCAATCGAAACCAGATTGGCGCGGTGGTCGGCGTGCAGCCCTTTGGCGGGGAAAACCTCTCCGGCACCGGACCCAAGGCCGGCGGCCCGCACTACCTTTTGCGCTTCGCCACCGAACGCACGGTCACGATCAACACGACCGCCGCCGGTGGCAATGCATCGCTGTTGACGCTGGCGGATTAGCTGCTCGGTTGCTTTGCTTCATTGATTCGCAACACAGGGGCTCAGACCAACAACGAAGCGGAAACGCGAGTACAGTGATCGAAGCCCGCAGCCGTCGTCGTGCTCTCGCATGGGTTGGGCCGAGACGAATCACAGTGACTGGACG
>NZ_JBAWHJ010000179.1:0-5704 GCF_049593775.1 Dokdonella sp. | reverse complement strand
GGAGAGCCCCGTGCAAAGCTTTGAACAAATCAGGTCCCACGTCACCAACTTGCACGCCATCCGCACCAACGATCCGTACCTGATCAGTTTTGATCTGGACCTTGAACATGATCGCCACCAGGGCATCTATCTCGCGGAAATGGAAGGCGAGGATGGCCTGAAGCATCTGCGCATTTCAACACCCATTGGTCCTGCAACGGGAGTCGACCCTACGCGCTGCATGCGATTCAACTGGGAACAGCGAACTGGCTACCTTGCAATCAGCGATCTCGACGGATCACCCTATCTGCATCTGGTCGAAAACCGCCCCTACCCCCTGCTTCACGGTGACGAACTCAATCGCGTCATCATTGAGCTGGGGCAGCTGGGCGACCGGCTTGAAAAGGCTCTTTCATCTGGTGGCGATTCGCTATGACGCGTCGGGAATGGCACGTGGGGAGTGGCTGCAAATTCCGTTGCTGAAGCTTGAGGTCGCGGCACAGGCTGGCCGCGAGTGCCAGCAAATGCTTCGCCGCGGGATTCAGCAGCTGCGCAGGCTAGGCGAGATTGAACGCCTGCAACAGGCGCACGAACAACCAGGCAAGGATTGCGGTGATCGGAATCGTCAGCAGCCACGCCCAGACCATGCGCTCGACAACCGTCCATTTGATGGCTGAAAAGCGCTTTGCCGCTCCCACGCCCATGATCGCCGAAGAAATATTGTGCGTGGTCGAGACCGGGATTCCGAAATGACTGGCCGCCAGAATTACGCTGGCAGAGGCAGTCTCTGCGGCAAAACCATTGACCGGATGCAACTTGACGAGCTTGTGCCCAAGCGTGCGAATGATTCTCCAGCCACCTGCCGCGGTGCCTGCGGCCATGGTCAGCGCGCATAGCACCTTGATCCAGACGGCAATTTCGAACTGACTGTCCGGATCTTCTTCGACGCGCAGAAACGAGAGCCAGCTGGGCAGGTCGTCCAGCGTTCCGGCGGAGGTTGCGCCGACCAGCGCCAAAGCGATGATGCCCATGGTTTTCTGCGCATCGTTCATGCCGTGCGACAAGCCCATGGCACTCGCTGACAGGATCTGTGCCTTGCCGAAAAAGCCGTTCAGGAATCGGGGTTTCGACAGAGTCTGCGGGACCTTCCCTGATCGGTTGGACATGAAATTGACCAGCGCGAATATCGCCCCCATCACGGCGAAACCAAGCACGAAGCCCAGCATGGGTGAGCTGAACATGGGCAAGACCACTTTTGGCAACAGGCCTTTGCCCTGCCACCAATGCTCCCCGCCCTGCCACCAGATAATGGACGACCAGTTGTCGTTGGCCGCTGCCAGTGCCGCGCCGCAGAGTCCACCCACCAGTGCGTGCGATGAGCTCGAAGGCAGACCCCACCACCAGGTGATCAAGTCCCAGACTATTGCTCCGAGCAACGCACAGATCAGCACCTGGGGAGTCACGGCGACGACGCCGGCATCAACAAGGCCGGAGGCTATGGTTTTCGCCACGGCGGTGCCCAGCAACGCACCAATCAGGTTCGTGAAAGCCGCCAGAATGACGGCCTGGGTCGGGCTCAATACCTTGGTGGCTACGACAGTTGCGATCGAGTTGGCGGTGTCGTGGAATCCATTGATGTACTCGAAAACGAGTGCAACAAAGATGACCAGGAAGACGAGGATCAGGCTCAGGGTCACGGAAAATCCTTGCCAGTACGATCAGGAATTCTTGAGGGCAATGTGATAGATCACGTTGCCCGCATCGCGACAGCGATCAATGGCCTTTTCGAGCAATTCAAACAGATCCTTGCGCACCATGAGCCCGGCCGCATCCGCGGAATCGGAAAAGAGATTTCCGTAAAGATCCAGCAGCAATCGATCCGCTTCGGATTCGATCGATTGCATGCGCTCGTTGAGTGCATGCATGACATCCAGCTTGATACCGCCGCGAAGCTCGCCAACCATGCTGACGATCACGTCGCAGGCTCGCTCCAGCATGGCCGCCTGGGAACTGTAGTCGACCTCCTGCAGGCGGTCCGCAAACAACGCGTGCCGCTCGGCAAATTTTTCCACCGTCTTGGGGATCTTGTAGAGCGCACCAGCCAGCGCTTCGATGTCCTCGCGCTCCAGTGCAGTCACGAACGTGTTGACCAGCTCCAGATTGATCTGCGCGAACAGGTCCTTCTCTCGCTTGCGGGCAACACGGAACTGATCCAGGGCGGGTGTTTCCGCGCCCTCTGCCAGCATCGTTCCAAGCGCGCGTGCGCTCAGGAGTGCCGCCTCAGCACTGGCTTCGAGTAGTCCGTAGAACTTGTCACCCTTGCCGAAGATGGTTTGCAACGAGAACATGAAGATGCTCCGAAACGAATTTAGAGAGATCCCAGGACCCCGAACTGCCGTGCGTACCCCGCTAGCCGGCCATCGGGTAATGTTACAGGAATGTTACCGCCACGGATCACCGACGAGCGCAACTACCATGCAAAACAAAGGATCCAGGCGTCGGCAGGCCAACGGGATAGTTCGCTCATTGGGCCGAATCGCGAGGTGACGGCCGGGCCAGGTCGGGAACATCCCTGAGCCGATCAGATTGACCAGAACCCCAACAATGATGGTCTTGCCCGGTGCTCAGCTGACCATTCAATCGGTCGGGTCCTGGCGGGTCATGCGCGCCATGCGCTGCGCATCCGCAAGAATGCCCCTGAGAACCCGAAGTTCGCGCTGATCGGGATTGGCCCGCAGGAACAATCTGCGCAGGCGCTGCATGATCGTCGTTTCCGAGCGGCCCTTGTGGAACTCGATGTCGTGCAAGGTAGCCGCCAGATGCTCGAAAAACCCTTCGAGCTCGGCTGCAGTCGCAGGCTCGTCGGTATTGCCTTTGCGCGGTGGCGTGCCGGCCAACGCGGCCATGCGCAATTCATAGGCAAGAACCTGCACGGCCTGAGCGAGATTGAGTGACGAATAGCTGGGGTCACTCGGGATATGCACGGCCGCATGGCACAGCTTGATTTCGTCGTTGCTGAGTCCGGAAGTCTCGTTGCCGAAAACATAGGCAACTTCACGACCGGCACTTGCAGCCTCCATGGCACGAGCAGCCGCCTCAGCGGGCGAGAGCTCTTCCAGGGCCACGCCGCGCAGTCGAGCTGTCGCGCCCAGAACCAGGCTGCAGCTTCCAACGGCGGATTCGAGCGAGTCGAAGAGAATCGCAGCGTCAAGCACGTCGTCGGCACCGGCGGCGAGGACATGAGCATCCACATGCGGAAATGAAACCGGCGAAACCAGACTGAGTCGCCGGAACCCCATCGTTCGGATCGCCCTGGCAGCGCTACCGATATTGCCGGGATGCGAGGTGTTCGAAAGTACGAATCGCACGCGCTCCGTAGCGGCCTGGGGATAGGGTGAATCAACCATTGAAAGACGTGCTCCACGAGACGTGATCGATCAGTATCGGCAAACTGGCTCCCGGCATGTCGAATCCGCATTCGCCCGAGCTGGCTCGCCCCTGGCGACCCCCGGCATCGCGCTGCGAGACCGCTATAAAAAAACCTGCCGTTTCAGCGCACCATTATCGCGGCCAGCAACCCGCCTGTCTCGCCTTTTGCCCCGAGTACCACGACACGCCTGGCCTGCCCTGGCTCGCAAGTTTGGCGGCAACTCCCTGTTTTTGGTAACCTCCCGCCCCGGCGCGCGACTCGATCGCGACTCCTTGCTCTTTCTCAGCTCACTTCCGACGGAACCAACATGCCCAGACCCGCCGTAAACGTGGCGGTGCGCGCAGCGCGCGCCGCAGGCCAGATTATTCTGCGCTACATGAATCGCCTGGACAGCCTGGCGATTGTTGAAAAACAACGAATGGACTTCGCCTCGGAAGTGGATCGGGCGGCTGAAGCCGAGATCATTCGTGAGCTGAAGCGAGCCTTTCCAGGGCACGGCATCCTTGCAGAAGAATCTGGATCACAAGGCAAGGGCAAACACGTCTGGGTCATCGACCCTCTCGACGGAACTCACAACTACCTGCGCGGCTTCCCTCATTTTTGCGTATCGATCGCGATGCTCGAAAACGGTGAGCCGATGCATGGCGTGGTCTACGATCCGCTTCGCGACGAACTGTTCACCGCCAGTCGCGGTGACGGGGCGTACCTGAACGACCGTCGTATCCGGGTCAGCACCAGGGCCGGACTGGAAGGCGCCCTGCTGGTCACCGGGTTCCCGTATCGCCAGCGTGAGCATCTTGATGCGCAACTGGACATGACTCGCGCCTTGCTAGGTCAGGCCGAAGACATCCGGCGGACAGGCTCTGCTGCTCTGGATCTGGCCTACGTTGCAAACGGTCGGGTCGACGGCTATTTCGAAACCGGCCTGCAACCCTGGGATCTGGCAGCCGGTTGCCTGCTGGTACGTGAAGCAGGCGGCAGGTACTGCGACTTCAAGGGGCGCGAAGGGATTCCCGAGAGCGGAAATCTGGTCGCAGGAGGGCTCAAGGTTGTCGATGCCATGGTCAAGACCATGGGACCGCACGTGACTCCCGCCTTGGCTCGGTGAATCGCCGATTCGAGTGCCTGGCTTGATGCCGGAAAACTGAAAAGCAAAGAGCCCCTTGAACAGGGGCTTTTTGCTGTAGCTGGAGAAAAGCGCAAGTTCGTCCACGTACCACTCACCAGCAGCTACAAAAAAAGCCCCTTTCGGAGCTCTTTCTGTAGCTGGCGGAGAGGGTGGGATATGTTCGGCTCATCCATGAGCCTCACCCTCCGCGCTTCGCGCTCCGGGCCAGCCTGCGGCTGTCCAAAATCGCTCCAGACGATTTTGTCGACCCCAGTGGGTTCGTCCACGCACCACTCACCAGCAGCTACAAAAAAAGCCCCTTTCGGGGCTCTTTCTGTAGCTGGCGGAGAGGGTGGGATTCGAACCCACGGTACGCTATTCACGTACGCCTGATTTCGAGTCAGGTACATTCGACCACTCTGCCACCTCTCCGGAAGTGGGCCGCGAATCATACGGGCAGCTTGCCGGGCTGACAAGCCGATTCGCCATGCAAGGCACGATCCGGACTGGATAGCGCTGAAGATCTGCGGATCGATGGAATGGCCGGAACTGGCTTGGCCCTCGCATGAGACAGCTTCCCGCCCCTTGCGGCACTGGAATCACACGGGCGATGGAATTGATTTCTGCCTGTTACTGGGCTGGGGTCGTCCCGCAGAACTGCTGACGAACCTGCATCGCTTCGAGCATCCAGCTGTTGAGCTGATCTATGCGGGTGGCTTCGGCAGGATGCGTGGACATGAATTCGGGGGGCTTCTCCTTGCCCATTGCTGCCATGCGCTCCCACAGCTTCGGCGCCTCTTGCGGATTGAAACAGGCGGCGGCGGCAAGCAGCAGGCCCACCTTGTCGGCTTCCGATTCGTGGCTTCGCGAGAAAGGCAGCAGCACTCCATACTGCGCACCGGCACCAATCGCGGCCATCACCATCTGACGCTGGCCCGGATCCATGTCGCCAGTCGACATGCTCGCCGCAATCGATCCAATCTGCACGAGTTTCTGCTGTGCCATGCGCTCCCCGCCATGTCGCAACAAAGCGTGCGCAATTTCGTGACCCATCACTACCGCCAATCCGTCGGTGTTCTTGGCCACCGGCAGGATTCCCGTGTAGACGGCAATTTTTCCGCCAGGCAGGCAGAACGCGTTTGCCTGATCCGACTGGATGACGCTTGCTTCCCATTTATAGGCAGTCC
>NZ_JBAWHJ010000178.1:0-2046 GCF_049593775.1 Dokdonella sp. | reverse complement strand
ACTTGTGCCCGTGCACTGCTGTGCTAGCGTCGGGCATCAAATCCATTGAGGAAAATTCAGATGACTTGCCCGCGCCTGCTTTCATCAAGTCTCATCGTCGCTTTGCTGGCAGGGCTTGTCGCCTGTGCGCCCGCACCGGACCAGTCAAAGACCGGAGTCGAAGCGGCGGCCGCTCCCGCACCGGTCGAGGTCAGCCGTCCGTCAAAGCATCATCCGGTCGAGGATTTCATTGATACTACTGGCATCGCCGGTGCGTCCTTCTCTCCCGACGAGAGCCGCATCCTGTTCTCGTCGAACAAGTCCGGTATCTGGAATGCCTACACGATGCCGGTGGGTGGTGGCGAGTGGGTGCCAGTGACCACCTCGACAACCGAAAACATCTACGCCGAAGCCTGGTTTCCGAATGACGATCGCAAGCTGGTCTCGCGTGACCAGGGTGGCAACGAGCTCGATCATGTCTACGTGGTCGACGTTGATGGTGTCGAGACGGACCTGACACCGGGCGAAAATCTCAAGGCGCAGTTCGCAGGCTTCAGCGACGATGACGCGGCGTTCTACATCGCAACCAACGAGCGCGACGAAAAATTCTTTGATCTCTATCGCTATGACATCAAATCCTACGAGCGCACCCGTCTGTACGAGAACAAGGAAGGCTACGAGATTGCCGCACTCTCTCCCGACGAGCGCTGGCTGGCCTTGTCGAAAACACGCACGACAAACGACAACAACCTGTTCCTCTTCGATCGCCAGAACAACAAGACGATCGACCTCACTCCGCACGAAGGCAATGCCAGCTACTCGGCCGAAATCTTTTCGCCGGATTCGGCCAGTCTTCTCTATCTCAGCGATGAAGGCAGTGAATTCAAGCGACTGCGCCGATACATGATCGCGGACAGCAAGCATGAAGACGTGCAGGATGCTCCCTGGGATATCGTCTACGTGCGTTACTCGCATGCCGGCAAATATCTGGTCGTCGGCACCAATGTAGATGGCAGCACCCAGGTCTCGATTACCGAAGTTGCCAGTGGCCAGCCGGTCGAAATAGCGGATTTGCCGGCAGGCGAAATTCGCGGCGTGACGATTGCGCGCTCGGAGCAGCGCATGGCGTTTTATGTCAATGGTGATCGCCTGCCCAGCGAGCTCTACATGCTCGAACTCGGTCAGCCCGTTGCGCAGCGCTTGACCACGTCCTTGAGCGACAAGATCGATCCGGCCGACCTGGTGGATTCCGCCGTCGTACGTTTCAATAGCTCCGACGGCATGGAAATTCCGAACATCCTGTGGAAACCGCACCAGGCTGCGGCGAGCAACAAGCTGCCGGCACTGGTATGGGTTCATGGCGGCCCCGGTGGTCAGACCACGCGCGGCTACAACACGATTGCGCAATTCCTCGCCAACAACGGCTACGTCGTGCTTGGAATCAACAACCGTGGCAGCTCCGGCTACGGCAAGACCTTTTTCGCCGCCGATGACCAGAAGCATGGCCATGAGCCGTTGCAGGATTGCGTGGACGCAAAGAAATATCTGCAGTCGCTCGACTATGTCGATGGCGAACGCATTGGCATCATCGGTGGCAGCTATGGCGGCTACATGGTTCTCGCTGCGCTTGCCTTCCAGCCAGACGAGTTCAAGGTTGGCGTTGATATCTTCGGCGTCAGCAACTGGTTGCGCACACTGGAAAGTATCCCGCCTTACTGGGAGAGTTTTCGCGAGGCGCTTTACCAGGAGATCGGAAACCCGGAAACCCAGCGCGAGATGCTCATTGCAATCTCGCCCGTGTTCCATGCCGAGAACATCAACAAGCCGCTGATGGTCTTGCAGGGAAAGAACGATCCACGCGTGATCTTGCCCGAATCCGATGACATCGTCGCCGCGGTGCGCAAGAACAACGTGCCGGTCGAATACGTCGTATTCGACGACGAAGGCCACGGATTCAGCAAGAAGAAGAATCAGATCGAAGGGTACGGCAAGATCCTGGCCTTCCTCGATACCTATCTGAAGGGTGACGGAGTGGCTGCCCAGCCGTAGCGGAAAATTCAGCGGATG
>NZ_JBAWHJ010000177.1:0-1519 GCF_049593775.1 Dokdonella sp. | reverse complement strand
AACGAGGTACATGATGCCGTACCAGTGCACGGCCAGCGGACCAATGGAAAAGGCAATCGGATCGAAATCTACGAAGTAGTGCATGAATTCTTCTTGGCGAATGGTCGTTTGATCTTCACGACATTATGCCAGCGACCACTCAGGCTGGCAGGATGCGTAGGACAAAACCCTTCAGGTACTCGGTTTCGGCAATCGCCGGATGAATGGGATGATCCGGCCCCTGCTGCAGGTTCCAGAGCAACTGCGCCTGACGATCCAGATGACGCGCACCTTGCTGCACGCCATCGAGCAGTACCGTGCGCGGCATGTGGTACGAACATGAGCAGGTGATCAGGATGCCATCGCGCTCGAGCACCTGCATGCCCAGTTCATTCAATCGCCGATAGGCAACGCGACCCTCGGCGAGATCCTTCTTGCGTTTTACGAAGGCAGGCGGATCGAGAATGACGACATCGAAGCGTTCACGCTGCTCGCGCAATGTCTTCAGGTGATCGAATGCGTCCGCGCGCACGGCGCTCACGCGATCGGAGAATCCATTGCGCTCGATGTTTCGTGCAATCGCATCGACAGCCGGTTGCGAAGCGTCGACACACACCACCTCGCTGGCGCCGTATGCGGCCGCGCGCAGGCCCCAGCCGCCAAGATAGCTGAACATGTCGAGTACGCGCTTGCCCTTGACCAGATGTTCCAGGCAATCGCGATTTCCGCGCTGGTCGTAGAACCAGCCGGTCTTCTGACCGCCTACCGGATCACATTCGAATTCGAGGCCGGCCTCGCGCACGATCAGGGGCTCGCTCGCCGGCTCACCCAGGCCGAGGTCGGCATAACTGGGCAGGTTCTCCATGGTGCGGATCGAGGCATCGTTCTTCCACCACAACTGCCGAGGCTTGATCACCTTGGCAACCGCTTCGGTGATTTCATCCTTGAGACGCTCCATGCCGGCGGTCGTCGTCTGCGCGACGATCACGTCACCAAAACGGTCGACGGTCAGGCCGGGCAAACCGTCGGATTCGCCGAACACCAGTCGGTAATACGGCTCGCCGTAGAGGCGCTCGCGCATGGCCAGGGCAACTTTCAGTCGATGCACGATCAGGGATTTGTCCAGCGCATGTTCCAGCCCTCGACTGACCAGGCGTGCGCAGATCAGCGAGTTCGGATTGACGTAGCCGACGCCGATCGGCTTGTCCCGGCTATCGACAATTGCACATACCTGCCCAGGCTCGAATCCTGACAAGGGCGAACGCTGCACATCAACCTCATTCGAAAACACCCAGAGGTGTCCGGCGCGCAGGCGCGTGTCTTCACCGCGCTTCAGATACAGCGCTGGAACCTGAATTTCCTCACTCACATTTGCCATTTCGGACCCCCTGAAAGCAACTTCATTCTACGCAGTTGCGTTGCGGCACCGGGTTTTGCAGGCGTGACCGGTGCGATTTGCCGCAACCACTGGCTACCAGCGCAGTCAGGGTGTACCGGGTTGCCCCGATGGGGAGGCGGTGAACGTTGCGCTCGTGCACCC
>NZ_JBAWHJ010000176.1:0-21931 GCF_049593775.1 Dokdonella sp. | reverse complement strand
ATGAACTATGCAGCGCAAGGATCCATGCGCGGGAATCGTCTGGCTGTCGAAATTCTGCTTCCGCTCTACCAACGACTGCGCGGGCCTCAAATGGAAACAGGCTGGCAGCTGGTTGCCGGATATCAGTACGCATTCTGAGTGAGGTTCGGGTCGGTCTCCAGATGGACAAGGGCTTGTAGGACCATGTCGCCTGGAGGTCTATTGGAAGGGTGCGGAGCGGGCATTCGGCTCGCTCCGCACCGGCGATGCGCAGAAGGCTCGAAGATCCTTGTCGAGGGTGGGGGTGCCGAGCAATATTCGTCTTCTTGTCGGAAATCCAGCGCCGCGGAGGGACAGGCATCCTGGACAAAGCCGAAAATGCTCTCAGGCAGCTGATTCGCTCGTCGCTCATTCAGCTCATCGTTCCGTCATTTCCAATCCGCGATCCCGGGAGGAGTGAGTCAAGGCGTGCTCTATCGCCGCTGCGACGAGCGAATGTCCCGGAAAACACCTTCTTTGACGATGTTGATGAACGCGGAGAACGCGTCAGGGTCCCATTGCCTCAATACAGACAACCACAAGCACGACGCGTCTTGCGCCTTTCATGACACATGGTTACAATGCGCGGCTCTGATGCGGGGTGGAGCAGTCTGGCAGCTCGTCGGGCTCATAACCCGAAGGTCGCAGGTTCAAATCCTGCCCCCGCTACCAGGTTTCCAGCGAAGGGCCGCTACGGCGGCCCTTCCGCCGGGAAAGCGCAGGAAGCGCGAGCACCGATGCCTGGGAAGCAAGACAACGGTGAACTACAGAATGGGCCTTGCGCCCATTTTTTTTTGGTGAGATTTGGCGCGGAGCGACTGATCGCAGTGACGAACGAGAAACTCAATGAACTTCTGAATCCGCTGGTCAGCGACCTCGGCCTGGAATTCGTTGGTATCGAATTCAGTCCGAGCCGCGGCAGCAGTCTGTTGCGCGTATATATCGATGCGCCAGGGCGCCCGGTTGCGATCGAGGATTGCGAACGGGTCAGCCGCGAAATTTCGGCGCTGATGGATGTCAACGATCCGATCGAGGGCCGCTACACCCTTGAGGTGTCCTCTCCCGGAATCGATCGGCCGCTATTCACGCTGGAACATTTCGTGCGCTTTGTCGGCTGCACCGTGAAATTGAACGTTGCGCTGCCCGTTGATGGTCGCCATCGATTCCAGGGTGAGGTGCTTAGCGTCGAGGACGATCGGATTCATCTCGATCAGGATGGCAAGGAAGTGGTGATCAGCCACGCCAATGTCGTCAAGGCAAAACTGATACCGGATTACGAGGCGCTCGGCATTTCCGCAGCGCCAAAGAAGAAAGCGGACACCGGGTCGCGCAAGCGTGACCCGAAACACAAGTGAGGCCGCCACGGCGGTCGCTCAGGAGTTGAACTGATGAGCAAAGAACTATTGCTGGTGGTTGATGCCGTTGCCAACGAAAAGGGCGTCCCTGAGGACGTCATTATCGAGGCGATGGAAGCTGCTCTCGCCTCTGCGGCGAAGAAGCGCTATCCGACCGAGGAGATCCTCGCTCGTGTGTCGATCGACAAGGAATCCGGCGAGTACGAAACGTTCCGACGCTGGGAAGTTGTCGCCGATGACGTCGTCATGGAGTCGCCGGATTGGCAGATTCGCCTGATGGATGCCATCGATGTCGCGCCCGATAGCCAGGTGGGCGAGTACATCGAGGAGCAGATCGAGAATCCGGAGTTTGGGCGCATTGCCGCCCAGGCCGCCAAGCAGGTCATCGTGCAGCGTGTTCGCGAAGCCGAACGGGCGCAGATCGTCGAGGCGTATGCCGACCGGGTCGGCGAGCTGATCACCGGCATCGTCAAACGCGTCGAACGCGGCAATCTCTACATCGATCTTGGCGGCAATGCCGAGGCCTTCATTCCACGCGACAAGTCGATCCCGCGCGAAGCAGTCCGCGCTGGTGATCGCGTACGCGGATACCTTTTCGAAGTTCGCTCCGAACCGCGTGGTCCGCAGCTGTTCATCTCGCGCACGGCGCCGGAATTCATGATCGAGTTGTTCAAGCTCGAAGTGCCGGAAGTCGGGCAGGGCCTGGTCGAAATCAAGGCATGTGCACGTGATCCGGGCGATCGCGCCAAGATCGCCGTGCTCGCCCACGATCACCGTACCGATCCTATCGGTGCTTGCATCGGCATGCGTGGTTCGCGCGTGCAGGCTGTGTCCAACGAGCTCAATGGCGAGCGCATTGATATCGTTCTGTGGAACGAAAACAACGCACAGTTCGTCATCAATGCGATGGCGCCTGCCGAAGTTCAGTCGATCATCGTCGACGAAGAAAAGCACTCGATGGACATCGCAGTTGCCGAGGACAAGTTGTCCCAGGCAATTGGCCGTGGTGGCCAGAACGTGCGCCTCGCCAGCAAGTTGTCAGGCTGGCAGCTCAATGTCATGACGGCTGATCAGGTTCGCGAGAAAAGTGAAAGCGAGCAGGAAGCGGCGCGGGATCTGTTTGTCGAGAAGCTTGAAGTCGACAACGAAATTGCCCAGATCCTCGTGCAGGAGGGCTTCTCAACGGTCGAGGAAATCGCCTACGTCCCTACTGCGGAACTGCTCGCCATCGATGGCTTCGACGAGGATATCGTCGAGGAACTTCGTGCGCGTGCCCGTGATGCGCTGGTCACTGATGCGTTGGCGGTCGAAGAAGAAATCGAAGAGCACAAGCCTGCTGACGACCTGCTTGCGCTTGAATCCATGGATGAAGGGTTGGCATACGAGCTTGCCCAGCACGGCATCGTGACTCGCGAGAATCTCGCCGATCTGGCTACCGACGAACTGGTCGAACTGGCCATTGAAGGCGTCGATGAAGAACGAGCAGCAGCATTGATTATGGCGGCACGCGAGACCTGACGCTTCCTTCAATCACTGCGTCGGGCGAATCCCGATGCGGAGTGTGGATGGATGTGAGGCAATCGCGGGCAGGTCAGGAGTACAGAAAATGTCGGACGTAACAATCAAGCAATTGGCCACGATATTGGCCACGCCGGTGGACAAGCTGCTTTCGCAGCTGGCTGAAGCCGGGATGAGCTTCTCCGACCCGGAGCAGTCGATCAGCAGTACCGAAAAGGTGAAGCTGCTCGGCTTCCTGCGCCGCAATCATGGCAAGGGAGAAGCCTCCAGCTCCGACAGCGCGCCCAGGCAGGTGACGCTCAAGCGACGCACGGTCAGCGAATTGACCGTCAATCCGGGCCAGCGTGGCGCTGCCACCAAGACCGTCAACGTCGAGGTTCGCCAGAAGCGCACCTACGTCAAGCGGAGTGTGGTCGAGGACCAGGGCAAATCCATCGATCCCGAGCGCGAAGATGCAATTCGCAAGCTTGAGGAATCCCAGGCCAAGCGGGACGCTGAAGAGCAGGCTCGCGTCGAGGCCGACCTTCGCCGTCAGGAAGAGGAAGCCAGGCTCAAGGCTGCTGAAGAAGAAAAGCAGAAAGCTCTCGAGGCTGCCCGAGTCGCGGCAGCCAGCGAAGCAGAACAACTGCGCAGCAAGAAGGAAGCCAGCGAAGCTGCTCCCGCGCCCGTCTTGCCGACAGCCGGTGCTCCGGCTGATCGTCCGCCGCGTGATGACAGCCGAGCGGGGCCACCGGCAGAAGGCGCTGGCCGTCACGGCAAGCCCAAGCATGTGAGTGGCCATCGCGGTCGCGACAGCAACGGATCGCCGCCTTCCAAGCGCTACTTCGGCAACGAACTGCACTTGTCGCAGGAAGGAAGCGCGCGCCGCACAGGTCGCAAGAAGCCTCGTGGGCGTGCGGCCGAGCCCTCGCGTTCAGCGGGCGCGCATGGATTCTCCAGGCCATCGGCTCCGGTTATTCGCGAAGTCGAGCTGGGCGAAACGATCAGTGTTGCCGATCTGGCCCAGCGTATGGCCGTGAAGGGCGCCGAAGTCGTCAAGGTACTGTTCAAGATGGGTGTGATGGCCACGATCAATCAGGTCATCGACCACGACACGGCACAGCTGGTTGTCGAGGAAATGGGCCACACGGCAGTCAAGGCTACCGATACCGACGCAGAGGTCAGCTTGCTGGCACATGCGGAGACGTCCGGTGAGGCCGAGCCGCGTCCACCGGTTGTGACCATCATGGGCCACGTCGATCACGGCAAGACCTCGCTGCTCGACACCATTCGCCGGACGAAGATCGCTTCAGGCGAGGCGGGCGGCATCACCCAGCACATTGGTGCCTATCACGTGGATACGCCCAAGGGCGTGATCACCTTCCTCGACACTCCGGGCCATGCCGCCTTCACCTCGATGCGCCAGCGTGGCGCACAGGCGACGGACATCGTCATTCTTGTCGTGGCTGCGGACGACGGCGTCAAGCCGCAAACGGTCGAAGCGATCAAGCATGCTCGTGAAGCGAAGGTGCCGCTGATTGTTGCAGTCAACAAGATGGACAAGCCCGAGGCTGATCCCGAGCAGGTAAAGCAAGGTCTCGTTCAGCACGAAGTCGTCCCCGAAGACTGGGGCGGCGATGTGCAGTTCGTTCCGGTTTCAGCCAAATCCGGGGATGGCATCGATGCTCTGCTGGAAGCCGTTTCGCTGCAGGCCGAACTGATGGAATTGAAGGCCGTGCGTGAAGGTCGCGCATCAGGCGCCGTCATCGAATCAAGCCTGGACAAGGGACGTGGCCCGGTGGCAACCGTGCTGGTCCAGCAAGGCACCTTGAAGAAAGGTGATTTCGTGGTCTGCGGCGTGGAATATGGCCGGGTTCGTGCGATTTTCGACGAGAACGGCAAGCAGATCGACGAAGCTGGTCCGTCCATTCCGGCGCAATTGCTTGGTCTTTCCGGCGTGCCTGAGGCAGGCGATGATTTCGTCGTCGTCGCCGATGAGCGCCTGGCCAAGGACGTCGCCAGCCAGCGTGATGCCAAGCGACGCGACACGCGTCTTGTGCAGGCCGCGGGCAATCGCATGGAAGACGTGCTTGCGCAGATGGGTCAGGCCGAAGGACAACTCTCCCTCAATCTGGTCATCAAGGCCGATGTGCAGGGTTCGGTCGAGGCCTTGCGCCAATCGCTGACCGCGCTCAGCAACGACATGATCAAGATCAACGTGATCTCTTCGGGCGTCGGTGGAATCACCGAGTCCGATGCCACGCGCGCTGCATCGTCGAAGGCCACGATTATCGGCTTCAACGTGCGCGCCGACGCGGCGGCACGTCGCGTGGTCGAGTCGAGCGGGCTGGATCTGCGCTACTTCTCGATCATCTATGACGTCATCGATCAGGTGAAGCAGGTGGCCACCGGTTTGCTCGGCGTGGAAATTCGCGAGGAGATCATCGGCATCGCCGAAGTTCGCGACGTATTCCGTTCGTCGAAGTTTGGTGCAGTCGCCGGTTGCATGGTTGTCGAGGGTACGGTCAAGCGCAACAAGCCGATTCGTGTCCTGCGCGATAGTACGGTCATCTTCGAAGGCGAACTGGAATCGCTGCGTCGTTTCAAGGAGCTGGTCGAAGAAGTTCGCAACGGAACCGAGTGCGGTATTGCCGTCAAGCAATACAACGACGTCAAGGCCGGCGACCAGATCGAATGCTTCGAGCGCATCGAAGTACAGCGGACGCTGTAACGGACCGGGATTCGTGATTGGGGATTGGGGATTCGCAGAGCGGATCCCGCGACCCACTCTCTTTCGAATCCCGAATCCTGATTCTCGAATCCCGGAGTAAAGCCATGTCCGATTTCACCCGTTCCGATCGAGTTGCCGTGCAGTTGCGCAAGGAAGTGGCCGTGCTTGTGCATCAGGCCGTACGCGATCATGCCTTGCCTTCGGTCAGTGTTTCCGATGTCGAGGTAACGAAGGATCTCGACATGGCGCGTGTGTTCGTTACCACGCTGCTGGCCGGGGATTCGGACAAGGCTGTCAAGGCACTCAATGAAATGGCTTTCGAGTTTCGGCGTGAGCTGTCACGCACGCTGAAGATGCGTCTGGTCCCGGAGATCCGCTTCCAGTACGACGACTCCGTCGATCGGGGCGAGCGCATCGAGCAGTTGCTGCGCGAGAACGCGCCCGACAACGAATGAGGGCAGTCTGGTTCGTGCGTCCATGAAAAAGCACTGGCGCGATGTCCATGGATTGCTCCTGCTGGACAAGCCCATTGGCCTCAGTTCCAACCAGGCCTTGCAGAAAGCCAGGAATCTGTACTGGGCGGCCAAGGGTGGGCACACCGGCAGCCTCGATCCATTGGCGACTGGCCTCTTGCCACTATGTTTTGGCGAGGCAACCAAGATTGCCGGCCTGCTGCTGGGTTCCTCCAAGGCTTACGAAGCGCAATGTGTCCTGGGCGTCAGCACTGATACTGCGGATTCCACGGGTGCTGTTATCGATGTTCGAACCGTTCCCGAGCTTTCCGACGAAGACATCGAGCGCGCTCTGGTGGGCTTTCGCGGGAAGATCCGGCAGGTACCCCCGATCTATTCCGCGCTCAAACGCGATGGTGAGCGGTTGTATCAGCTGGCTCGGCGTGGGGAGAGCATCGAAATAGAAGCGCGCGAGGTCGACGTCCACAAGTTCGATCTGACTTCGCGCGAAGGCGATACGCTTCATCTTCACGTTGAATGTGGCTCCGGCACCTATGTGCGCAGTCTTGTGCGTGATCTTGGCGATGCGTTGGGGTGCGGCGCGCATGTCAGCGCTTTGCGCAGGACCTGGGTGGAGCCATTCCTTTCGCCAGAAATGACGACTCTTGACGAGCTCGAGCGACTGGCAGCCGAAGGCGTCGAGGCGCTAGATGCACGCTTGTTGCCTGTCGAGTCCGGTTTGATCGGTTATCCCGAGATCGTTCTGGATGAGTCCGATAGCCAGAAATTACGCCAGGGTCAGCGCATCAGACTGCTGCGGGAACCTGGCACCTATATGGCGAAATCCGCCCAGGGAGGCTTGCTCGCGCTGGTCGAGGCGCACCCGGATGGCACCTTGCGCACCTTGCGCGGCTTCAATTTGGGGCCTCCAGATGCCCAAAACTGACTCGCCTGGTGCAGAGAACTTGTTGCAACGCACCTTTGCCAGCTAAAATAGGCAGCTTTCCCGGCTTATCTTCCATGCGGGGCTTGGTAACTGTCGCCGGCTGGTGACCGTTCCCAAGCCTCGCCCTCGTTCCATAAGGGTTTCCAAAATGTCGCTCAACGTAGAAACAACCAGCAAGATCATCGCCGACTACGGTCGTGTAGCCAACGATACCGGTTCGCCGGAAGTCCAGGTTGCATTGCTCTCGGCTCGCATCGAACATCTTTCAAAGCACTTCGCCGATCACGACAAGGATCATCATTCGCGTCGCGGCCTGCTCAAGATGGTCAACCAGCGTCGTCGCCTGCTCAACTACCTCAAGAGCAAGGACAACGATCGTTACAAGACTCTGATCGAACGTCTCGGCTTGCGTAGGTAATTCGTGCGTTCGTCCAAAAACGCGGCATGTGCAATCGTTGGCGAATGGGCCAACGTTTCGCGTTTGGATGAAGTCCAGAGCGGCCATCCCTGGCCGCACTTTTCACTTGACGCACAAGCGCGCCATCGCAGGCATGTTTGTGCTCAAAATTTTTAGGACACAAATAACGTGGCGAAAGTAACCAAGACATTCCAGTACGGCAATCATGAAGTCACACTGGAGACGGGCGAAATCGCTCGCCAGGCCAGTGGTGCGGTCGTCGTCAGGATCGGCGATACCGTCGTCCTCGTCACCGCGGTCGGCGCCAAGTCGGCACGTGACGGACAGGACTTCTTCCCGCTCACGGTCGACTACCAGGAAAAATTCTACGCAGGTGGTCGAATCCCGGGTGGCTTCTTCAAGCGCGAAGGACGCCAGACCGAAAAGGAAACGCTTACCTCGCGACTGATCGATCGTCCGATCCGTCCGCTTTTCCCGGAGTACTTCCGCAACGAAGTGCAGATCATCGCCACGGTCATGTCCATGAACCCGGATATCGACGGCGATATTCCGGCGTTGCTTGGCGCCTCTGCGGCGCTGGCTCTTTCCGGGCTCCCGTTTGCCGGTCCGATCGGTGCAGCGAAAATCGGCTACGCCGATGGCAACTACATCCTCATGCCGACCGCAACCGAGCTGAAGACTTCCGAGCTTGAGTTGATTGTTGCCGGTACCGCCAATGCGGTGCTGATGGTCGAATCCGAAGCCAAGCTGCTCAGCGAAGATGTCATGCTCGGCGCGGTGGTGTTTGGCCACAATGCGATCAAGGAAGCGGTCAAGGCGATCAACGAATTCGTCGCCGAAGTTGGCCAGAAGTCGTTCTCGTGGACGGCGCCTGAGCGCAACCCGGCCATCGTCGACGCAATCAAGAATGCAGTTGGCGATCGATTGGTAGCCGCCTACGCCGTGGTCGACAAGATCGAACGCCGCGATGCGATCAGCGCCCTGAAGAAGGACGTCATCGCCGGACTCAAGGAAACCGCTGAAGCCAATGGTTGGGCAAACGGCGATCTCTCCAAGGAGTTCTCCGAACTTGAGTACACCACCTTGCGCGCCTCGGTGCTGGCCACCAAGAAGCGTATCGATGGTCGAAACCTTGATGATGTCCGCGCGATCTCGATCCGTACCGGCGTATTGCCGCGTACCCACGGGTCGGCACTCTTCACCCGCGGTGAAACGCAGGCGCTGGTCACGGTTACTCTCGGTACCGGTCGCGACGCGCAGATCATCGATGCAGTGGAAGGCGAATCGAAGGATCCGTTCCTGTTCCATTACAACTTCCCTCCGTACTCGGTCGGCGAAGCAGGTCGCATGATGGGCCCGAAGCGTCGCGAGATCGGTCACGGGCGACTCGCCAAGCGCGGTGTGCTCGCGGTCAAGCCGACGATGGAAGATTTCCCGTACGTGCTGCGCGTCGTCTCCGAAATCACGGAGTCGAACGGTTCGTCATCGATGGCTTCGGTTTGCGGATCGTCGCTTGCGATGATGGATGCAGGCGTGCCGCTGAAGGCGCCGGTGGCTGGTATCGCCATGGGTCTGGTCAAGGAAGGCAATGATTACGTGGTGCTTTCCGACATCCTTGGCGACGAAGATCATCTCGGCGACATGGACTTCAAGGTAGCGGGTAGCGCAGATGGCATCAGTGCCCTGCAGATGGACATCAAGATTGATGGCATCACCGAAGAAATCATGAAGGTCGCGCTGGCCCAGGCCAAGCAGGGCCGCCTGCACATCCTCGGCGAGATGAACAAGGCTCTTGGCGCTGCACGCACCGAGATGAGCGAATTCGCGCCGCGTCTTCTGACCATGCGCATCCATCCGGACAAGATCCGTGAAGTGATCGGCAAGGGTGGTTCGGTGATTCGTTCGATCACCGAGGAAACCGGTACCACGATCGACATCACCGACGACGGCACCATCATCATCGCCTCGGTGAATCGCGCCGCAGCGGATGAAGCCAAGAAGCGCATCGAAATGATCGTTTCCGACGTCGAGCCAGGTCGCATCTACGAAGGCAAGGTTGCCAAGCTCATGGACTTTGGCGCATTCGTGACCATCCTGCCGGGCAAGGACGGACTCGTTCACGTCTCGCAGATCTCCAATGAGCGTGTCGAGAAAGTCTCCGACAAACTCAAGGAAGGCGACATCGTCAAGGTCAAGGTGCTCGAGGTCGACAAGCAGGGCCGTATCCGCCTGTCGATGAAGGCAGTCGAAGAAGGCGAAGGCGTCAGCGACTGATTGCTTCATTTCATGAATGCAAAAAAGCGGGCTTCGGCCCGCTTTTTTGTTGCGCCGAAACAATGTCGGTGACTCGAACTGGCCCTGGCCGTTGCACACGGCAACATCGCCCCGAAACCGGGCAGCGGTCAGCCTTGTTCAGAATCAAGCGTGGATCGCTCAAATAATCCAATTGACACTAATGTCGGGGCAGCAATTACCGGGCAAGCCAGCGACAAAGTCGGTTTCGCAGGACATATGACAGTTCTTCACGGTTTTCGGGCACGAATCTTGCTGCACTGCCTGTTGCACGTTCGAGTATTCCGATAGTCTGTAATCCAGTACTGGAAGGCACTACACGTTGACTGGTTCGATAGCCCGGCTGTTTTTCATGCTTGCCTGCCTCATCCCCGGGGCTGGAGCGCCTGCGCACGCGAATGAAGACTCCGGCGTGCTGGTGCTGGGTCGAATCAGCGACGACCCCAAGTCGCACTACGAATCGATGAAGGTCTTGCTCGACTATGTTGTCTCGCGCATGGGCGACGTCGGCATACATGAAGGCAAGGTATTGATGGCGCGCGACGCGCTGCAGATGGCCAGCTATCTTCGTCGTGGCAGGGTCGACTGGGTTTCCGAAACGGCTGGTGGCGCGGTTTTGTTGCAGCGCCGGGCCGGTGCGGAGACGTTTCTCCTGTCCGATAGAAACGGCATTCGCCGATATCACACGATCTATTTCGCGCGTCGCGACAACGACGTGAAGTCGCTCGATGATCTGCAGGGCCATCGAATCGCCTTCCAGAATCCCACATCGACCAGCGCCTATTTCATTCCGGCAATGGAGTTGCTTGAGCGCGGCATGAACCTCGAGATACTCGGTTCCCCGTTCGATCCACCGGTTCCCGATTCCGTCGGCTACGTGTTCGCCAGAACAGAGCGCAACATCGCCACGTGGGTGCACAAGGAATTGGTCGACGTGGGAGCGGTGAGTAACCTTGACTGGACCAATCCGCGCAAGATTCCTGAATTCTTCAGGAGTGATTTCGTGGTGCTGCGGGAAAGCCCCGAGGTTCCGAGAGGAGTTGAGATTGTTCGAAAGACGCTAGACCCTGCGGTTCGCGCGCGCCTGCGTGAGGTGCTGATCGGAATGGCAGATGACCCTGAAGCTGTCGGCCTGCTGGAGCAATACCATCAGTCCATGCGTTTCTTCGACCTGGACGAGCGCGACAGGGACGATATGGAGCGACTGCGCATCGGCGTCAACAAAGTCAGTGCAGGTATCGAATGAGCATTCGATACGGGCTCCAGGCCAGGTTCATCACGCTGGTCATCATCGCGTTGCTCCTGTCCCTGCTTGCGCTTGCCGGGCTCTTGCAGCGTCAGGTGTCCTTGCAGCGCGATGTCGTCGAGCTGACCAGAGAATCCATCCAGAATCTCGTGCTTGAGCGTCTGCAAGAGCAGGCCCGAGCAGTAGGGGACACTACTGCAGAGGTCCTGATCAATCCGCTCTACAATTTTGATCTCGAAATGATCGGTCGGATTGTCGGAGACGTGCTCGCTCAGCCTGACGTGCAGTACGCGACTGTATTTGATCCTCAAGGTGCCGTCATTCACGATGGCTCCGATGCGATTGCGAGCTACGGACAGGTCATGTCGGATCCGCTCGCTGCAAAAGCCATCGGCGCCAGTGAGACACTTCTTCAGCGCGACAGCGATGTAGTTGACGTGTCTTCACCCATTTTGCTCGGAGACGAGCGACTCGGCGGCGTTCGCATTGGCTATTCGCTCGCTTCGGTGCAGCGATACGAAGTGGAAGCCACCAGGGCGCTTGAGGAGCGGCTGAACAGCATCTCACGCCGCTACTTTCTTGGCGTCACCGGATTGATTGGACTGGCCATCCTGCTGGGGATCATTGTCAGCGTCATCATGCAACGAGTCCTGATCAGGCCGATACGGCGCCTTGCGGACGCGGCACTGGAGATCGAGGCCGGTAATCTTTCGGTCAGCCTGCCCGGAAAGGACAACAAGGATGAGATTGGCGAACTGATTCGGGCGTTCGAGCGCATGACCGAAGGTATCGCCAGGCGAGATCGCGACATTCGACGGATTGCCAACACGGATTCATTGACCGGATTGGCCAACCGGCGCTCGTTTCGCGAGAGCCTCGATGCTCACGTGGCCTTTGGGCGGAAATCCAGCTTCGCCGTGATCCTTGCGGATATCGATGACTTCAAGCCAGTCAACGACTCATGGGGTCACGATGCCGGAGACAAATTGCTGTGCCGGTTTGCCGAGCGGTTTCGCGAGGTGGTCAACGCGGATGAGCAAATCGAGACCAAGCCGGCACGCCTCGGCGGCGACGAGTTCATTCTCCTGGTTCAGGCTGCACCTGGCGTGGACACTCCACTGCGCCAACTCGTCACCCGTCTGGCAGAGCGGCTGATCGAGGAATTTGGCCGCCCGACCACGATTGATGATCGTACCTTCCAGTTCAGTGCATCGTTCGGAATTGCAGTATTTCCGGATGATGGCATCACCGCTTCGCAAATCATGAAGGCAGGTGATGTTGCCATGTACGAAGCGAAGCGCGCAGGCAAGAACCGCTATAGTTTCCATGATCGCAGCACCTCGAATCCGGGGCGCCGCAAGACGCTTTCAGAGGACGCTTCTGGCGGCAGTTGATGCCTGATCCGGGAGTTGGGGAGCAGCATTGGGCGTATCGAGTCTTGCACAGGTAGGATGCGTGCTCCACGGAAGTGCGACGAAGAGCATGTCAGAAACCGTCACCCAATTGCTGCACGATGCGGAGTCCGGCAGCCACGAGGCATGGGATCAGCTAGTGTTTCTTGTCTACCCTGACTTGAAGCGACTGGCTCGTCGATCACTGTCAGGTGGCGGTCAAATGACGATCAATACCACAGCCCTGGTGCATGAATGCTATTTGCGTCTTTCGCGAGCCCGTGGCGCACCGCGTAACCGTGGTCACCTGATGTCGACCGCCGTGCGCATCATGCGCCAGATCCTGATCGATCACGCTCGCGAGAGATTGGCCATCAAGCGTGGCGGCGGTGCACAGATACTTTCGATCGAGGAAGACCACGCGGTGGTAGATGGTCAATTGGAGTCACTGATGGAAATCGATGCTGCCTTGACACGATTGGCGAAGATCGAGCCTCGCCAGGCGCTCGTATTTGAGCATCGCTATTTTGGAGGCTTGAACGACGAGGAAACTGCAATCGCGCTGTCTATTTCGGCACGGACCGTCCATCGCGACTGGGATGCGGGTCGCGAATGGCTTGCGAGCCAGTTGAACAAGGCCGGTGCCGGTTCTGACTCCTGAATTTTTGGTCGGAGAGAGGCCCGGTTCCATCGAAGATCGCCCGGTTTCCCTCTGGGAATCCTGGCTTCGTGCAGACTTCGTGCAAGTGGCAGGAATAGCTACCGTGGGGCTTTGCGCTCCAATTGCGAGTCGGCAAGCATCCGAGCGGCGCGCAGGGTGCGCGGGTGCTGAGGACCAAGGGTCTTTTCGAGGATGTGGATAGCGCTGACCAGCTCTTTGTTGGCTTCGTCGAAGCGCTTGGCTGCTTGCAAGGTAAGGGCGTACCCAGCACGGAACAACGCCGTTTGCCAGGCTTCCGCGCCAATGTTTTCCACTGCGTTGGCGATGGCGCGTCGGTGCATCGATAGTGCCTGCTTGATGCGACCCTGCTTGCGGTAGAGACCTGCAATATTGTGCATCAGCGCAATGGTATCGGGATGGGATTCGCCAATCAGTCGCGTCTCTATCGCAAGGGCGCGCTCATAGAGGATCGCCGCCTGGTCAAGGCGTCCGGTGAGTGAATGCAGCAACCCGAGATTGCTCATCGAATTGCGAGTGAACTGGTGATCCTCGCCGAAAATATCCAGCCGCGCCCTGAGTACTTCGGCGAACAGCGATTCGGCTTCATCATAGCGTTGGAGCTCTTGCAGTACGGTTGCAAGTTCGTTGGCGCTGGACAATGTGGCTGGATGTTCGGATCCCAAAACGCTTCGGTTCTCGGCAAGGGCTCGCATCAGCCACTCCAGTGCCTGATCGTTATGTCCCTGATGTCGCTTTAGCAATCCGATTTCATGCATCGCAAGGATGCTGGATGGATGCCGTGGCCCGAGTCTTGCGATACGTGCTTCAAGAATGTGCATGAGCAGCGGCAAGGCTTCTTCGTGTCTGCCCAGCATCTGCAGATTGGTAGCGGCTTCCTCGCTGGCCCACAGGGCAATCGGATCTTCAGGTTTTGCTTGCGCCAGCGGCGACGACTGAACGGACTGCGCCAAGGCCAGGGCGATTTCGAACTGGCCGCGCAGATTGGCCAGTCGTGATTCATGCAGGCGGAGCTCGGCGGCTTCACCTGCGCTCGAACCGAACCCTTCATCGTCCATGTTGGCGAGTGCGCTGATTCGGGCCTGAGCATCATCAAGTTTGCCTCCCGCGAGTAGCGCATCTATCAAGGCGAATTCAGCAGCGCCCTTTGATTCTGGCGGTGCATTGGAAGTTTGCGCGAGTACTACGGCTTTGCGTGCTTCGTACTCTGCATTGGCGAATTTCCCGAGTTGGGAATAGAGGCCCGCAAGCGTGGTGCGGATCAGCCCATGCTCGACCGGCGACTCTCCAAATCGCTGGTCCGCAGAAGCGGATGCAAGATCGAGCGCTTCGCGCACACTGAGTTCGTGGCCAGGAGCAGCACCAGGGTCGGCCGCGGCGAGCAGGTCCTGGCGCAGGAAATTGAGGACTGAAGTGGCCACCTGTGCCTGGTAGCTGGCCGTATCGCGCTCGGCCTTCAGGCGATGCGTGAAATATAGTGAGCCCAGAAACAGAATGGCAAGTGCGCCCAGTGACAGCGATACCGGCACGGGATGCCGTTTGACGAAACGTCTGACGACATAGCTTGCTCGCCGTGGCATTGCACCGACGGGGCGATTCTGTAGCCAGGCACGCACTTCACCGGCAAGGGCGTCGGCAGTTGCATAGCGCTGTGCGGGATCTGTAGCGCAGGCCTTGGCCATGATGGCGACAAGATCCTCTGGAACATTCGCCGACATCGCTTTGGGGAGTTTCGGGCCTGTCTGCGTTGATGTCCTGGCGGCTATTGATTCCTCGGTCGTGTTTGTCCTGAGCAAGGTAGCCAACAGGCGGCCGAGTTGGAAAACATCGGAAGCCACCGTGAGGCGGTCGCCGCGGGTCTGTTCCGGGCTCGCGAATTCCGGGGTGAAGGCGCGAACGGCCAGGTTGTCATGTTCTCCCAGCCATTGGGCAATGCCGAAATCGAGTAGTCGTGTTCGCTGCGCTTCATCGACCAAGACATTGGAAGGCTTGATGTCGCGATGCAGCACGCCGCGTGCATGGGCGAAGGCTACGGCGCTGCAGACCTGCTGGAAAAGCACGAGCCGTTGTGCAATCGGCAGCGCCCTGTCACTGCAGTATTGATCCAGAGGTTGGCCGTTGATCAGTTCCATGACGAACCAGGGGCGTCCTTCCGCTGTCCGGCCGCCGTCGAGCAGGTGCGCAATATGGGGATGGCTGAGATCCGCCAGTGCCTGCCGTTCACGCCTGAACAAGGCTTCGCTCTCGCCGTCGGCTAGGCTGGCCGGCATCCATTTCAGTGCTACCTCCTGCTCGTACTCGCCATCAGCGCGCGCGGCGCGATAGACGATTGCCATGCCGCCGCGACCGAGTTCGCCAAGGATCCGATAGTTGCCAACCAGGTCGCCGACCAGCGGCGCGGACTGGGCATGCCGAAGGCGAAGCAATGACTCGGCGACTTCGCCCTGAAGGGCTCCCCCTGTCTTGAAGTCATCGGGTCGAACGGGCATCAGAATCCCCTGGGGACGCGCTTGTGGGAGTTTAGCGAAAGTGCCGGCCCGCTACTCGGCCCTTCTTGCATGGCAAAAATGACCGCCATCTTCCGTGAAGGAGTAATTGCAGGGGAGGTTCCCTGTGCCACAGGAGTTTCCTTGATGACACGATCCATGTTCCGCTTGCTTGCGTTGATTGCCTTCGCGGCTCACTCGAGCGCCAGTGCTGCCGAGTTTTTCGGCCCGCTGCCGTATCTGTCTGCGGAAAGCACACCATCTGGCTTCGCCTCGGGGCCGACATTTATCGAAACATTCGAGGATCGTTCGCTCGATCGGAGGATCTCGGCTTCAGCCAGCTCGATCCAGCCGCCGGGCAGTATCACCGATTCGGTGGATGCCGACGATGGCGCGATTGACGGATCCGGAACCGGCGGAACCAGCTTGTTTGGAAGCTCGATCAGGATAGATTTCCTACCGCCGTTTCCACGCTACGCCGGTATGGTCTGGACTGACGGTGCCCCCAGTGCGGTGACTTTCGAAGCTTTCGGACCCTCGGGCCAATCGTTGGGGGTGGTGGGTCCGGTAAATCTCGGCGACAACTCAATCTCCGGGACCACCGCCGAAGATCGCTTCTTTGGAGTGCGTGATGCGGGCGGTGTCTCGGCGATCCGCTTTACGAGCACTGCGGTGATGGAGATCGACCACATACAATTCGAGTCGATCGTCGAGCCGGCTATCATGAGTACCATCGATGACGGCAATCTTGCGTTGCTTCTCGAGAATCCCGGTGGTGGCTTGCCGGTGACTGCCCAACAGACTTTCGCATTGCCAGCCGCTTCGGCACCTCATGGGCTGAGCTACCTGGGTGGACGTAGCGCGCTGTTCGCCGATCTGCTGCAGCCAACTCTTTATCGCTCGACGCTCGCGAACCCCGGCTCCGTATCCAACATCGGCCTGACTGGTCGGACCAGTGCGAACGGCAGTCTTGCCGTGGATCCGAACGGGCGCTATGCGCTCAGCATCGGCCAGTCGGCGGCTGGGGCAGCAGAGGCCGTAGTTGTCGATTTTGGTGTCAGTCCGCCGATAGTAACTGCCATTAGCCCGGCGCTGCGCATTCTTTCCTTCGTGACCGCGGCGATCGACTTCGCACCGGACAGGCGTGCATTCGTTTGCCATACATCCGGCGTCAGCGTACTCAGTCCGCCCTACACCACGGTCGATTTCACGATTCCATTTCCATCTATTGTACAGTCGCCAAGCATGTGTCGCTTGACGCCGGATGGAAACCGCCTGTTTGTCACCCGCGTAATGAGCGAAACGGTTGCGACCACCAATGCCGTACGCACGACGACCGCCCCATACTCGGCTGCAAGCAGCTTTGTCGAAATACCGACGCCAGCTGATGTCCAGGGCCTTGGCCCCATGGCAGTGTCGCCCGATGGACAGTCTCTGATTGTTGGCCAGCAGTTTCTGTTCCCCCCGGCTTTCGCAGGCACTCGTGCCCGGGCTTTCTTGCTTCGCGCACCATTCGACGGCAGTACCGATTTTCTCGAAATCGCATTGCCGCCGGAAGTGGTGGGTCTGAATTGCACTGACAGCGGATCACCTGATCAATGTCCCGGGTTCGAGCACATCGAAGTGAGTGCCAACGGTGATCTCGCCATCCTGACCGGCAACAGTGCGGCCGCGGTTTCAGGAGCGGCCGATCGGGTGCCCGCGGTCTTTCTCGTCAATCCGTTCAGCGATTCATTGCAGAGCTCGCTTGCTGTTCCCATAGGCATAAACCTGATCGATATGGGGCGCGGCGCCGGTGGCGTACGCTTCCAGCCGGACCGGATTTTCGTCGATGGGTTCGGACGCTAGCAATCGGCAACGCGAGCTCATGGGCATTGCTTCTGACGCTACTTCACGTTTGTAACAAGGCAAGTGCAGCGAGCACACCAGATGCTCGCCGCACCGAAGCCGGTAACGGATTCAGGCGTCGAATCCATCGAAGAAGATGATGTCGCGTGGATCCTCATATGCGCCGACATCGCATTCGGCGGAGCCATTGCCATCGCCATCAATCGGGCGTGCCTGGCTTCGGGCATCCAGCGGTTCGCAAATCGTGCCATTGCTGATGCTGTCGATCACCGCGCTGCCGCCGAATCGCAACACTCCGATCTGGCCGGGGCGCTCATCCACGAGGGCACTACCAATCGGCGAGTTCGGCAGGGCAGAGGTGCCGAGGTTGGTGCAGCTGCTGTCGGAGAGAAGATTGAAGCCGATGAAGCTCGGGTTGGTGATTGTCGGTGCGCCACTGCAGGCAGTTCCGGCATAGGTTGGTGCGAGCAAGTTGGCGCGGAAGTAGATGACCTGTGCACCGATGTTGGCTTCGAATCCCAAATGTGCGCCACTGCTCGCGTCGCCGTTGTAGAAGGTATTGTTCGATGCGCTGAGGCCTGCTCCCACCCCGATGAATACCGCTCCTCCCGTATTGAGGACGCTGCTGTTGTACAGGGACGAATTGACCAGTGAAAGAATTAGATCGGTAGCGCCGCCAGAATTCTTGCGGGCGTAGATCGCTCCCCCATAATTTGCAGAGTTTCCACGCAAATAGCTACGCGCTATTTGAGTTGTGCAATTCTCGCAGCCGACAAACAGGGCGCCGCCGTAGCCAAAGATGGGGGCGCCTGGCGAGGCGGCATTGAAGCGAAATGTCGATTCAGTGATCGAATTGGTTCGCATGATTCCCTGCAATGAAACTGCGCCGCCCAGACCTCCACCTGTGGATGAAAAAGCGCCGTTGGCTTCGAATAGCGTGCGCGTTGCGAAGAAGTTGGCGTTGGCATAGACGGCTCCGCCAGTCGCCTGACCATTGCTCGCAGTGGCCGTGACGACATTTCCGAGGAAGCGACTGTCGATCAGGGTGATGGCGCCGTTGGTACGGGTCCAATGGATCGCACCACCGCGGATCAGGTTGGCCCCGCTGGCCTGGCAGTTGCTGAAAGTGACCCGCTCGGCAAGCAGAGCCCCCGCCGTCGCATCGCTTCCGGAATTGATGCATGCGCCTCTCTCGGGAGCCAGCGCATTTTGCAAGGTGAGATCGCTGAGCTCGAATATCGATGTGCCGCTGCTGACATTGAAAATCGTACGCAGGGACTGACCATCAATTCGTGGCTGCTTGCTGCCCCCCATGATGATCAGACTCTGTGACAGGATTGTCGGGAGATTGCTGTTGAGAAGAATTGTGCCGTTGTTGGGAAAGGCGGCCGTGAACGTGATCGTGTGCGCATTGCCGGCCGGCGAGTTCGAATCCAGGATGGCCTGGCGCAATGAACCGGCGCCGCTGTCAGCGGTAGTGCTGATGGAATAATTGCTCGCTTGTGCCGCGGATGAGAGAACAAGCAACAGTAGTGCAATGGATGGAATGCGCAAGGTGGATCCCCTTTGTCTTGTGTCAGCAAGCGATTCGGGCACGGCAGCAGACTGATTCAAGGACGTGTACTGCCCGGCTCGCGGTTTGAGTCAGCGAGAAGCCCGATGGCGGCGCGCTGAACCACGCGTCGGTGCATGGGCGCCGACGAGGCAGAATTATTGGGGACGCCGAGGAGATTTCCTGCAGATTGGTTCCGACTTGAACCGCCAACCAGATCACGTTTTCCGGAGAGGCGGCGCCGCGCTATTCTACTGCAGGTCTATACCCAGCCCGTCAGATAGAACAAGCCGATGATGACGAATACGGCAGAGGTCTTGATCAGGGTGATCGCGAATATGTCCTTGTAGCTTTGCCGATGGCTGAGGCCGGTGACGGCCAACAGGGTGATCACGGCCCCGTTATGGGGCAGGGTATCCATGCCGCCGGAAGCCATGGCGGCCACACGATGCAGGACCTCCATCGGAATTCCTGCTGCGTTGGCGTTTGCGATGAAGCTGTCGGCCATGGCGGCGAGGGCGATGCTCATGCCACCTGATGCCGAACCGGTGATCCCGGCCAGGGCGGTGACAGAGACCGCTTCATTCACCAACGGGTTCGGTATCGCCTTCAGTGCCGTGGCCACGGCCAGGAATCCTGGCAATGCCGCAATCACGGCGCCAAAGCCGTACTCGGATGCGGTGTTCATCGACGCCAGCAATGCGCCGCCAATCGCGTTCTTGGTGCCTTCGGCAAAACTCGCGATAACGGGGCGCCAGGCAAACACGATCACGCAAACGATGCCTACCAGCAAGGCACCTTGTACCGCCCAGATTGCAGCCAGCTTGGAGACTTCCTGCACCACAGGCGCGGGGTCACCAATCACCGATGGAAGGAATGACTGGCTCTCGCCATAGAAGCCCGGGATCCATCGGGTAAACAGGAAGTTGGATATGCCAACCAGCAGAAGTGGGGAGATGGCAAGCAATGGATGGGCAAGCTTTTCCCCCGCAAACGGGGCCGGCTCATTGAGCAGTTGATCGCCATAGCCTTCGCCTGCAATGGCGGCGCGCCGTCGGCGTGATTCCAGATAGATCATGCCTACGGTCAGGATGAAGATGCCACCCAGTGTTCCGAGTATCGGCGCAGCCCAGCTGTTGGTTCCGAAAAAGGAGGCAGGAATGATGTTCTGGATCTGGGGTGTTCCGGGCAGCGCATCCATCGTGAAAGTGAAGGCACCAAGCGCGATCGTTCCCGGGATGAGCCGCTTGGGGATGTCACTCTGGCGAAACAGTTCAGCCGCGAATGGATAAACCGCGAAGACGACGACAAAAAGGGAAACGCCGCCGTAGGTGAGCAGGGCGCAGACCAGAACGATGGAGAGCATTGCGCGCTGAGCGCCGACCACGCGGATCGTTGCAGCCACGATCGACTTGGAGAATCCGGAAATCTCGATCAGCTTGCCGAACACGGCACCGAGCAGGAATACCGGAAAGTAGAGCTTGAGGAAGCCGACCATCTTTTCCATGAACAGGCCGGTGAACATCGGCGCGACCAGGGCAGGGTCGGTCAGGAATACGGCACCCAGTGCCGCGATGGGGGCGAACAGGATCACGCTGTAGCCGCGATAGGCGACGAACATCAGGAAGGCCAGCGCGGCCAGCACGATCAACAGGGACATGCTTGGAACTCCACAGCAACCGCGCGCTTTGCGCAGTGGGCAGGCAGTATCCCCAGTCACCCGCATCAAGGCCCACTGTACCAAGGTACAAGTGTCGATCGATCCCGCAGTCGGCAGACTGCGCCGAGCCAGGTTCGGCAATGTGGCCCGATTTCCTCGACCACACCCCCGGATCACCGATCACCGAGTACAAACCCATGCAGAAGGGGGAATGATGAAGCGCAACCCGATGAGTCTAGCCATTAGCGTAGTTCTTGGATTGGCCTTCAGTGCCAGTGTCCAGGCCCAGGATGCCAACGATTCCGCCGACGCGGAGGAAACAAGCTCGAGCGTTGATTCCAGTTCGGCCGAAATCACACGCATGGATGCCGTCAAGGTTACCGCCAGAAAGCGTACCGAGACCCTGCTCGATGTGCCGGTAGCAGTCACGGCATTCACGCCGGAACGTGTCGACACGCTCAACGTCGAAGATCTCGGTGACCTCAGCGGCAAGGTGCCCAACCTCACCATTTACGCTGCGCGCGGCTCCAGCAGCACGATAACAGCCTATATTCGCGGCGTCGGACAGTCCGATCCACTCTGGGGCGTCGATCCCGGTGTCGGCATATACCTGGATGACGTTTATATCGCTCGCCCGCAAGGTGCGCTGCTCGATGTCTTTGATGTCGAACGCATCGAAGTCCTGCGCGGACCCCAGGGAACGTTGTACGGAAAGAACACGATCGGCGGCGCGATCAAATACATCTCGCGCCCAATGGACCGCAATTTCAATGGTTATGGTCAGTTGACCGTGGGCAACTACGATCAGCTTGATGCCAAGGCCGGCGTGGGTGGCGCATTCGACGAAAACGGCGTGTTTCGTGGGCGAGTCGCCGTTGCCACGCTGAACCACGATGGGTTCGGCGAAAATATCGTTACCAACCAGCCCGTCAGTGACAAGCAGGTCAACGCGGCTCGCGTGAGTTTCGGCATCTTCGCAAGTGAGTCCTTCGACGTGGTCTTCAACTACGACTGGATGGAGGACATGTCCGGCGTGCGCGGAGCAAAAATGCTCGCGCCCAACCGTTTCATTCCAGGTGTGGAGCCGCTTGATTCACGCTATGACGTCCGCAACGGCATGCCCAACGTCAACAACACCGACATGCACGGATACGCCGCTACCGCGAACTGGTGGATCAATGACGCGTGGTCGATGAAGTACATCCTCGCCTATCGTTCGTCGGACACCGATACCAATATCGACTTCGACGTCAATCAGCCGACCATTGCTGACGTCAAGGCCTTCTACAGCGACAGCCAGACCACCAATGAGCTGCAGTTCAACTACGACGCTGGTGGCAGCTCTCGCGGTGTTTTCGGT
>NZ_JBAWHJ010000175.1:0-4522 GCF_049593775.1 Dokdonella sp. | reverse complement strand
AGGTTCAAGCGTTGCGTACAAGGTCGATTGGGGGAACCGGTAGTTGCCCAGCTTCGTGCCAGCAGCGCGGAGTGCGAGTATTTCTGCATGTGCACTTGGGTCATTCAAGCTGATGTTGCGATTCCAGCCTTCTCCGACGTTCTCGCCGTCCAGCACAAGCACGGCACCGACCGGCACTTCGTCTTCGGCATCCCGCGCGTGCATGGCCAGCTCAAGTGCGCGGCGCATCCAGCGTTCATCGTCGAGCGCGGTGGCAGGAGTTGAATTCAGCCCTGCCGGCGAATCGTGATTGCCGCTCTCTATTCCCACTCGATCGTGGCCGGCGGCTTGCCGCTGATGTCGTAGACGACACGTGAAATGCCGCGCAGCTCATTGATGATGCGATTGGAAACCGTGCCAAGGAATTCATAGGGCAGATGCGCCCAGTGCGCGGTCATGAAGTCGATGGTTTCGACCGCGCGCAATGCAATCACCCATTCGTAGGCACGTGCATCACCGACCACGCCGACCGACTTCACCGGAAGGAACACGGCAAAGGCCTGACTGGTCTTGTCGTAGAGATCGGCCTTGCGCAACTCCTCGATGAAGATCGCGTCCGCGCGTGCGAGCAACTCGGCAAATTCACGCTTCACTTCGCCGAGGATGCGCACGCCCAGGCCAGGGCCCGGAAACGGGTGGCGATAAACCATGGCGCGCGGCAGACCCAGTTCGACACCAAGCCTGCGCACCTCGTCCTTGAACAACTCCCGCAGTGGCTCGACCAAACCGAGCTTCATGTGCTCTGGCAGTCCACCCACATTGTGGTGGCTCTTGATGACATGCGCCTTGCCGGTACCGCTGCCCGCCGACTCGATCACATCAGGATAAATCGTACCCTGAGCCAGCCAGCGCGCATTGGCCAGCTTCGAGGACTCCTCATCGAAGATCTCGATGAACAGGTTGTCGATGATCTTTCGTTTGGCCTCGGGATCGCCGACCCCCTTCAATGCGCTGAAATAGCGATCCGCCGCATTGATCCGAATGACCTTGACGCCCATGTGCTCGGCGAACATCGCCATGACCTGGTCGCCTTCCTGCCAGCGCAACAGGCCGGTGTCGACAAAGACGCATGTCAGCTGCGTGCCAATCGCGCGATGCAGCAGGGCCGCCACGACCGAGGAGTCGACACCACCGGAAAGACCGAGGATGACTTCATCGTCTCCGACTTTCTCACGCACGCGGGCTATCTGGTCGTCGATGATATTCGCGGCGGTCCACAAGGTGCGGCAACCACAGATCTCGGCAACAAAGCGGCGCAGCAGGGTTTCGCCCTGGCGCGTATGAGTAACTTCGGGATGGAACTGCACGCCGTACCAGCGCATTTCCTCATTGGCCATGGCCGCGACCGGAATGCGATCAGTCCGCGCGGTAACGACAAATCCGGGTGGCGCGATGGCGACGTGATCGCCATGGCTCATCCATACATTCAGCCGAGGAGGCTTGCCGGGATGGTCGTTGAGGCCATGCAGCAATTCATCGCGAGCAACCACTTCAACTTCGGCATGGCCGAATTCGCGTGCATCGGCGGCCTCGGTTGTTCCGCCAAGCTGGGCCGCCAGCGTCTGCATGCCGTAGCAGATGCCGAGGATCGGCAAACCGGAATCGAATACTTCCTGCGGCGCGCTTGGTGCGCCATGCAGAGTTGTCGACTCCGGACCGCCTGACAGGATGATGCCTTTCGCGCCATACGCGGCAATCTCGGCCGGGTCATGATCCCAGGCCCAGATCTCGCAATAGACACCGATCTCGCGAATACGCCGCGCAATCAGCTGCGTGTACTGCGCGCCGAAATCGAGGATCAGAATCTTGTCGTGGTGGATGGAGGTCATAAGGCGGAGATTCGGGAATGGGGATTCGAAAGAACAAGAAGCCAGTTCCAGGCTGAATTCAGAAATTCGCGGAAAGCCGCTGTAACGAATCCCGGCTTTTAACAGCCGAATGGCTGGTCATCCCGAATCCCGGCCTTCGATCAGCTCAACTGGTAATTGGGCGCTTCCTTGACGATCTGGATATCGTGGGGATGCGCTTCGCGGACTCCGGCACTGGTGACGCGGACGAACTGCGGCCGCGTGCGCATCTCTTCGATGTTGGCGCAACCACAATAGCCCATCGAGGCACGCAAGCCGCCGACCAGCTGGTGGATGATGCTGCGCAACGGACCGCGGTACGGCACGCGCCCTTCGATGCCCTCGGGGACCAGCTTCTCCGGGTCGGATGCATCCTGGAAATAGCGATCGCTGGAGCCTTTCTCCATTGCGCCCAGCGAACCCATGCCGCGATAGCTCTTGTAGGAGCGCCCCTGGAACAACTCGACTTCCCCCGGAGATTCTTCCGTGCCGGCGAACATGCTGCCGAGCATGACAGTGGAAGCTCCAGCGACAATGGCCTTGGCCAGGTCACCCGAGTAGCGAATGCCACCGTCCGCGATCAGCGGAATCTCGTCCTGCAGCGCATTGGCGACCAGATCGATCGCGGTGATCTGCGGAACACCGACGCCGGTAACGATTCGCGTGGTGCAGATCGAGCCCGGACCAACGCCGACCTTGACGGCATCGGCCCCGGCATCACGCAGGGCCAAGGCAGCATCCGCAGTGACGATGTTGCCGCCGACAACCTGCGTATCTGGAAAATTCTTCTTTACCCAGGCCACCCGATCGATGACCGACTGGGCATGTCCATGGGCCGTGTCAACGATGATGACGTCCACGCCAGCTTCAACCAACGCGGCCACGCGGCGCTCGGTATCGCCGCCAACTCCAACAGCAGCCCCGACGCGCAGGCGCTCATGAGCATCCTTGGCAGAATGCGGATTATCGCGAGCCTTCTGGATATCCTTGACCGTGATCAGCCCGCGCAACTGGAACGCGTCGTTGACGACAAGCACCTTTTCGATCCGGTACTTGTGCAGCAGGGCCAGCACCTCATCCTCGCTGGCGCCTTCCTTGACCGTAATCAGCCGATCCTTTCGGGTCATGATGTTCTTGACCGGATCATCGTGCTTTTTCTCGAAACGCATGTCACGACTGGTGACGATGCCGACCAGCTCTTCCCTGTCGACTACCGGCACGCCCGAGATGCCGTGCTCGCGCGTGATTCGCATCACCTCGCTGATCGTTGCATCGGGACGCACGGTCAGCGGATCGCGGATCACGCCGGCCTCGAATTTCTTGACCAGACGAACTTCTGCAGCCTGCTGCTCGAGGCTCATGTTCTTGTGGATGATGCCTATGCCACCGCACTGGGCCATGACGATAGCGAGGCGCGCCTCGGTAACGGTATCCATGGCAGCGGAGATAATCGGCACGTTTACATTCAGCGTGCGGGTCAGTCGAGACGAGGTTTCGACATCACGTGGCAGCACGACGGAATGACCGGGGACTAGGTAGACGTCGTCAAACGTCAGGGCTTCGGCGAGAAGACGCATGGGCGGGATGGGGTTCGGATCAAGTCGGTTATTCTATCGTTTTCCCGCACCCAGCCGCCAATGCGACAGCTTCCACCCCAGTCCACTACCCGGAAATCCACCCGCAAGAGCTTGATATTGCAGCCCGGTGCCGCCCTCGTGCTGGCAATGGCCCTGGCTGCGCTGCTTGGTATCAGGACCTACGCGGTGGATTCCGTGGTAGGCGCCTATACGGGCTGCATAGGGTGCATGCGCCTGCCCGCTATCGGCCATGATGCGTGGCTGCTTGGTGCCGCGCTTGCCCTGTTGGCGTGTTCCTGGCTGATCCGGTCGACCTTCCTGCAAGTTGCCCTGCGACTCGCTTTCGCAGTGCTCGTAGTCGTCGCGGCCGCCGATCTTGTTCTGTTCAACCTGTTGGCACAACGGCTCTACCTGGCTGATGTTGTCCGCTTCGGGGGGGAAGTCGGGGCGAACTGGAGTGTGTTGCGGTCAAGCCTGCACGGCCCTGCAGGCTGGCTGAAAATGGCTGCGGGGGCGGTATTGGTCATGTTGATGCTGATGGCGATCCTTCCCGACCGGCGAAGACCGCGTCTGGCCATGGTGCTGGGCGGCGTGGCCGCGCTATGCGCCATCGCCTCCATGGTTATCCTGGATTCGGCCCCCGTGCACTATGTGCATGCTTCCCTGACCCGCAATGTGCTTGAGATCAATCTCTCGCAAAGCGGCCGCCGCCATTTCAGCCCCGGATTCATCGAAAACGAACGAAAGAAAATCGCAAACCTGCCCGAAACCTGCGAAATCAACATGGCTCCGACGCGACCCAATGTCATCATCGTGCTGGCTGAATCGCTGTCAGCCTGGCATAGCCAATTGCTTGGCGGACCGGCCGACTGGACGCCACGGCTGGATGCCATCGCCCGCGAGAACCACTATTTCACGAATTTCAATGCCAATGGCTTCAGCACGAGCGGGGCCGAAATCGCCGTCGGCAGCGGCCGCGTACCGATCAATCCTCCCGGCGTATTCGAATATTCGTTTGACAACTATGCGACTGGCACCAGTTCCCTGCCCGGCATGGCT
>NZ_JBAWHJ010000174.1:0-8377 GCF_049593775.1 Dokdonella sp. | reverse complement strand
GGGGAGACCAACGGTGGACACCTTGTATCCGAAGGTGCGCCTGGCGCGCAGATTTTTCACGTCAATGGCCATTGTCGCCACGCTCGCGATTTCGGTGGCGCATGCCGACACCGTCAGCGACAGCGCTGCCGACTGGCTGGTATCGCAGCAGATCATCGTGGGGCCAACGGCGGGTGCCTTTCCATGGACCCCGGGCCAGGCTGCCACCTCGAATACCCAGGGTGCATCGGCGCTCGGCCTGCTGCGTGCGTGGGAGCGCAGCGGTAACCCTGTTTTTCTGGCGGCTGCCGCCGCCAATGGCGCCTGCCAGATCAACGACTGTGTGCCCGGAATGATCTATGGCGATGGTCGGCACCGCTTTGCCACGCACGATCCATTGTTCCTGGAACAGCTGTCCATCGACACGGGCGATTCGCAGTATGCAGCCTTTCTTGATGCCGAGTTCTGGGTACGCCTGAGCGCGGGCATCTACGGCGAATCAGCCAATCTCGATGCCGCCGGATATGCCAATGCAGTGCTCTCCTCGAGGACTGGCAGCAATATTCCCGAGCTCGCGGCATGGGACCTCTCCAAGACCGCCATCGCTGCCCATCTGGCCGGTGAGAGCGTCGCCCGTGACGCCTTCATGCAGGCCATTCTTGCAAGCCTGAATGCATCCGATGCCACCCACACGACCTACGATGTCGTCGGGCTGACAGGAGCAATCTGGGCATCAGCCGTGACCGGCATCGAGCTTGATCCGACCAGTGGCAAGTGGGCCGCCGCCAACAGTACGGCGCAACTCGCGAACTTCATGCTCGGCTGGCAAGCGCCGGGCGGCGGCATCGTTGGCAGCACGGCCGCAGTGGGCGGTGCCATCGATACCAACGCCGACTCACAGACCACATCCTTCGCAATGCAGGCATTGGACGCACTCAATGCCTCAGCCTACGCCACCGAAATCGCCAGCGGGTTCTCGTACATCACGAGCTTGCAGGAGATGACTGGCGAATTCCTTGGCTACATCGGAGCGACCCCGGGCTCGACAGGGGCGATTGAAGGGCACGGCGAAACACTGGAGGCCTATGCCTCGATCACCCAGCGTCCGGTTGCCGTCTATGTCGACGATGACTTCCTCGGCGACACCCTTGGCCAGCCCGAAACATTCACTCACCCGCAGGTCAATGGTGGTGTTGCCATCCCGGTGATTTACGGCATCGACGCATTCGCCAGTATTTCCGCGGCGCTGGCAGAGGTGCAGGAGGGAGGCACGGTTTACGTGGCCAAGGGCCTGTATCCGGAATCCAACGGTGAAGGTGGCAACCTGATCATCAGTCAGGCGGTCAGCGTGATCGGTGAGCAGGCCGGCGTCGATGCGCGCACTCGCAACAGCGCTGATGCGGACGAAACCGTCATCGTTCCTGCTGTAGCACAGGCCGGGCTTGGCTACGGTTCCCATGAGACTTCAGTCATTGATATTGCAGGCGGCAACATTGTTCTTGATGGCCTGATCGTCGACGGGGACAACCCGGACCTGAGCTCCGCAGTCGCGCTGAATGGTGCGGATCCCGATGTCGCCGGCGGCATCTACGTACAGGGTCATGACAACCAGCTGCAGAACCTCGTCGTGCGCAACATTCTCTACGCCGGCATCGATGGCTACGCCGTGGGCACCGCCTATTCCGGCAACACCATCAGCCAGAACCGCTTCGCCAACATCACTTCGCCATCGCTATGGGGCATCGGTGTCCTCCTGCAGGACAATTTCTACGCGCAGGTCACCGACAATCTGTTCGACGAAGTCCGCGTGGGTGTGCAGACCAACAACAACCGCCTCGCCGCGCCGGGAGGATTTGCGCCATCCATCAGCGGAAACGAGATCCGCGCCACGCGGGTCGGCATTTTTCACAATCTCTTCACTGCGGCAGCCGCGACTTACGCGATCAACAACAATCAGATCATTGCCGTGGCCAATGCAAGCCAAAGCGGACAATGGATGGGCCTGTGGATCGAGTCGATGAACGCTGGCCAGACAGTTACGCTCAACGACAACACGATTGATGGTCTGGCAGTTGTCGGCAGTCGCGCAAGCGTCGGCTACGTGCTCAACAACATCACAAGTACGGCCAGCGCATCAACCGCGATCGACGGTGGCAGCGTGAGTCATGTCGGTACCGGCGTCCTCGCCACTGATGCCACGCGCTACGCCGGACCAGTCAACGACTTTGTCGTTCGCAATATCGCCTTCTCGGACATCGGTATCGGTGCGTTCTATGTCGAAGATACTACCGAACAAGCAGGCACCGCCAAGCTGACCATCGGCAGCGGAAACAGCTACTCGGATGTCGCGCATGTGCTGGCACTTTCCGGCATGGCTCCGGTCGTCGCTTTCACCGATGGCATCACCGGCGTCGAAAACGTTTACGTGCGATCTGCGAATGGCTACTACAACGACCCGGCGTCGGCGAGCTACACGGTCGCCAACGCCGTAATCAACATGGGTATCGGCCATGCATTGGCCGGGGGCAGTGTCGATGTCGAAGCGGGAAGCTTCAGTCAGAACATCATCGTCAACAAGGGTATCGAACTGCGCGGTCCGTTCATGGGCACGCCTGGTCATGATGTGGGCCGCAGCGGTGCCGGAGAGGCTGTAATCACTCCACCGACTGGTCGTGCAGTTCGCATCAATGCCGACAATGTCCGGTTCGACGGCTTCACCATCGCCAACGTCAACGACAGCGCGATCGTTTCGGGCGGCGGCTATGGCGGCGGTTCGACTGCTGTCGTCGTGGCCAATAATCGCGTCATCGACGTGCAAAGTGGCTCCGCTGTCTACACAAACGGCGATGTGGTCACCGGCCGCGTCTTTGAATGGACTGTCAGTGACAACCTGTTCCGCAATATCAATGACGCAATCGGTTCAGGCATCAACCTGTGGAAGGCGACCAACGGAACCATTCGCGACAACGTGATCGAGAATTCCGCCCATGGCGGCATCCAGCTCAACAACAGCATCGGCATCGACATCACGGACAACCGCATCAGCAACACCGCGAAGAACGGTATCAACGTGGCGCTGTCGCAGGATATCGCCGTTATCGGCAACGCAATCAGTGATGCAAACACGGCCAATGACGCGCAATCGGCTGGCCTGACCTTGTATGGCGGCAGCAGCAATGTCGTCATGATGTGCAACTCAGTGGACGGTGCTGGCAACAACGGCTTCAGTACGAAATCGTCGATTGGCGATCCAATTTCCAATATCCGCATATTCGACAACGCCCTGACTGTCGACAGCAATGTCAGCCACAACCTGGCCCAGGGGATAGCCATTGGCTCGAACTGGTATGGCGGCGGCGTGGCGACGATCTCCGGCGCGAACGCGATGGGCGCACAAGTTGCCGATCCGTTGCCGGCAACTCCCATCGGCACGGCAATCTGTATTGCCGCGGATCCGGTTGCTGCCAATGACCCGACGGCGGTGGTCGCCTACGCCGGCGGCGGTCAGTCGGCATTGGTGAATGCGGCATTCGCGAATACGCTTGAAGCGCGTGTAGTGGATGCACTGGGCGGTGCGGTGATGGGCGAGAGCATCAGCTTCGCCGCTCCGGTCGCTGGCGCTTCTGCAGCGCTTGGCACAGCGAGCGGCACGACCAACTACAACGGCGTGTTCGCCAGTGGCGTGACCGCGAACGGACTGGCCGGCAGCTACCTGGTCAGCGCAGCCAGCGGCACGCTGAGCCCTGGTGCCAGCTTCAGCCTGACCAACGATCCGATCATCGGCACGGTGAGCTGGGATGACTTGAGCGTTGTCTACGACGGCAACACGCACGTGGCGACCGCATTCATCACCGAAGAGCCGGGCACGGCGTGCGTGGTGACCCCGGTGTTCGGCCCGAACGTCGGCAACTACGCGGTCAGCGCGACCTGCAATGGCACCAGCCATGCAGCCAGCGGCACGAACACGGCCAGCATCACCCCGGCCGGTGCGAGCCTGGCCCTGAGCAACCTGACGCAAACCTTCGATGGCACGCCGAAGGCAGCCACGGTGACCTCGACGCCGAGCGGCATCGCCACCAGCGTGACCTACAACGGCAGCGCAACGGCCCCGAGCGCAGTCGGCGTGTACGCCGTAGTTGCCACGATCACCGACGGCAACTTCACCGGCCCACAGGCCAGTGGCGTGCTGCAGATCACCGCAGCCGATGCGCCGGATCTGGCGGTGACCATCAGCGATGACCGCGATTTCGTGCAGTACGGCGCGCTGCTGACCTACACGATCGTGGTCAACAATCCCGGCAACACGGCCATCAGCGGCGCCAGCGTGACCAGCAACCTGCCCATCACCCTGCTCGATGCGAGCCCGAGCTGGCAGTGCGTACAGGTCAGCCCGGGAGCGTCGTGCACCCTGAGCGGTGCGGGCAACCTGAATGACCCGGCGGTAAGCATTCCGGCCGGAGGTGGCGTGGTCTATCTGTTGAATGCCTGGGTGGATGACAACCAGGCATTGCCGACCGACCTGATCGACAAGCAGGTGACGGTGGTCGCACCGGGCGACACCAACCCGGCCAACAACAGCGCTACGGACGAGACACGGATCGTGATCTTCCGCGACGGATTTGATCCGGGCGGCAACGGTTCCGAGGATGGTGACTCGCTGGTGGATCCGGACACGGCTACCGCGTTGGGCGCCACGGAGGTGAAGACGCTGGCATTGGCCGGCGCCTGGAGCAGCGAAGGGCGGATCGTGGATCTGGCCCGCATCGAGAGCGGCGAAACGCACTACGCCGTTCAGGTCTTGCGCACGAGCAGCCAGTTGCTGGTGCGCCTGATGGGCCCGGACCGGGTCAGTGCCTGGTCTGCGGTGGTCAACGGCACGAAGGAACTGGCGCTGGGACTGGCCGAAGGTCAGCTGCTGCTGGTCGGCGGCGCCGAGGACCTGCAGCTGCCGATCACATCACCGTCGGGGCTCACGATACAGCTGCCGCACCGCTGATCCAGGCACCACAACCAGTAAACATGAGCAGCCGCCGGCCTTCGGGTCGGCGGCTTTTTCGTGGGCAATCAGCGACATGTGTCGCCAAGTTAAGTTATGGCCTGATTTCTCTTTTAGCCCTCGGCTGGCGTAGAGTGGACCGAATCTGCCGTTTGTATGGCTCGCCACCAGGGTATGCCGCATGTTTCGAGTCCTCATTGCCAACAGCAAGGGTGGTTGCGGAAAGACCACCCTGACGACGTCGTTGGCCGGGTATTTCGCGCGCAGCGGGCGACGCACGACCCTGATCGATTGCGATCCGCAGGGCTCATCCCTGGCCTGGTGCGAACAACGCGCTGCGCATCTGCCTCCTGTCCACTCGCTGGCCAGCAATGATCCCGCCTACGGGCTCAGCTCGGGATGGGTGCTGCGCATTCCAGCCAAGACCGAGGTGCTGCTGATCGACACGCCGGCAGGCTTGCGCTCTCACGAGTTTTCCCAGTTTGCCCGGCACGCCGACGTGCTCGTGGTTCCCGTGGTTCCCTCGCCGATCGACCTGCGCGCCACACTTGTCTTTATCGACATGGTGCGCAAGCTGGACGAAGTGCGCAAAGGACGGCTGCGGGTCGCCATGGTTGCCAACCGTCTGCGTCCGCGAACGCTTTCAGCCAGGCAGCTCGATTCGACCCTGGAGCGCCTGACCGAGGCCGCGATGATTCGCGTACGCGATTCACAGGTTTACGTTGGACTCGCCGATCATGGGCAAAGCGTATTCGACAATGACAGCAAGGCCATCCTCGCCCACCGCGAAGACTGGACGCCACTGATCAACTGGCTGGAGCGGCGCGCTGCCGAGCCTCGATCCACCGGCAACGTCACCCCGCTGGTATCGCCGGGGCAGCGTTTCGGTCAGTAGCATCACTTCCGCGAATAGCCGCGAATCCCGGCGCAGGGCCATGCCTGTCTGACGGTCGCAGCTTGATCTGTGCTGGCTGCAAGCAGAACAACCCACCGTCAACTGCGCAACTTCCATCCCGTGCGGAATATCCACCAGACAATGGTCAGGCAGATCAGCAGGAAGACAACAGTCATGCCGGTGCTGATCGCGATATGCACGTCGGCGACGCCGTAGAAGCTCCAGCGAAATCCGCTGATCAGGTAGACCACGGGATTGAACAGGGTGATCTTCTGCCACACAGGCGGAAGCATGCTGATCGAATAGAACGCACCACCCAGGAAGGTCAGCGGAGTGACGATCATCAGCGGCACAACCTGCAACTTCTGGAAGTCATCGGCCCACAGACCGATGATGAATCCGAACAGGCTGAAGGTCACCGATGTCAGCACAAGGAATCCGAACATCCAGAACGGATGTGCGATTTCGTAGTCGACGAAGAATCGCGCGGTTACCAGAATCAGCAAACCGAGCATGACCGATTTGGTTGCTGCCGCGCCGACATAGCCGATCACGACTTCCAGCCAGGATACGGGAGCGGAGAGCAATTCGTAGATGGTGCCGGCCCATTTGGGCATATAGATGCCGAATGAAGCATTCGAAATGCTTTCGGTGAGCAGGCTCAGCATGATCAGCCCGGGAATGATGAAGGCGCCGTAGCCGATCCCGTCGATCTCGCCCATGCGTGAACCGATTGCGGCGCCAAACACGATGAAGTAGAGCGAAGTGGACAGAACCGGCGAGGCGATGGACTGCATCAGCGTGCGGAACGTGCGTGCCATCTCGAAGCGGTAGATGGCGCGGATGCCATGCAGGTTCATGCCGGTTCTCCCTTCGGCTTGCGCACGAGGTTGACGAAGATTTCCTCCAGCGAGCTTTCGCTGGAGCGCAGGTCCTTGAAGTCGATGCCATGCTCACCCAGCCGGCGCAACAACCCGGCGATACCGGTTTCCTCGGACTGGGTGTCGAACGTGTAGACCAGGGTCAGCCCGTCGTCGGACAACTCCAGCGGCAGGGCGGCGAGTCCATCGGGTATTTTGTCCATGGCTTGCTGCAGGCTCAGGGTCAGCTGCTTCTTGCCGAGCTTGCGCATCAGCACATCCTTGTCCTCCACCAGTATCAGTTCGCCCTTGTTGATCACGCCGATCCGATCGGCCATTTCTTCGGCTTCCTCGATGTAATGCGTGGTCAGGATGATGGTGGTGCCCGCGTCGCGCAGACGCCTGACCATCTGCCACATGTCGTGGCGCAATTCGACATCCACCCCGGCACTGGGCTCATCAAGGAACAGGATCCCGGGCTGGTGCGACAATGCCTTGGCGATCAGCACGCGGCGCTTCATGCCACCCGAGAGCGTCATGATCTTGTCGTCGCGCTTTTCCCAAAGCGAGAGATCACGCAGTACCTTTTCCAGATAGGCCGGATCGGGTGGCTTGCCGAATAGGCCGCGGCTGAACTTCAGCGTGGCCATGACCGACTCGAAGGCGTCGGTATGCAACTCCTGCGGGACCAGTCCGATGACCGAACGTGCGGCGCGATAGTCGCGCTCGATGTCGTGGCCATCGGCCACGACGGTGCCCGTACTGGCGTTGACGATGCCGCAGATGATGCTGATGAGGGTGGTCTTGCCCGCTCCATTCGGACCGAGCAGGGCGAGGATTTCGCCACGACGGATGTCGAGGTTGATGTTCCTCAGTGCCTCGAAGCCACCCTTGTATACCTTGCCGAGATTGCGCACGGAAACGATGGCATCGGGTCCGGGCTGGTTTGCAGCCACGGCATTCGGGGAAGCATTCATCGAGTCTCCATTGATCAGGTGATCGCAACAGTCAGGCAGAGTAGATGTGGTCGCAGCGGGGAATTCAAGTACGGCCATCGTGCTGGGCGCACGCGTGCACGGTCATGTGCTCGCCACACTCGCATGTCCGGCGCTGGCGTGGTGGAATGGAAGCCCAAAAAACGAGAAGAGTGAATCATGAGCTACGTCGATGGTTTCGTAATTCCGGTGCCAAGGGAAAAACTTGGCGACTACAAGAAGATGGCACGCAAGGCGGGCAAGGTCTGGATGGAGCACGGCGCGCTCGCCTATCACGAGTGCGTCGGTGACGACGTGCCGGTCGGCAAGCGCACCTCGTTTCCTCAGAGCGTCAAGTTGAAGGAAGGTGAAGTGGTCATATTTTCGTGGATCATTCATGCCAACAAGACACAGCGCAACAAGACCAACAAGCTGGCGATGGCCGATCCACGGCTCAATGAAATGATGAATCCGAAAGGCATGCCGTTCGACGGCAAGCGCATGTTCTTCGGTGGATTCAAGGAAATCGTGAAATTCTGAAGCACGCAAGCGCGTGAGACAGATCCTGGTCGCAGGAATCGGCAGTTGTCGCTTCCTGCGACATCGAGGATGCTTCACAATTGGGCACTTGGCGTGCCGGCGCTTCGGAGCGACCGAACAGGGTCCCCTCCCG
>NZ_JBAWHJ010000173.1:0-17120 GCF_049593775.1 Dokdonella sp. | reverse complement strand
AGCAACTTCCGATTCGGACTGACGCAGGTTCTTTGGATGAAGCGGATGCGTTCACGAGGCATCCGGATCCGCTGCGATCAGAACCAGGATCCATCCCAGCGGGTCAATGTGATCAAAAGCGACGATCTCGGCTCGTCCGAACGCGCGCGTTTCGACAGCGCCGACCTCTGCGCTCTTGAATGCAGCACGCAGTGCCTCATCGCCGAACGGTGTCAATGTCCTTGCTTGTGCATCCAGCGTGTCGAACCGGGAAAGCTGTTCGGATGCAAGTACGTTGGCATCGGCGTCGAGCAGGACCAGCGTGTCGTTGTCATTCGTACGCAACAGGTTGTGGGCAACGAAATCGAGCGCGAGATCTATCGACAATGCACCGAGAAACAGGCCATCGGGATCGCGCATTGGCGTGGACAGCGGCAGCAGGACGTCGTCACCATCCTTATCCAGATACGGTGTACCCCAGTTCGATTCGGTTTGATCCTTGATGTCGACATACCATCCGCTCTCGCGCAGATCCTCGACGCTTGTCAGGGCATGCCCCGGGTAGCGCATGAGAAGCCCTTGTTCAACGACCAGTTTCAATTCCAGCAATCCGTCAGCGTACTGGCCGCCACCCAGACTGCGTCGGGTCAGGTCGATTAGCTGGTTGCGATAGCCGCGCAGGTGATGGAGCCGTTGTACGACGGGCTCGAGTGAACTTTGCGGAATGCCGGGCGCTGCGCTCCATACTGCGGATTGCATGCTGACTTCGCGCCCCAGTTCGGGCTGCAGGACGTAGTCCACTGGCCTGCTTGCCGGGTCATCGTAGTCTTTGGTCCAGTAAGTGCGCACATCCAGGGCGGGGGTGCCGTACTGAATCAGCTGGGTGGCCGCAAGCGCCAATGATTCGAGTTCGCTCTGCAGCATGAAAAGACGCAGCTGCAGGGCATCACCTTCGCTGGCCACGTGTTCGATGAAATCACGCTCCATGGCTTCGCGCGCCTGAGCTGCAGCCGACTGTTGCTCGTGACGCCACATGAGTGCCGTGATGCCCAGCGCAGCGACGGCAACCAGGCCGAGCAGGGATAACAGCATGCCTTGACGGTGACGACCGACGAAGCGCTGCGCACGTTGCCATGTGGTGTCGGGCAAGGCATGCACGGCTTCACCGTGCAGGTACCGACGCAGGTCATCAGCCAGATCACGCACGCTGGCGTAGCGCTGCTGCGGATCGTAGCGTGTTGCACGTTCGATGATTGCACGAAGCGGTGCGGCGACTGCGCGGCGCTCGAATGCGTGACTGAACGAAGCGCGCTTTCCGGCTGCCGCGTTCCTCATGACTTCCAGCGCAGTCGCACCTTCGAAAGGCCCCTTCAAGGTGACGATCTCGAACAACATCAGGCCCAGCGCACACTGATCGCTGGCTGGGCCAAGCTCGTCAGTGCGACCCTGTGCCTGTTCCGGGGACATGTAGCGTGGCGTGCCGACCACGGTGCCGTACTCGGTCTGTGCACCGCCCGTGCTGTCGCTGAGGCCGACTTCCGTACCAAGCTCCGGGCCATCGGTTTCAAAGAGCCGACAAATGCCCCAATCCATGAGATAGGTTTCGCCATGCGCACCCAGCATGATGTTGGCCGGCTTGAGATCGCGATGAATGACACCCTTGCCGTGCGCATAGTCCACCGCCTCGCAGACCTTGATCAGGTGTTCGATGCGTGCGGCCAGGCTATGTGCCTCATCGGGTTGGCCACCCGACGCATAGGCATTGAAGGTTTCCTGGAGGTAGTCGAACAGGGTGCGGCCATCCACCAGTTTCATCGCATAGGCCGGTGCACCGCCATGTGCCACCTCCAGTCCATAGATCGGCACGATGTAGGGATGATCGAGTTGGGCTGTGACCTGGACTTCACGCAGGAAGCGTATGCGCGCCGCAGCGGCCTCGTTCATTTTTCCTGACAGTTGCTTGAGTGCAACGTTGCGCAGCAATTCGACATCCCGTGCAACATGCACGGTTGCCATGCCGCCGCGACCGGCTTCGCCAACAATCACATAGCGGGGTTGCGCAGCCCGGGGCGATGCCTTGCTTGCCTTGGCCGGCGCAGAAAGGCTGGTATCGTGAACGGTGGCAGCGTCGTCAAGCCGGGCAGGCAGTTCCAGCGACAAGGTAATCGCGTCGGCGTTGGTGTTCGACTGTCGACCCGGAATCACTCGCGTATTGTTTTCTTCGGGATTCACAAGCGTCCTCTGGCTAGTTGCCGTGTCCTGATCTTTTACCGTGTCGCTCGGAGGAATGATACTTGGCAGCCTTCGCACTTCCCCGTTTGTTGCGACGATTCGTGTTGATTGCTGATGGCGCCCCATCACTTCGTGGTGCCGCACCCCGAATGTCCAGGTCCGGGCCCAGCTCTGGTCGTTGCGGACGGCATCGCCCATGCGAGGCCTGGCTCATCTGTAATTGACGACATGCTTCCCGAATTCTCGAATCTTCGCTCGGCAGCTCGGCTGCCTGTGAGTTGGCGATCATTCTCGATTTCCGTATCGCCAATAAAAGCTCAAGAGGTCACGATGTCTCCGGAATGAAGTCCAAAGGCGTGTGCTAGCGAGGGGCTTGCCCTGATTGCGGTTACCTTGATATATCGACATCCCTGGTTTCGGGCAGAAACAGTGTGCCGATGACGAGAGTCATCAGGGCAATGATCACGGGATACCACAATCCCTGGTAGATGTTCCCGGTCGCCGCGACCATCGCGAAGGCAATCGTTGGCAGGAACCCGCCGAACCATCCATTGCCGATGTGATACGGCAAGCTCATGGAGGTATAGCGAATACGTGTCGGGAACAGCTCCACCAGCCATGCAGCAATAGGGCCGTAAACCATCGTTACGTAGATCACGAGGATGCTCAGCAGGGCGATCAGCATCGGTTTGTTGATCTGCGCAGGATCCGCCCTGGACGGATAGCCGGCCCTGGACATGACGCCATCGAGTTCGGATCGGAATCGTTTCTGCTCTGCCGCGGCCTCGGCTTCTCCGAGGGAGGATGCGTCATAGGCAGCGATGGAATGCGACCCCACCTTGACCGTAGCCGGTGTGCCTGTGGTAGCACTTTCGTTGGAATAAGGTGTGCCGCTGCGAGCCAGCGCGCTCTTGGCGATATCGCATGAACTGGTGAACTGACTCGTGCCCACCGGGTTGAACTGGAAGCTGCACGTGGATGGATCCGCAATGACGACGACCGGACTTGAAAGCGCGGCGGTTTCGATGGCCGGGTTGCCGTAGTGGGTGAGCGCCTTGAAAATCGGAAAATAGGTCAGCGCGGCCAACAGGCAGCCAGCCATAATGATCGGCTTGCGGCCCACCTTGTCGGAGAGCCAGCCAAACAGAACGAAGAACGGAGTACCGATTGCGAGCGCGGCAGCGATCATCAGATTGGCACTGGTAGCCTCGATCTTGAGGGTCTGGGTAATGAAGAACAGTGCGTAAAACTGGCCTGCATACCAGACAACTGCCTGGCCTGCGGTTGCTCCGAGCAGGGCAAGAATCACGATGCGACTGTTCTTTGTCAGGAAGCTCTCTGTCAGCGGCGCTTTCGACAGTGTGCCTTCGTCCTTCATCTGCTGGAACAGAGGGGATTCGGAAAGCTGCATTCGGATCCAGACGGACACCATCAACAAGACGAACGAAAGCAGGAACGGTATCCGCCAGGCCCAGGCCTCGAACGCCTCGGGACCAAAAGCGTAGCGGCAACCAAGGATGACGAGCAGCGAGAGAAACAGGCCAAGCGTGGCGGTTGTCTGGATGAAGCTGGTGTAGAGGCCACGCTTGCCGTGCGGCGCGTGTTCGGCGACATACGTTGCTGCGCCGCCGTACTCGCCGCCGAGAGCGAGCCCCTGCAGCAGGCGCAGGGTTATCAGGATGATTGGCGCGGCCACTCCGATCGTGGCGTAGTTCGGCAGCACGCCGACGAGAAATGTTGACAGGCCCATGATCACGATGGTGACCAGGAAGGTGTATTTTCGGCCAATCATGTCGCCAATGCGACCGAACAGCAAAGCGCCAAAGGGGCGCACCGCGAATCCTGCGGCAAAGGCGAGGAGCGCGAATATGAAACCGCTGGTCGGATTCAGCGCGGTGAAGTATTGCTGGGCGATGATCGCGGCCAGAGATCCGTAGAGATAGAAGTCGTACCACTCAAAGACGGTACCGAGGCTGGACGCAAAGATGACCTTCGCGTGACCGCGTGTCAGCGATGCAGGCTCGACGGACGGTTGGTTTGCCATGCGCTACTCCCCTTTGACATGGATACTTCGGCATCTGTGATGCAAACGTCAACCCGCAATGACGGGTGGCGAGCATGAATACCGCGACCGTGGCACTATCATGGGTATCGCTGGCAGACACCCTGCGGAGGAATCCATGTCGCAAACGCACCCAGTTCCCAAGGCGTTCGCCGCCGCGGCTCGCATCAACAAGCAAGGCTACGACGAGCTGTACGCACAGTCGATGGATGACCCCGACGCATTCTGGTCACGAGTCGGCAGTCGACTTGAATGGATCACGCCGTTCAGCCGCGTGAGCGATGTCTCGTTCGATGCCGACGACCTGCATATCCGCTGGTTTGAGGATGGCCTGTTGAACGTGTCGGCCAACTGTCTGGATCGGCATCTGGCGACACACGGCGACAAGACCGCAATCATCTGGGAGGGCGATGACCCCTCCGAGTCAAGGCGGATCAGCTATCGGGAACTGCATGCAGATGTTTGCCGTGCCGCGAACATGCTGAGCAACCTGGGCGTGCAAAAGGGAGATCGCATCGCTATCTACCTGCCCATGATTCCGGAGGCTGCCGTTGCCATGCTGGCGTGTACTCGCATCGGTGCCGTGCATACCATCGTGTTTGCCGGATTTTCCCCTGATTCACTCGCCAGCCGTATTGCCGACAGCGAATGCAAGCTTGTGATCACCGCCGACGAGGGGTTGCGCGGAGGCAAGCGCATCGCTCTCAAGAAGAATGTCGACGAGTCGTTGCAACGCCCCAACACGAATAGCGTCGAAACAGTACTGGTCGTTCGTCGCACTGGTGGCGCGGTCGATATGCAGGTGCCGCGGGATCGCTGGTGGCATGCGCTGATGGAAGGACAATCCGAAGAGCACGAACCGGTTCCATGCGAGGCGGAGCATCCACTGTTCATCCTCTACACATCCGGCTCGACAGGAATGCCCAAAGGTGTCCTGCATACGACGGCTGGCTACCTTGTGTATGCGAGTTTCACGCATGAGTGCGTATTCGATCTGCGTGAAGATGACGTCTACTGGTGTACCGCGGATATCGGCTGGGTAACCGGACACAGCTATTTGATTTACGGCCCCCTGGCCAATGCGGCAACCACGCTGATGTTTGAAGGCGTGCCAAATTATCCCGACAGTTCGCGCTTTTGGCAGGTGGTCGACAAGCACAAGGTTTCGGTCTTCTATACCGCGCCCACCGCGATTCGAGCACTGATGCGCGATGGCGAACAGCCCGTCAAGGCAACTTCCCGGGAGAGTCTGCGCGTACTTGGTACGGTTGGCGAGCCGATCAACCCGGAGGCCTGGGAGTGGTACTACCACGTGGTGGGCGAAGGTCGCTGTCCGATTGTCGACACCTGGTGGCAGACCGAAACGGGTGGAATCCTGATCTCGCCGTTGCCGGGTGCAACCGACCTCAAGCCTGGCTCGGCGACGCTTCCGTTCTTTGGTGTAAGGCCGCTGATCGTCGATACCGAAGGAAAAGTTCTTGACGGCGCAGCAGAGGGCAATCTCGTGCTGAATGGATCATGGCCCGGCCAGATGCGCACGGTTTACGGTGATCATCAACGCTTCATTGATACGTATTTCAAGACATACCCCGGAACGTATTTCACCGGTGATGGAGCGCGCCGCGACGAGGATGGCTACTACTGGATCACGGGACGCGTCGATGACGTGATCAACGTGTCCGGGCATCGCATGGGAACGGCCGAGGTTGAAAGTGCGCTGGTTTCACATCCCAAGGTTGCCGAAGCCGCTGTTGTCGGTTGTCCGCACGATATAAAAGGGCAGGGAATCTATGCCTACGTGACGTTGCTGGCCGGCATCGAACCCGACGATGAACTGCGCAAGGAATTGATTGCCTGGGTTCGCAAGGAAATCGGTCCGATCGCGACACCCGATCATCTTCAGTGGGCACCAGGATTGCCGAAGACCCGCTCGGGGAAAATCATGCGTCGAATCCTGCGCAAGATCGCGGAGAACCAGCCCGAGGCGCTTGGGGATACATCGACCCTGGCAGATCCTTCCGTGGTGGCAAACCTGGTCGAACAACGCCAGCTCCGCTAGTGGGTCGACAGAGCAGCATGGAAGCCGGGCGAATACGTCGGTGACAAGCCGGCAAGTCGGCCGGCAGTATTGTCGATCGTAGCGCCTGGCTGGCCAGGCAACGGATCTGTCAGCCGCCGGAAGTCACTCCGTCTTGCTGGCTACGTTGGCCACAACAGAAGCGGTCTTGTCGCCCTTGCGCCGATCCTGCGGTATCTGCACGCCATGCACGATGAAGTAGATGTTCTCGGCGATGTTGGTGGCGTGATCGCCGATGCGCTCGATGTTCTTCGCCATGAACAGCAGGTGGGTGCAGGCGGTGATGTTGCGCGGATCTTCCATCATGTAGGTCAGCAGTTCGCGGAACATGCCGGTGTAGAGTCCGTCGAGTTCCTCGTCACGGGCCCACGCCAGCAAGGCGCGGTCGGCATCCCGGTCCCGGTAGGCGATCAGGACTTCGCTGATGATTTCGGCTGCAAGCTTGCCTAGACGCGGAAGGCTGAAGACGGGGCGCACCAGTTCGACCCGATTCAGTGCTAGCGCGCGCTTGGCGACGTTGGCGGCGTAATCTCCGATACGTTCGATGTCGGATGAGATGCGAAGCGCAGCCATGACTTCGCGCAGGTCTCTGGCCATCGGTTGGCGCAAGGCGAGCAGGCGAAGGACATCCTGGCTGATGATCTCCTCAAGCTGATCAATTTCCTTGTCGCTTTCGACAATTTGCGTGGCCATGTCGCTGTCTCGTTCGACGACCGCATCGATCGAGGCCTCGAGCTCCTTGAGTGCGAGATCACCCATGCGCTGGATTTCGCCGGTGAGGCGAACCAGTTCTTCGTCGTAGCTCTTCACGATGTGCTCGTTATTCTGGATAGGCATCGAATTTCCTTAGCCGAAGCGGCCGGTAATGTAGTCTTCTGTCTGCTGCTTCGTTGGTTGCGTGAACAGTTTTTCAGTTTCACCGAACTCGACCAGCTCACCGAGATACATGAATGCGGTGTAGTCGGAACAACGTGCGGCCTGCTGCATGTTGTGGGTAACGATTGCGATCGTGAAGTGTTCGGCCAGTTCGGCAATCAGTTGTTCGATCTTGCCGGTGGCGATCGGGTCCAGTGCCGAGGTCGGTTCGTCGAGCAAGAGAACCTGCGGCTTGAGTGCAACCGCACGTGCAATGCACAGGCGCTGTTGCTGGCCACCGGAAAGTCCCAGGGCACTTTGCTTGAGTTTGTCTTTCACCTCATCCCAGAGTGCGCCCTGGCGCAAGGCCTCCTCGACGCGCGCATCCATGTCGGGCTTCTTGAGTTTTTCGTAGTGGCGGATGGCGTAGGCGATGTTTTCGTAGATCGACATCGGGAAAGGTACGGGCTTCTGGAACACCATGCCGACCTTCGACCGAAGGCGATTGAGCGCGTATTTCGGATCCAGGATGTTTTCACCATCCAGGAGCACTTCGCCCTGCGCTTCCTGCTTCGGGTAGATGGCGTAGATGCGATTGAAGACGCGAAGCAGGGTCGACTTGCCACAGCCGGACGGCCCGATCAGTGCCGTCACCCGCTTCTCGGCGATATCGAGGTTCACGTCCTTGATCGCGTGGAACCGGTCGTAGTGGAAATTGAGGTTCCTTGCGCTCATTTTCGGCGCGGAGCCTTGGTTTTTTGCTCGTCCATTCGCGCCCACGGTGGGCGCCGACATGGCAAAGTTGAGGTCAGTCATGGCTGATCTTGTTCCTGTGAAGAATGGCGCGCGCAATCAAGCTCAGCACCAGCACGAAGAATGTCAGTACCAGTGCGCCGGCCCAGGCCAGGGTCTGCCAGGACTCGTACGGACTGGCAGTGAACTGATTCATGACGACCGGTACGCTGGCCATCGGCTGGGTCAGATCCGTGCTCCAGTACTGATTGCCGAACGAGGTGAAAAGCAATGGAGCGGTTTCGCCACTGATGCGGGCGAGGGCGAGGATGACGCCGGTAACAATGCCTGCGGAAGCACCACGGTAGAGCACCTGAACGATCACTTTCCATTGAGGCACACCCAGTGACAGGGCAGCTTCGCGCATCTGCGACGGGACCAGCCGCAACATTTCGTCGGTGGTTCGCACGATGACGGGCAGCACGATGAAGGCCAGCGCAATGGCACCGGCAAGGGCCGAAAAGCCGCCTCCCATCTGTGACACCACCAGGGTGTAGACGAACAGGCCAAGCACGATCGAGGGTGCCGATAACAGGATGTCATTGACGAAGCGAATGACCAAGCCAATTTTCCGTGTACCTGCGTACTCGGCCAGCCAGGTTCCGGCGGCGATGCCGAGCGGTGTTCCGATCAGGATGGCCAGGCCGCACATCATGGCGCTGCCGAACAACGCATTGGCCAGTCCACCTTCCTGCATCGGCGGAGGGGTGTCTTGGGTAAACAGGGCGATATTGATGCCACCCAAGCCTTTGCTCAGTGTGGTCCACAGGATCCATGCAAGAAAGAACAATCCAAAAATCGCGGCAGCGCATGAAAGGATGATGGAGATTCGATTGATGATGCGACGCTTTCTATACAGCCGGTCAGCGACACGTGTGGATGCCTGCAACGTTGCCTGATTCATTTCAGTCCCTCCCTTCGGGACAGTTGCATGAGCATCAGCCGCGCAATTGCGAGGACGAAAAATGTGACGATGAAGAGCACGAAGCCAAGTAGCAGAAGTGCTGATCGATAGGTGTCGGTTGCTTCAGCAAAATCGTTGGCAATCAGGGCTGCGATTGTTGTTCCCGGTTCAAGCAGGGAGACCGAAAAGCGAACCGTATTGCCGACCACATAGGCGACTGCCATGGTTTCACCAAGCGCCCGGCCCAGGCCGAGGAATACGCCGCCGACTACCGCGGACTTGGTGTAAGGAAGCACTACATCCCAGATCACTTCCCATTTGGTCGAGCCGAGCGCGTAGGCCGACTCCTTGAGTCGGGTCGGCACGGTAAGAAACACATCGCGCATGACCGAAGTAACGAACGGAATGACCATGATCGCGAGAACGAATCCGGCCGTGAGCATCCCGATGCCGATTGGCGGTCCCTGGAAAAGGGCGCCAATGACGGGCAGGGTGCCGAGATTGTCGTTGAGCCAGGGCGTCCCGTATTCGGTCATGACCGGCACCAGCACAAACAGGCCCCACATGCCGTAGATGATTGAAGGAATGCCTGCCAACAGCTCGATTGCAGAACCTACAGGGGTACGCATCCAGGCGGGAGCAACTTCGGTGAGGAAGATCGAAATGCCGAAGCTGACCGGTACTGCGATGATCATCGCAATGACCGCGGTTACCAGGGTGCCGTAAATCGGCACCAGCGCACCGTAGCGATTCTCGACCGGATTCCATTCGGTGGAAAAGAAAAAGCTCCAGCCTTCCTGGGCCAGCACTTCCCGGCCACCCCAGAGCATCGACAAGGCAGCGCCGGCGAGTGCGATCAGCACAAAGAATGCCGTGAACGCCAATACATAGCTGAAGCCCTTGTCCTGCAGCTCGCTGCGGCGGGAGTCGGGTTCGGGTACGGCACCTCGAGCTGCGATAGTTGTCATGTCAGATCGGTCTTTGGGCGGTGTCCGGACGGCGCCGGAAAATCAGGATGTTGCACGGATACAAGTAGCTTCCGCAACGTTGGCAGCCCGGGTCAGATTTGCATGCCTGGGTGCCCTGGATCGTCATGTTGACACCCGCGGCACAACCTGGCCGCGGGCGCCATGAATCGCTGAAACTTACTTGATGCGAGCGGTCCAGTAGGCTTTGATCTGTTCGACCAGGCTGTCCGGAAGTGGAACGTAGTCGAGCGATGCGGCCTGAGACTTGCCGTTCGCGTAGCCCCAGCTGAAGAACTCGCGTGCTGCCTTGGCGCGTTCGGCATCCTTCGCCTGCGCATGCATCAGCACGAACACGGTGGCGCTGATTGGCCAGGACTCGTCACCCGGTGCATTGGTGATGACCAGGCTGAAGTCGGTGGCATTCTTCCAGTCGGCGCTGGCAGCAGCAGCTGCAAAGGACTCGGCGCTCGGCTGGACGTACTTGCCAGCGGCGTTTTCCATCTGCGTATAGGACATCTTGTTCTGCAGTGCATAGGAAAGCTCGACATAGCCGATCGAGTTCTTTACCTGCTTGACGTAGGCAGCAACACCTTCGTTGCCCTTGCCGCCGAGGCCGACCGGCCATTGCACGGAGGTGCCTTCGCCAACCTTTTCCTTCCATTCCGGACTGACCTTGGACAGGTAGTTCACGAAGTTGTAGGTGGTGCCCGAGCCATCCGAACGATGAACGATCGTGATCTTGCCCTCCGGCAGGCTCATGCCGTTGTTGATCGCCATGATCGCCGGGTCATTCCACTTGGTGACCTTGCCGAGAAAAATGTCTGCAAGCAGGGAACCGGTAAGCTTCAGTTTGCCGGGTTCAACGCCGGCCACATTGACGACCGGCACGACGCCACCGATCACGATCGGGAACTGCACCAGGCCGGCTTCGGCAACTTCTGCCGAAGGGAGTGGCTTGTCGGATGCGCCAAAATCGACGGTAGCGGCCTTGATCTGCGCGATTCCGCCGCTTGAGCCGATGGACTGGTAGTTGACCTGGTTCTTGGTGGCGACGTTGTAGTCGGCCGACCACTTTGACATGAGCGGGAATACGAAGGACGAACCTGCACCGGTCACTTCCGAGGCGTGTGCCCCGCTGGCGGCGAACACCGTGGCGACTCCGAATACCGCCGCGCTCAGCTTGATTGAGATGGACACTCTGGCAACTCCTTGGGGTTGTGTAACAAAGGCTTGTGAGGCGCACTTTGTAGCCCGCGAACATTGCAGGAGTGTTACAGCGTGAAGGACGAGTGAATGGAAAACAGGGGGTGGAGCCGAGCGTAGAGCGCGATTCCCGGAGTTGGGCCGCCCCAGTCAAGGCATGCCTGTCCCGGTGGCATGTGACAGCATGAAAGCACCAACAATCAAAGCCTTGGTGGGAATATTCAAGAGGGCGCCAGGGTAGGCCGATTTCAGGGATGTGTCAGGCAATGAATCGCCTGCTCTCCCTTCCGTGTCCCCGTCCAATCAGTCCCCGCTTATGAAATCCGGGCCTTTCCCCACCGTTTTCTCATATACGCCCTTGCCGGCACGGCGGTACTGGGTGAAACCGTGCTTGCCCACATGGGATTCACTGGAGCGATGGGCCTGGCCGGAAACGATTTCCGGGGCGCTGATCACGCGGTGGACTGAGGAATGGCAGTCGGGGCATTGAGAAAGGGGTGGGTCGGACAGGCGCTGCAATGCTTCAATGCCGTTGCGGCAATGTTCACATCCAGTGTCGTCGGGAAGATATTGGTAGATCGGCATACCGTTAGCATGGGTGCTGATGCTGCCAGTATCAATCCTCGTGCGCGCCCTCCTGGCCAGCCGCCTCGTCTTCATGACCTGCAATATCACTGAGATGCTTCCAGCGATTGACGATCCGGCAGAACAGCTCCGCGGTGCGTTCGGTGTCATAGACCGCAGAATGGGCGAGACTTGGGTCCCATACCTTGCCGGAGGCCCCGACAGCGCGTGCAAGCACGGTCTGTCCGTATGCCAGTCCCGCCAGAGTCACCGTGTCGAAATTGCTGAATGGATGAAACGGGTTGCGCTTGTGTCCCGTGCGGCGCACGGCCGCGTTGAGGAAGGCCAGGTCAAAGCCTGCGTTGTGGCCTACGAGGATGGCGCGCTGGCACTCCGCAGCCTTTAGCGCCTTGCGTACTGGCGCGAACACGTGGTCGAGCGCGGCGCGCTCCTCCAGGGCATTGCGAAACGGATGATCCGGGTCGATACCCGTAATCTCCAATGCTCTGGGGTCGATATTGGCACCTGGAAATGCCTCGACGTGGGTTGAAACGGGAGGCTCGGGATACACAAAGCCCTTTTCGTCCATGCCGATAACGACAATGGCAATCTCGAGCAGGGCGTCGCGATCGGCGTTGAAGCCACCTGTTTCAACATCGACAACCACGGGCAGGAATCCGCGGAATCGCTCGGCGATGCGGTAGACGGAATTTGGGAATGACATGGCGGAAGCATAGCCGATCAGGAGCCCGGGGAATGGCACCGCTGGCCCTCGCAACTGGACGCATTCAGGTGCGTTGCAGTTTCGTGTATCCAGTTGACACTGGATTGACACATCGGGGCTGGCGTGTACCGGAATGTAACAATCTCGATATGGGACTGACACGCACCAGTAACAATCCCGCAATACGCTGCGCGTCGTTGGATGAAATTAACGCATCCCGAACACTTCACTTCCCCATATGAGATCTCGACCATGACCCGACCCACCATCCGATTGCTCGCTGCTGCGATCCTCGTGACGTTCGCAGTGCAAGCCCAGGCCGATATTCCCATTGACGTCATCGGAGGCACGGAAGTCAGCTTCGAAGGCCTGATCCAGGCAGATGGCAACTGGTACGACAACGATGGTACCAATCTGAATGGATCGAGCAGTGACCCGTTTGGTTCGAGCAGCGAGACCGGGATGCGGCGTGCCGAGCTTGTCCTGAAGGGCAAGGGCACGATGTTCGACTGGGTGCTGGGCTATGACGCCTATGCTGACAAGTGGCTGGACGTGAATCTCAAGTACAAGATGGGCTCGATGTACCTGCAGGCCGGCCAGTTCAAGCAGCCCAACAGCATGGAAGAGTTGAGCAGCACCAAGAACAATGACTTCATTGCCAAGGCGATGATGACCAATACCTTCGGTGTCTCACGTCGTCTCGGCGTCGCGTTTGGCGATGACCATTCGAACTGGGGCTATACGGTTTCCGCGTTCACGCGAGAATTGTCCGAGAACAGAAATTATGGGCCAGGATATGGAGGCCGCTTCTACTACGCACCGATCGTCGACAAGGGGAATATCCTTCATTTCGGCATATCGGCGGTGGACTATGACACTGCCGGCGACACCCAGCGCTGGCGGACCCGACCTGACGCCGATCTCGCCAGTGTGCGGCTCGTCGACACCGGAAATATCCTCAACGCCGATCGAAACACGACCCTCGGACTGGAAGGCCTGTGGGTCACAGGCCCACTCAAGTTCGCGGCCGAATACATGGATACCAACACCTCACGCACCAGTGCCACGACTGCCCCGGATTTCAACACCGACAGCTGGTATGTCTCCGGCCTGTGGAACATCACGGGCGAAACCTGGGGGTACAAGGCTGGCTTGCCCAAGACTCCGTTGCCCAATGATCCTGCCAAGGGCATGTGGCAGGTGGGAATCCGATACGACAGCATCAACCTCAACGACGGGCCGATCAAGGGTGGCGAGGAGGACAACATCACACTGGGCGTGAACTACTACTGGCGTTCGAATTTCAAGATCATGATGAATTACGTCGCTGTCTCCAGCTCCAAATACAGCTCCAGTGCCGGCGAAAAGGTCAACGACGATCCGAACATCTTCGAAACTCGACTGCAGTTCTACTGGTAATCTTCTGCACGCGATCAATCCGGAGCGAAACGGGGGCGATGCGCCAAACGCATCGCCCTTTTTCGTGGGCTGCTCCGCGTGGCAAGTTCTGTCCGGGGGATTCAGGCGACGGTCTTGGGCTTGTACGGGCAAAGATCCCGAATCAGGCAGGCAGGGCAGTCCGGCTTGCGAGCCTTGCAGACATAGCGCCCATGCAGGATCAGCCAGTGATGGGCATCGAGCCTGAATTCCGCTGGCACCACCTTGACGAGTTTGTCCTCGACCTTGCGTACGTCGGTGCCGCGTGCGAGGCCGGTTCGATTTGCAACGCGAAAGATATGCGTGTCGACGGCAATCGTTGGTTCACCAAAAGCGGTATTCAGCACCACGTTGGCGGTCTTTCTGCCTACCCCTGGCAGTGCTTCCAGCGCCTCGCGCGACCTCGGCACCTCACCGCCATGTCTGTCGACGAGGATCCTGCAGGTTGCGATGACATTCTTCGCCTTGGCGTTGAACAGCCCTATCGTTGAAATGAAACTCTTCAACGCCTCTTCGCCAAGATCCAGTATGGCCTTGGGAGTATTGGCCACTGGAAACAAACGCCGGGTTGCCTTGTTGACCCCGACGTCAGTGGCCTGGGCCGAAAGGATCACGGCAATCAGCAATTCGAACGGCGTCGAGTAGTCGAGTTCGGTGGCCGGTCTTGGATTGAACTCGCGCAGGCGCGAGAACATTTCGACGACATTCTCGCGCTTCATGTTGAGCCGGGGTCGTTCGATGGATCATTCGTGGCCGCGCGCTTGGCCTTGCCCCGAGCGATCGCCTCGAGCACGGCGTTGCGGCTGATCGGCTCCACTTTCTTGCGCGCCAGCTCGCGTCTGGCACCACGTTCCTTGTCCTTGCGCGAATGGCGAACTTCACGCTCTTCAAATCGTCGCCTTGCCAGCTTCGCCCGTTCCTCCACCACTGGTCGCGTGAGTGGGCGGCCGGCCGATTGAATCATCGCAATACAGTCGACCGGGCAGGGGGGGATGCACAACTCGCATCCCGTACATTCTGCTTCGATGATGGTGTGCATGCGCTTCGCCGCGCCGACGATGGCATCGACCGGGCAGGCCTGGATGCACTTGGTGCAGCTAATGCAGACATCTTCATCGATCACCGCGAAGCTTGGTGGTGCTTCCAGCCCGAAATCCGGATTCAGCGGTTTGGATAGCCGTCCAAGCGAAACGGCCAGCGCATCGACACCGGCCTGGCCGCCTGGCGGACACTGATCAATATCCGCGCTGCCATTCGCAATTGCCTGGGCGTACGGCAGGCATGCCGGATAGCCACAGCGCGTGCATTGCGTCTGTGGGAGCAAAGCGTTGATGCGCATGACTACGTCGGTGTTCAAGACTTTGGCCTGGGGCAACCCGGGTTTCTTCGCTAGCGTACTGTTGCGCCTGGTTCGGCCCCGGCATCGACATCGAGAAGCTTGAGATCGGCGCCACCGGTGCCAGCAGAAAGGATCATGCCTTCGGACAGTCCAAAGCGCATCTTGCGTGGCGCAAGATTGGCAACGAACACGACACTCTTTCCGACCAATGCTTCTGGCTCTGCATAGGCGGCGCGAATGCCGGAAAAAATCTGTCGCTCCCCGAGTTCACCTGCATCCAGCTTGAAGCGCAGCAGCTTGTCGGAACCTTCGACGAAAGCGCATTCGATGACCTTGCCAATGCGCAGGTCGAGTTTGGCGAAATCTTCAATAGAGATGACTTGAGGTGCATCACTGTTTTTTGCATCGACGCTGCCTGCCGCATTTGCTGGCAAGGCGCCCTTGGGGCCGGCTTTCTTCCCGGCCGCGGTATCGGTTTTCGCGGGTGCGGCGAGGGAGTCTTTCGATGCTTCGATCATGGCGGCAATCTGTTTCGGGTCGACTCGGGTGGCAAGCGGCTGGTAGCTCTGAATCGTGTGTCCACCAAGATGGTTGGGGATTTCTTCGAAGCTCTCGAAACGCTCGCCTGGCAGGGCCAGGAAGCGTTCGGCCTGCGATACCAGCACCGGCAGGATCGGTTTCAGTGCGCAGGCAATGGCGCGAAACAGGTTGATGCCAGTGGAGAGCACCAGGTGCAACTCTTCACGCCGCGGCGCATCCTTTGCAAGCGCCCAGGGTGCGGTTTCGGCGATGTATTCATTCGCACGATCGGCCACGTGCATGATCGCGCTGATGGTCCTGTTGAAATCATCGCGAGGATAATTCTGCACGGCATCCTGAAGTTGAATGGTGGCCTGGCCCAGTACGGAGCGGGCTTTGCCTGCATGCTCCGGCGCGTCCACGCCCGCATCGCCTGACCAGAAATCCCCGGCCAGCCGATTGTCGAAGTTTGCCTCGAGCAATTTTGCGCAGCGACTTGCGATATTGACGAATTTGCCGACGATGTCCGCATTGACGCGCTGGGTGAAGTCATCAAGGTTGAGATCGAGGTCGACGACGCCACCCGATGATTTCGCCGCGAAGTAATAGCGCAGGTGCTCGGGATTCAGTCCGGCATCAAGCCAGGTGCGCGCCATGATGAAGGTGCCGCGCGATTTCGACATCTTCTCGCCATTGACGGTCAGGTAGCCGTTCACGTGCAAGGCGGTTGGCACCCTGAAGCCGGCTCCCTGCAGGACGGCTGGCCAGAACAGGCCGTGGAAATTGACGATGTCCTTGCCGATGAAGTGATGCATCTCGGCCGTGCTACCGGCGTCCAGGTATTCGGCAAACGAATAGCCCTTCTGATCGCATAGCGCCTTGAAGCTGGCCAGATAGCCCACTGGCGCATCCAGCCAGACATAGAAGAATTTGCCAGGTGCATCCGGAATCGGAAACCCGAAGTAGGGCGCGTCGCGTGAAATGTCCCAGTCGCGCAGGCCACCCTCCGCGTTCAGCCATTCGCCCAGCTTCGCGATGACACCCGGGTGAGCCACAGGCTGACCGTCGGTGAGCCTGCCGGCGAACCAGTCCTGCAACATCGAGGTGAACTGGCCGACGCCGAAGAAGTAATGCTCGGAATCCCGCAGGACGGGCTCGGCCCCGGACATGACCGAACGAGGGTTCTTGAGGTCGGTGGGCGCGTAGGTTGCACCGCAATGCTCGCAATTGTCGCCGTACTGGTCTGCTGTACCGCAATTCGGGCACTCGCCGCGAATATAGCGGTCCGGCAGGAACATGTTCTTGACCGGATCGAAGAGCTGCTGGATTGTTCGTTTGGCGATGTGGTCGCCTTCGCGCAGCCGCGTATAGATCGTGACTGCCAGCTCCTTGTTTTCGGCTGAATGCGTCGAGTGGTAGTGGTCGAAGTCGATCGCGAAATCGGTGAAATCGCGCTCATGAGAGG
>NZ_JBAWHJ010000172.1:0-3053 GCF_049593775.1 Dokdonella sp. | reverse complement strand
AGGCGCTGATCAATATTTCAGAGATCCAGGCTTTTGGTCCCACTCACTCCGACCCGCCCACGTATCCCCAGGCGGTGTGCCAGCCGGCCCCCGGCACCGGCCTGTTCCTGGCCAAGGTCTGGAACCCGGTTGACGCCGGCTATCAGAACATCGAGGAGCGTGGCGAGATGATGTGGGCGGGAACCAATGCTGCGAATTATCCGACCGGCGTGGTGCTTCCCAACGGCAATGCGTGCATCAACCATCCTGGTATCCGACAGACCACCATCTGGAACAATCTGCGCATCGGCAATTCCGGCATCACTCATTCCTGGGACTCGACCTCCAACACCTCACAGACCGTCGGCAGCTACGGCGGCATCGAGTCGGCTACGCGCGTCGGAGCCGATCTCGAACTCGAGCTCGGCGGTTCCTATGTCTACGCGGTGGCAGGGCTTTCCTATGAATACTCGTTTGGCGTCACCCGCGAGAACCAGTCAGTCAGCTACTGGGGCAACGGCTTGCAAATCGGCGGCTCGGTCGGCGGTTTCGACAACGAGTATCAGAGTCTGGTGTTGCGCTGTGGCTACTTTCCGCATCCATATGCCTACCAGCTGACGGATCGCGGCAGCATCAACTACCAGCATGATCTGTACGTGGTCGACTATACGGTGGCGCAGCCCGCCAACGGCACTGCCTGGCAACGCGGTTCGGTACCGTCGGAATGCTATGGCATCGACAGTAGCAACGACATTGTTTTCGCTGACGGTTTCGACGGTTGAGGGGGCCGTTAGCATCATGAAGAAGAACATCCCAATCCTGCTTTTCGCATCGATGATCAGCGTCGCTGCCAGCGCCTCGGCACAGACCCGCTTCACATCCGACGCGCTGTTCGTCCGCGTCGGGCAGGAACGCAGCACGGTGTTGCAGCTTTCGACGACCGTGCATGAAGCCATCCCGGCCAATCCCGACTCCGGTCAATCCTATCCGACGCGTGCTGGCACCTGGTTGCAGCTGGGAAACGCCGGCAATCAGCAGGCTTCGATCCAGAGTGTTCGCCTGTACGCCTATGCGCTGACCACGAGTGTCCAGCACCGCATCAAGGCAAAATTCCGACTCTGGAATGCGCACGATGGCAATGCCGAGCCGGTGTTTGACAGGGCCGCGGAATTCATCGTCGATTTGACCGCCTGCCCGTGCAATTTCGAAGCAGGTCAGGCGTACTCCATCGACATCGACCTGCCCAAAACGGTGTTCACCGAAGGCACCGAACTCGGCTTCAGTCAGCTCTGGCTGGCCGATCCGGGCAACGGCGTACTGACGGTATCGAGCGAACTGGTGCCGGCACTGGACCGCAACGGCATTGTTCCCGTCGTGGGCGGATCGGTTGCCGCCTACGGCAATGCGGGTCGCAGTCCGGAAGATCTCGACTTCATTCCGGAAGATTCGGTGCCGGCAGCCTCGATCGGGCTGGCGTTGTTTGGCGAGCCGCTGAATCTCGATGTATGCACCGGAGCCAATGGCTTCCAGCACCAGTTCCAGGAAGAGTTCGACAATCCAGTCCAGTTCTTCCAGCGTTGGCAGGCAACCTCCAACTTCGGTCAACTGTCGATTGGCAGCGGCTATCTCGCGCTACGTGCGCCGAATAGTGCAGGCCAGTTTCCGTATATCGCAGCACGACCCGCGACCATCGTGATTCCGCCCAGCGGCAATTTCATGGTGCGCTGGATTGCTGAGTTCACCGGAGTCGGAACATCCGGCAATGGTGAGATGGTGCTCTCGCGCGGCACACCGTTGAACGGAAACGATGCCGGCAGCGTGCCGACCGCGATGCGTTCCTGGCAGGACAGCAGTGGCTACTACATTTACACCGGTACCACCGCTGGGACGCAGCAGGTCGCCGCGGGTCAGGGCGCCACGCGCCACGATATCGCTTACTGCTGGGTCAACGGCAATGTGGAACTATGGAAGGATGGCCAGATCCTGATGAGCCAGACGGCACAGCCCGCGCAACGTCCGGATTCGCTATGGATCGGCAACCCGGTGGTTGCCGGCTCCGGCCCCTGGAATCCCGTCTCGGTTCGCCGGGTCTGGGTGCGCGGTGATCAGCCGACCCTGACCGACCTCATATTCCGTCACGATTTCGAAGTGCCGCCCGGCAGTCGCTAGACTGCTCGCGGGCCAATCAGACGTGGTCTCGGATGCCGCCAACGGACACAGAAGCAGTCACACGAGGTCCTTTCAACTACTGGCGGGCTGTAAGAATTGGCAAGCCACACCACGTTTTCTCGAAACGAGCCTGCAACGGATAAACCGGTCAAGAGCATGGCCACGAAATGGTCACGAGTTGCGAAAAGGCAACGAAGGATTGGCGCGCCCGGAGGGATTCGAACCCCCGACCACCGCCTTCGGAGGGCGGTACTCTATCCAGCTGAGCTACGGGCGCCCATGTGACATTGCAATGGGAGGGCGCTGGCCGAAGCCGGAAGGTTCGCAAGGGCGCCGCCCCGGATTATACCCCAGCAATCGGCGCTTCCTGCAGTATCGTGCAGTGATCATTTGCTCTGCTCGGGGTTGGCATCATGCCAGTTCGGGTCCCTGACCAGGCGAGAGCGGGCGCCACTACTACTTCAGCGGAATCGCGAGCGTGGCGAATACCGCGTAACCCTCCACGCGATTCCTGGCCCAGAATTCGTAATAGCCTCGCAGGTTGGCGTAGGCCTCCTTGCCACCCATGGCAAAGACATAGCCCACTTCGGGACCAATTCCGGCTACGCGAGATTTGAATGAGCCCAATTGGGCGCCCGATCCGCTGTCGCCGGTCAATTGGTAGTAGACGTAACCCGCCACTCCCACCTGCCAATTGGCCGAGAGGAATTGCGAAGCCGCCCAGTCAAGATGCGAATCGACGCCGTTCTTGTAGTGGGTGTCGTCGTTTTCCATGTTGTATGTCAATCCCAACACGGCAGAAAATTCACGCCCGGTCTTCTCGTCGAAGTAGGTATAGCCACCGCCAACATCCACGGCTCCATGCCCGATTCCAAGATTGGCGAGACGCTGGCTGTTGTAGGCAC
>NZ_JBAWHJ010000171.1:0-3175 GCF_049593775.1 Dokdonella sp. | reverse complement strand
GCAGTGAACCGGCGCGCATTTGCTCCACCTTCACGTCGACCGGCCCGGCTATCGCCGTCACAGCACCGTCTACACGCTGTTCCAGCGTTGCGCTGTATTCGCCTGGCATGGCGAGGAAACCGATTGGCTCCGGTGTGAAATAGTCGGGCGGAGTGCCGATAGCATCCATCGATGGATAGCGCAGATCCCAGCTAACCCGCTGCACGCCTTTCTTCGCCGGTGCCGGTACCCGACGGATGATGTCGCCATCGGTATCCCGAATCACCAGCATCAGGGCAGGTTCCTGCTCACGACGCTCGGCTTCGAGTTCGGCCCAGGAGGGTACGGGCGTGTTCTTGCCTGACTCGGCCAACGGCTTTTCGTCCGCCTTGCGCTTGTCGGTGCGGCTCTGCAGATCATCTTTCAGGAAGTAGGTGAATATCGCGCCAAAGTCGGGGTTGGGCGCAACGAAGTAGCCTTCGCCCTGGTCGGCCTTGCCATCTCCGCCCATCGGACGCTTTTCGATGTACCACCAGGCGCGGCGTGGCGTGAAAAGCGTTGCGTCCCGTTCCAGCGCTGCGGCATCGATATCGCGCAGCGCCGAATAGTCATCAAGGACAAAGAAGCCTCGACCAAACGATGCGCCGACCAGATCGTTCTCGCGTCTCTGGATGGTCACGTCGCGGAACGAAATCGTCGGTGCGTCACCCTTCAATTGCACCCAGTGGCTTCCCGTATCGGGCGAGAAGTAGAGGCCGAATTCGGTTGCGGCAAAGAACAGTTCGGGTTTGACGTGATCCTGCACCAGGCGCCACACCAGATGGCGGTCGGGCAAGTCGCCAGCCATCGAACTCCAGCTGCGACCACGGTTGGTGGAACGATAGAGGTAGGGTTTGAAATCACCGTTCTTGTGATTGTCGAGCGCGACGTACACCGTATCGGCATCAAACAGGTCAGCCCGAATGTCATTGACGAAGGCCTCCCTGGGCACGCCTGGCAAACTTCCGACTTCCACCGCGCGCCAGCTTTCGCCGCCGTCCTCGCTGATCTGAATCAGGCCGTCATCGGTGCCGGCATAGAGCAGGCCTTCGGCCTTCGGTGACTCGGCCAGTGAGGTGATGCTGCCGAAGTTGGACATGGCGAACATGTCCCAGGCCGCATCCCAACTTTGCTGTCGCCCCATCAGCGGCATCTGCATGCGATCCTTGCCGTGGCTGAGATCGGTCGAAATCGGGCGCCAGGTGTCGCCGCGATTGTCCGAGCGCCATACGCGCTGCGATGCGAAATAGATGCGTTTCGGGTCGTGCGGGCTGACCAGGATCGGAGCATCCCAGTTGAATCGCTCCGCTTCGTCGCCAGGCTCGGGTTGCGGCTGGATGTAGACAACCTCACCGGTACTGCGGTCGTAGCGGACCAGGTTTCCCTCCTGCCACTCGGCGTAGACGATATCCGGGTTGCCGGGTTCCGTGGCCGATTGATGACCATCGGCGAACAGCGTGATGAACCAGTCGGAATTTCTAATGCCGTTGCGGTTGTCGGTTCGCGATGGTCCGCCTTGCGATGAATTGTCCTGGGTGCCGCCGTAGATGTTGTAGAAGGGTTCGTCGTCGTCAACGGCGACCTTGTAGAACTGGGTCAACGGAAGGTTGTCGATATAGCGCCAGGTGCTGGCCAGATCCAGGCTTTCGTAGAGGCCGCCATCGCTGCCTACCAGCAGATAGTCGGGGTCATCGGCGCGAAAGGCCAGCGCATGATTGTCCGAGTGCTTGTTTTTTTCTTCCATTGGCCGGAAGGTCTTGCCGCCATCGTCGCTGATCTGCATGCGCACGTCGGCCAGATAGATGCGATCGAAGGCGTGCGGGCTGGCGTACAGTTCCTGATAGTAGTGCGGACCGGTGCCACCGGAAACGGTGTCCGAACGCTTTTCCCAGCTGCTGCCGCGATTGCTGGAACGATAAACCGCGCCTTTGCGACGCTCGAGTTCAATCGCTGCATAGAGTACGTCGGGTTTCTGCGGAGAGATGGCCAAGCCGATCTTGCCCATCGGGCCTTCAGGCAAGCCGGTTTTCAGGCGCTCCCAGGTTTCGCCACCATCGTTTGAACGATGCAATCCGGATTCCGGGCCGCCGCCAATATAGGCGGCCACCGAACGCTGGCGTTGCCAGGTGGCCGCATAGAGCAGGTCCGGGTCACGCGGATCGATCGCGATGTCGGTGACACCGGCCCATTCGCCGGCATCCAGAACACGCTTCCAGGTTTCGCCGCCGTCCATCGTCTTGTAGAGGCCGCGCTCGCCACCCTTTGACCACAACGGACCTTGCGCGGCGACCCATACGACGTTGCTGTCGTCCGGATGGACAATGATCTTTGAAATGCGCTCGCTGGCCTTGAGGCCCATGTTCTTCCAGGTCGTGCCACCATCCTCGCTGCGATAGACGCCGTCGCCATAGCCGACATGGCGACCGCCAACGTTCTCGCCTGTGCCTACCCAGACGGTATGGCGATTGCCCGGGTCGAGGGTCACGCTGCCGATGGAATACGAACCCTGGCCGTCGAACACCGATTTCCAGCTCGTGCCTGCGTTTTCGGTTTTCCAGACGCCGCCCGAGCCGACGGCGACATACCAGGTACTGGCGTCGACCGGATCAATGGCGATGTCTGCAATGCGGCCGGACATCAAGGCCGGGCCGATGCCGCGCAGCTTCAGCCCGGAAAACGTCTCGGCGTTCATCGTGCCCTTCGACTTCTCGGCATTGAGCGTTGAAATACCGAAGGCCAACAGCAGCGCCATCGCCGCAAGCAGCAAATACTTCATCTGGAACTCCCCTGATTGGACGTGCCGAGTCTAGCCCGGACTATTCATGAAAAACACACGCCCTCGCTTGTCCCTTGAATCCACATGGATTTTCGCTCACTCGCCCATAGTCACCGCTATGCGCTCGATCACGAAGCTCCATGTGAATCCAATGCTCTGCGCGATCATCGCGCGTATTCATGAATAGTCCGGGCTAGCCCATACCGAAACTGGCAATTCAAGCGCGTTGGCTACCTTCTTCCTCCGGGAGACGGTAGCCAACGGCCGGATGAAGGTACGCTCGCTGCGAACCTGCCCTGCTGGTGCGTACCTTCCTTGCCTGCGGCAGCTTCAAGCGGGGGAGAAGGATTAGCGCGAACATCAAGCCGGCCACACAAGCGC
>NZ_JBAWHJ010000170.1:0-3573 GCF_049593775.1 Dokdonella sp. | reverse complement strand
CTACAATCACGAACGACCAAACACGGCCATCGGCGGCATCACCCCAATGCAAAAGCTCGCCATGGCCGCATAGCTCCACTTCCGAAGTCTGTTAGAAATGGGGGGATTACCGGAGTGCCGCTGCCCGAGACGCGCCAGATCGGTCGCAACGCACGATCCCGAAGAGATGCCGGCAAACAGGCCCATCGCGGAACGAACCCGTATCCGGATAAGGGTTCGGATCAGCACTGTCCGCTTGATTGATATCCTGGAGAACTGCGCAGGCCCGCTCATTGGAGTGGCCACGGCGGGTGTCAGCTTGTCCGTATATGGTCGGGGCGGCGGGATTCGAACCCACGACCCCCTGCCCCCCAGGCAGGTGCGCTACCAGGCTGCGCTACGCCCCGACGAAGACGGATCAAATGTTGCGAGGGGCGCGGATTGTAGCAGGCTTGCACCCGATCCTGGACCCACGCTGGCCCGAATATTCAACGATGTTGCAAGTAATGCTCGAGTGGATCAGCGACGAAGGATTTGCAGGACTTCTTCAAGCTCCATGCGCACCTGACGGACGATCTGTCCGGACATGCTCACTTCCATGCGCGCCTCAGGCCCTTCCAGACGCTGTCTGGCACCCGTGATCGTGAAACCCTGATCGTAAAGCAGCGACCGGATCTGGCGAATCATGAGTACATCATGACGCTGGTAGTAACGCCGGTTTCCCCGACGCTTCACCGGCTTCAAGTTGGGAAATTCCTGCTCCCAGTAGCGAAGAACATGCGGCTTCACCCCACAAAGCTCGCTGACTTCACCGATGGCGAAGTAGCGCTTTGCCGGGATCGCCGGTAGTTCGCTATTGCTCCCCTGATCCAGCATAGGCTTCTACTCGGACCTTCAGCTTTTGCCCCGGCCGGAACGTCACCACTCGCCTGGCAGAGATCGGAATCTCTTCGCCGGTTTTTGGGTTACGTCCGGGACGTTCATTCTTCAAGCGCAAATCAAAATTGCCGAAACCTGACAACTTGACCTGCTCTCCCCTTTCAAGCGCATCACGGATGGATTCAAAGAACGCGTCGACGAATTCCTTCGCCTCACGTTTGTTCAATCCCACGTCTATGAATAGACGTTCCGCCATTTCAGCCTTCGTCAGCGCCATCCTACCCTCGCAACTTCGCGTTGTAACCAGTCGCCAGAGCGGAGACCGCCAGATCGACGCACTGATCCGCGTCCTGATCTGTAAGGGTGCGTGAACGGTCCTGTAAAATCAAGCCCATAGCGAGACTTCTGTCACCATTTCCGAGATTGGCGCCTGCGTACTGGTCGAACAGAACCAGATCCACCAGCCTGTCTGCCAATGCGGCCCGCACACTGGCCTCAATCTCCGCGAAAGGAACGCTGTCGGAAATCACCACGGCGATATCTCGCCTCAGCGATGGAAATCTCGACAACGGCCGCGCCAAAGGCACGCCGCGTCTGGCAAATCCGTCGAGCTGAAGTTCGAAAACATAGACATCGTCATCAAGGTCGAGCTTTTTCTGCAAGCGCGGATCGAGCGCACCGATGAACCCGACCGGGGATTCGTTTCGCCAGATCGTCGCCGAGCGACCTGGATGCAGGCTGGCCGGTCCTCCTGCCCTGAACTGAAACGCAGCGGCGTCAACTCCGACCAGATGGAACAGGGACTCGACGTCACCCTTGATGTCGTAGAAATCGAGCTTTCGGCGTGGCTCGCTCCATTGCTCCTGAAATGCCTCGCCAATGGCCACGCCAGCGATACGCTCGATTTCTGTCGGCGCGTCTTTCCCGGCGTGGTAGCTGCGCCCGGCTTCAAACAGGCGTACGCGAAGCTGCTGGCGCTTGCGGTTGCGATCGAGAGCGGTCACCAGACCCGGCAGCAGGCTCGTGCGCATGACAGCCAACTCCGCCGATAACGGGTTCTGCAGTGAAACTGCCTCATCGTCCATGCCCCATGCCTGCAGGAGCCCTGCATCCACGAACGCAAAATTGATTGCCTCGACATAGCCGCGACTGGCCAGCTGCTCACGAACTACCGATAGCGTGACTTTGTCTTCAGGGATCGCCGCAGGGGTGATCTCGCCACGCGGCGCCTGTGTCGGGATTTTTTCGTACCCATGAATTCGGGCGACTTCCTCGATCAGGTCTTCTTCGATGGCAAGATCGAACCTTGCCGAAGGCGGAACTGCCGTCCATCCCTGCTCGGTCAGCGCAACCTCCATACCGAGCGACTCGAGAATTCTGCCTACTTCGGAGTCCGCAACGTCGATACCGAGAATCCGGCTCAACCGTTCGCGACGCAGGCCAATTTTCTTGCGTACCGGCAGGTGCTCGCTGGACGACTCCTCGAGCACCGGTCCCGGTGATCCTCCCGCAATTTCCAACAACAAGGCGGTCGCCCGCTCGATCGCCTGGCGAGGCAATTGCGCATCGACTCCGCGCTCGAATCTATGCGATGCATCGGTATGCATGCCGAGACGGCGCGCGCGCCCGCTGATGCAGGCAGGAGTGAAGTGCGCAGCCTCCAGAAATATGTCCAGCGTCGCATCGGTCACGCGCGTTTCATGACCGCCCATGATGCCGGCCAGTGCGATTGCCTTGACCTGATCGGCAATGACCAGGAAGTTTTCATCCAGTTCTACGGTGCGTTCGTCGAGAAGCTTGAGTGTTTCGCCCTTGCTGGCTCGACGCACGACGACGGATGCATTCAGGGTCGCGGCATCAAACGCATGCATGGGTTGGCCGCTCTCGATCATCACGTAAGCGGTGATGTCCACCACGACACTGATCGGTCGAATTCCCGAGCGTCGAAGACGATCTTTCAGCCATTGCGGCGACGCTGCCTTCGCATCGACACCACGCACGATACGACCACAATAGCGCGGACAGTCCAGCGGCGATTGCAGGAGGATCTTGATCGACTCGTCTATCCGGGCCGGCTGTGCAGCAACTGCCAGCGGGCGTGCGGGAACACCAAACTCTGCGGCGATCTCACGCGCCAGCCCGTTCATGCCGAGGCAATCAGCACGATTCGGCGTCAAGCCCAACTCGATGGCCGCATCCGGCAATCCCAACGTCTCTGCCAGCGCCTTGCCTACAGGCGCATCAGCCGCCAGTTCGAACAGACCATCGGCATCAGAGTCGAATCCGAGCTCTCGGCCCGAACAAAGCATGCCGTTCGATTCAACTCCGCGCAGCTTGGCCGTCTTGATCGTAATGTTGCCGACCCGGGTACCCACGGTAGCCAGCGGCGCCTTGAGTCCGACTCGAGCATTCGGCGCACCGCATACGATCTGCAGCGGTTCGGCCAATCCGGCTTCCACCGTGCAGACACGAAGCTTGTCCGCATCCGGGTGTTTTTCCGCGGCAACGATCTCGCCGACGATCACCCCGTCAAGATTGGCACCGAGAACGTCGACATCCTCGACTTCCAGACCACTCATGGTCAACCGCTGGACAAGCTCATTCCTCCCAACGGGAATGTCGACAAGTTCGCGTAACCAGTTTTCGCTGAATTTCATGGGTTGGAAGCCGGGATTGGGGAGTCGGGAGTCGGGATTGGTTGGAGCGGGGCTGGCC
>NZ_JBAWHJ010000169.1:0-7455 GCF_049593775.1 Dokdonella sp. | reverse complement strand
GGAACAGGGCATCGATGCTGTCCAGTTGGAGCTTTCGCAGCGCAACTACATGGATGAGCATTCGTTCGCCTACGATGCGATCAAGGCCGCACCGACCCAGGCACTCATCCATCGCCTGCTTGAAGCGGCACTGGAACTGGAATAAGTGAATTCTGCCGATCCCCGGCAGGCGCAGTCGCATGCGCTGACGGGCATCCTGCTTGCGGCAGTCGGGGCAATTGCGTTTTCCGGCAAGGCCATCATCGTCAAGCTGGGATTCCGCTACGGCGCTGACGCGATCACCTTGCTGGCCTTGCGCATGCTGGTTGCACTGCCGTTCTTCCTGCTGCTCGGATGGTGGTCGTCGCGGCGCCGGATCACGCCGTTGTTGCCTGCTGATCGCTGGAAAATCATAGTGCTTGGATTCCTCGGCTACTACCTCGCGAGCTTTCTGGACTTCCTGGGGCTCGCCTACATCACGGCTACGCTTGAGCGGCTGATTCTCTACCTGACACCGACCATCGTCCTGCTGATCGGCGTACTGGCGTTCAAGCGCCCCGTTACGCCGCGCCAGTTGCTGGCTTTGCTGATCAGCTACGCAGGCGTCATCCTGGCGTTCGCACATGACTTGTCTGTCGGCGGCGGCAACATCGCCCTCGGTGGCGGACTGGTGTTTCTCAGCGCGCTGAGCTATTCGCTGTACCTGGTTGGCAGTGGCGAAATCGTTGCCAGGGTCGGTGCAATCCGTCTGACCGCCTATGCGAGTTCGGTGGCCTGCGTGCTTTGTATCGGCCAGTACCTTCTGTTGCGTCCGCTCGGCATGGCATTCGCGCTGCCGAACGAGGTGTGGTGGTTGTCGCTGTTGAACGGCACTTTCTGCACCGTGCTTCCGGTACTCGCCGTGATGATGGCAGTAGCGCGCATCGGCCCTGCGATTACCGCCCAGATCGGCATGCTCGGCCCGGTCTCCACCATCGTGCTCAGCCTGCTCCTGCTGGGCGAACCGATGGGGCCCTGGCAGATCGCAGGCACGGCCCTTGTCCTGGTCGGAGTATTCGTGGTCTCACGCACCAAGCGAACCTGATCTCGCGGTTCGACTGTCGATCAATGCCAGCCCGCTGATTCCTGGCGCGGAAGAAACCAGGCGAGCAATCCGATTGCCGGTAGCCAGGCACATATGCGGTAGACCGCTTCGATGCCCACATGGTCGGCGAGTTGACCAAGTACAGCCGCGCCGATGCCACCCATGCCAAACGCAAAGCCGAAGAACAGGCCGGAAATCATTCCGGTGCGGCCGGGCACCAATTCCTGGGCAAACACCAGAATCGCCGAGAAAGCAGACGCAAGCACGACGCCGATGACCACGGTCAGCAGCGTGGTCCAGAGCAGGTTGGCATGCGGTAGCAGCAGAGTGAATGGCAGTACGCCGAGAATGGATCCCCAGATCACATAGCGACGCCCGATGCGATCGCCTACCGGGCCGCCAATGATCGTGCCTGCCGCGACTGCACCGAGGAACACGAACAAGTGCAGCTGCGCGCTTTGCACGCTGACATCAAACTTGTGCATCAGGTAAAACGTGTAATAGCTGGACAGGCTGGCCAGATAGAAATACTTGGAGAAGATCAGCATGCCTAGAACGAGCAGGGCAGCAATGACTTGCCGTCTTGTCAGATGCGTCTCCACCTCTGTTCGTTTCCGGTGGTGTTTCGCCAAAGGGAGCTGCGAGCGATACCAATGCCCGATGCGGGTAAGCAGGATGATGGCAACTGCTGCGGCCACGGCAAACCAGGCAATGCTGGACTGACCCCTTGGCATGATGATGAAGGCGGCCAGTAGCGGGCCCATGGCCGAGCCGAGGTTGCCCCCGACCTGGAACACGGATTGCGCGAGGCCGTGGCGACCGCCGGATGCCAATCTTGCGATGCGCGAAGACTCGGGATGGAACACTGCAGAGCCGGTGCCGATCAGGGCCGCAGCAACCAGCAGCATGGTGAAGCTGGGCGCTTGCGATAACAGGAGCAGGCCGATCAGCGTCGATCCCATGCCAATGACCAGCGAGTAGGGTTTCGGATGTCGATCGGTGAGCATGCCGATCATGGGCTGCAGCAGGGATGCCGTGATCTGGAAGGTCAGGGTGATCAGGCCGATCTGGCCGAAATCCAGGGCGAAACTGGTTTTCAGCAGTGGGTAGATCGCCGGCAGCAACGACTGGATCATGTCGTTGAGCAAATGGCATACGCTGAGGCTGATCAGGATCGGAAAAGCCGTTGACGGTAGCTCCGGAGTCGGTGCCGGGGTCTCGTTTGCAATGACTTCAGCGGGAATAGACATGATGAAAAGAATTGTCCTGCCGCGGCGTCAGGTTGGAGATGGCATATTGAACCATGCCGTAGTCCGGCTCGCATATCTGGACACACAATGCATGGCAGTCCGGAACTTGAGGTGCTGGGCCTTGTGCGTGGCGGACTCGAATACCATGTTGTGGCAGTGGGCTCGAATTCTTCTTTTTCGCGGAGGCAGGCATGCACCAGTCCGAACAAACCGCCATCATGAGTTTGTGCCTGATGGCAGCGTATGCAGACAGCAGCAAGCATGAGCGCGAGCGCGACAAGATTCGCGAAATTGCGGACACGCTGGGAGCGCAGGCGAACCTCTCGTCGGCCGTGCAGTCCGGGGCTGACATGGATGGCCTGGTCCAGGCGCTCGGGTCACAAGAGGCGCGAAAATCGGCTTACGAAATGGCCGTATGTGTCTGCGATGCGGATGGCGTCCAGTCGGCTGCCGAGCGCGAGTTTCTCGAGAAATTGCGCGATGCACTGGCGCTCGACGCGAATCTTGTCGTGGCTCACGTGCGCGAAGCCGACGCCCTTGCAGCAACGCCACTCGATGATGCTGTGCAAACCGGTGCGTCGTCGATGACCCGGGCAGAGCAGGACAAGATCATTCTGGATGCCGCCATACTCAATGGCGCCCTCGAACTGTTGCCGGAGGCGCTGGCAACGATGGCCATCATCCCGTTGCAGATGAAGCTGGTGTATCGAATCGGCAAGTCCTATGGATTCGAGCTGGACAGTGGCCACGTCAAGGATTTTCTTGCCACGGCGGGCGTAGGCCTGACCTCTCAATTTCTCGAGCAGACCGGACGTCGCCTGCTTGGCGGGGTACTCGGGGCGATCGGTGGTCGCTTGCTCGGCGGGATCGGGCGCCAGGCTGTCAGTTCGGGCATGAGCTTCACCAGTACCTATGCGCTTGGCCATCTCGCCCGTCGCTACTACGAAGCCGGTCGCCAGCTCGACGCCAAGACTTTGCGAGAAACCTACCTGGGCTTGCTGGCAGACGCCAAGGGCATGTTGGGTCGCAACGAGACTGAAATTCAGGCCAAAGCGCGCAGCTTCGATGTCGGTGGTCTGGTCAGGCTTGTCAGGGAAAGCTGATCTGATCCAGCGCGGACTGTCGGCGGATGGGCAGAATGGGGCAAATAGAGCACCTGCTCGACCCGATCCTGCTATTGCTGTCGGCTGGAAAGACCGTGTCCAGCCTGGAACCGATGAGCCATGCTCAAGTATTCCCCGATTCGTGCCGCCGATCTGCGCGCCTACAGTCGTTTGGCCACCGATGCCACGATTGCGGTCACCGATCTGCTCGAGAACATGCATCACAACATTTCGCGGCTGCCGGGCGTACTCGGTACGGCGTCGGAAGAGCCTGCGCGCGGAATCACCGGTTTCGTCTATAGAAGCGTTCGCGGTGTCACCCGACAGGTTGGAAGCAGTATCGATTTCGTCCTGCAGAAAGTGACCCCGACTGAGCTGCCCGCGGGTGTCAGCAGGCAGCGTGAGATACTTGTTTCAGCGCTGAATGGCGTCATAGGCGACTACCTCGCGCAAACCGGAAGTCCGTTGCAGATCAAGATGAGCCTGCGCCGCGAGGGGATTCCGCTGGTGATCGATCGCGAATCGCTCCAGCAGGCAATCCCCGAGGCAAGCGGGAAGATCCTCGTTCTCGCCCACGGCCTGTGCATGGGTGACCTGCAGTGGAATCGGCAAGGTCACGACCATGGCCAGTCGCTTTCCCAGGATGCCGGCTATACGCCGGTCTATCTGCACTACAACAGCGGCTTGCACGTTTCGACCAATGGGCAGGAATTTTCCGCGCTGCTTGAGCAATTGCTGCGTGCGTGGCCTGTACCGGTCGAGCAGGTTTCCATCATCGGCTACAGCATGGGTGGACTGATCGCGCGCAGTGCATGCGAACACGCCAGGCGCTCGAAATTCACCTGGCTCAAATCCCTGCGCGAACTCGTCTTCATTGGAACGCCGCACTACGGTTCGCCGCTGGAGCGCAATGGCAACAGGCTGGATGCCGTGCTCGGTGCCAGTCCTTACACGGCGGCTCTGTCGCGTCTTGGCAAGGTTCGTAGCGCAGGTATCACCGATTTGCGTCACGCCAATCTTGATGATGCCGACTGGCAGGATCGGGATCGCTTCAAGTCGCACGCAAGGAATCACGAGGTACTGCCCTTGCCGCGTGGCGTGCGCTGCTACGCCATCGCGGGATCTGTTTCGAAGAAGGCCGGTTCGCTGGGTGAGCGGCTCGCCGGAGACGGGCTGGTGCCAGTGCATAGTGCCCTCGGCATGCACAGGAACCTGAAAAAGAACCTGGGACTGCCGGAATCGAGGCGCTGGATCGGCTATCGGACCAACCATCTGGGGTTGCTCAATAGCCAGGATGCCTATGCGCGAATTCGCGAATGGCTACAGACGGATTCCAGTCGGCGCAGGAACCCAGCAAAAACCGCCTGATTGCGATCAGGCGGTTTTACGGAGTCCAGCGCTTACTGGTGCCGTGCCGGCTCGTTGGAAATCAGGCAATGGCTTCAAGCATGGCTTCCGCACTGGAAACCTTGAATTCGCCGGGCGCCTCGACCTGGAGCACCTTGACGACGCCATCCTCGGCGTAGAGTGCGAACCGCTTTGCGCGCTCGCCCATGCCGAATGCGCTGGCATCGAACTTGAGACCAAGCGACTCGGCGAAAGCACCATTGCCATCGGCGAGCATGGTCAATTCGGCCGGTACGCCCTGCTGCTTCGCCCACGCGTCCATCACGAACGCATCATTGACCGACATGCAGGCCACGTCGACGCCCTTGGCCTTGAACGCATCCATCTTTTCGACGTAGCCCGGCAGGTGCTTGGCCGAGCAAGTCGGGGTAAACGCGCCTGGTACGGAAAACAGGACAAGCTTGCGTCCCTTGAACAGTTCATCGGTGGTCACGGCCTGCACGCCGTCCTTCAGCGTGTTGAGTGTGGCCATCGGGATTTTCTCGCCAATCTGGATGCTCATCGATCAGGTCCTTGTTTCGGGTTGGGGTTACAGGCCGGTCATCATACGGACAATGACCTGAGCGTTGCTTCAATATTCGAAGGTCTAGCCCTTGAAACGCAGTGGGTCAACCCTATTTTTTGGTCAACGCGGCGCTTCCTGCCGCACTCGATCAAGGACTACCACAATGAACACCATTCACAATTCAGCATGGAACGTCGGTAATGGGCTGCAGCGCGACTTGCGCCAGGTCTTCGATCGTTTCATCAACAACGATGATACCGACCAGTCGAGCGTGGTCACCAGCCAGTGGGTGCCGCGCGTCGATATCCGCGAAGAAGACAAGCGCTTCGTGATTTTCGCCGACGTGCCTGGCGTTGATCCACAAACCATCGAAGTGAACATGGACAAGGGCATCCTCACGATCAAGGGTGATCGGGCTTCGGACTTCACCGACGAAAGCGGCAAGTTCACCAGGGTTGAGCGCGTGCATGGCACGTTCCACCGGCGTTTCGCCCTGCCAGACAGCGCGGATGCGGATAACATCAGTGCTACCGGCCGCAACGGCGTCCTCGAAATTTCGATCCCGAAGAAACCGGAAACCACGCCGCGCAGGATCACGATCAACGCCTGATTCCGCGGGCAGCGATCGGACGTCATCAGCCTGCGGCAGGTAGACTTGCCGCAGGCTTTATTTGTTTGTAGTCAGGGTGAGACATGCAGTTCAAGGATTACTACGACACCCTGGGCGTAAAGCCCGACGCCACGGACGCCGAAATCAAGCGCTCGTATCGGAAACTTGCGCGCAAGTTTCATCCGGATGTGAGCAAGGAGGCCGGCGCCGAGGAAAAATTCAAGTCGGTCAACGAGGCCTACGAGGCCCTCAAGGACACAGAGCGTCGTCGCGAGTACGACAATCTGCGCGCGGGCGGTTATCGAGCCGGTGACGAATTTCGCCCACCACCCAACTGGCAGGGCGGTCAGGGTGGGCCGGGCGGCAATGGCGGTTTCCAGGGTGAAGACTTCAGCGACTTCTTCGAATCGATTTTTGGTCGTGGGGGAGCCAGGCCCCGTGGGCATGGCGGTCCACGTCGGGGCAGTGACCTGCAGGCGAAAGTGCAAATTGATCTGGCCTCGGCATTCAGTGGCGCGCGCGAACGCATCACCCTGCGCGATCCGGTTCAGGGCGAACGCACGCTCGAGATCAAGATTCCGGCGGGTATTGAGCCCGGTCGAACCATTCGCCTGAGTGGGCAGGGCAATCCCGGCGCGCAAGGAGGCCCTGCTGGCGACTTGCTGCTCGAAGTCGGCGTACGCGAAGACAGCCGCTTCAAGCTGGAAGGAAATACCATCACCTGCGTCGTCCCGATTACCCCCTGGGAAGCCGCACTGGGAGCATCCGTGACCGTGCCTACGCTGGCCGGTGAGGTCGAGCTGCGGGTTCCCGCCGGATCAGATAGTGGCCGCAAGCTGCGCTTGCGCGGCAGAGGCTGGCCTGGCAAGACTCCGGGCGATCAGATCGTGGTGCTCGAGATCCACACACCCAAGGCCGAGACCGACGAACAGAAGGCCTTTTACGAGACGATGGCTTCGACGTTTGATTTCAATCCGCGGCGCTAGCGCCGCGGATCGGGAGCCGGGATTTCCAGTCTGTGTGCTGGCGGGATTAGGGAGTCGGGATTCGAACGAGCGCAATGTCGCCGCATCGAGCCCGACTCAACGCATTGGACTCTCCAGGGACATCGGTCGAAAAGCCGGAAGAGTGCTACACCCGGCTTTTTCCGAATCCCTGATCCCCAATTCCCGACCCTTCAGGGCATATGCTCATTGATCGCCTTGATCAACTCTTCTTCGTTGATCGGCTTGGTCACATAGGTCCTTGCGCCCTGGCGCATGCCCCAGACGCGGTCGGTTTCCTGATCCTTGGTTGTCACAAGGATGATTGGAATGTGGCTCGTCTTCGGATCCTTGGCCAAGGTACGCGTGGCCTGGAACCCGTTGAGGTTGGGCATCACCACGTCCATGAGAATGAGATCGGGCAGTTCGCGCTTGGCCACCTCGACCCCCGCTGAACCGTCTTCCGCTGTGATCACCTCGTGGCCCAGTTTTTCAGTAATTCGCTTCAGGCCAATCAGTTGCGAAGGTGAATCG
>NZ_JBAWHJ010000168.1:0-9175 GCF_049593775.1 Dokdonella sp. | reverse complement strand
CCACTACTCGAATTCGGGAGCGATGTCCGTGCGCATTGGCAACGCCCAGGGTGTGGAGATCATCGCAGATGGCAAGCCGATCGATCTGGCACCATTCAGGCGCGCCAATGTTGCCCATCTCAAGGTGTTTGGCGAAGGTGGCCTGACCACACGCGTCGACTCCTGAATCGCTTGCCATAACCGTGTTTTTTTTACGGGAATGGCGTGATTTCCTGTTACCCTAGCGCCCCTCGCGCTGCCCCCTGCCGGTTACCGGCATTTCCTGTTCTGCGGCGCCTTATCTGGTGATGCGTATGGCTTTTGAAGTTCTTGACGAGCACGAACAAGGTGAATTGGTGCGCAAGTGGTTGCGCGCAAATGCCTTGTCCATAGCGATCGGTATCGGCATTGGCCTACTGCTCATTTTCGGCTATCAGCAATGGCAGGCGCGCACGGCGCGTACCAATGGCGAAGCGGCCATGCAATTCGCCGCATTTACCAGTGCTCTGGATGCCAGCCGTACCGAAGAAGCTGCGCAACGAGCCGAAGCATTGCGTACTGATTTCGCAAAGAGCTCCTATGCCGTTTTTGCGGCCCTGCGCCTTGCAGAAGTTGCCGCAAGCGAGGGCAATCTCGACAAGGCTGAAGCAGAGCTCGACTGGGCCGCGCAGGCTGCGTCGGAGCCAACCCTGAAATCTCTGGTGGCACTGCGCAAGGCGCGCATCAGCCTCGCCAGGGGCAATGCAGAATTGGCACTGGGGCAACTCGACGGCGTGGCCAAGGGTGAGTTCTCGGCCCTGGCCAGCGAGCTACGGGGCGATACACTCGCCAGCCTTGGCCGCGTGGAAGACGCGCGAGCCGCCTACGGCGATGCTCTGTCGCACCTCGATCCGCAATCGCCGAATCGCAACTTTGTCGAAATGAAGTTGAATGACTTGCCCGCAGCGGCGGAGAAGCAGAAATCATGAAGCGAGCGCTACTGGCCGTAGTCATACTGTCATTGGGTCTTGGTGGCTGCAACTGGATCAAGAGCATCGGTGGCAAGAAGGACAACGTCGTGCCGCCGACGCCACTGGTCGAAATTGCGCCTACCGTCAGCACGCAGAAACTGTGGTCAACATCCGTAAGCAAGGGTGCCGGCAAGTCCGGCGCGCACATGAACCCGGCACTCGATGCAGGTCGCCTCTACGTTGCCAGCGTCAGCGGTGAAATTGCCGCGCTCGATGCCGCAAGCGGACGCAAGCTGTGGTCGACAAATGTCAAGAACATGGAGTGGGCCGGTGGTCCGGCGGCGCGAGGCGACTTGCTTGTCGTTGGAGCATTGAATGGCCAGGTCCGTGGCTACTCGACACAGAATGGCAGCGAGCTTTGGCAGGTTCAGTTGAGCTCGGAAATTATCTGTGCACCGACAATCACCGAGGGCCTTGTTGCCGTGCGCTCGCAGGATGGCCGTCTTTTCGGACTGGATCCAGCGAACGGAACGCGCTTGTGGGTTTATGAGCAGGCCGTGCCGGTCTTGAGTCTGCGCGGAAATGCATCGCCGGTCATCGGCAATGGACTGGTCTACGATGGCTATGACAGCGGTCGCGTCGTGGCAGTCCGGCAATCGGATGGAGCACCCGCCTGGTCGCAGGTCCTTTCAACCGGAGAAGGACGCACGGAAGTCGAGCGCCTGGCCGATTCCGATGGCCCGATCGTGCTTGATCAGAACCAGCTTTTTGCAACCGCCTACAGCGGGCAGATCGCTGCGCTCGACGCTGCCAGCGGGCGCCCGGGCTGGAGCCGCGAACTTTCGAGTTTCGCCGGCCTGTCAGTGGCCGAGAATGCGGTCGTTGTCAGTGATGCCGAGGGCAATGTCTGGGGATTCGATCGCCAGACAGGCTCCAACCTGTGGAAGCAGGACGCATTGCTGCATCGCTGGCTGAGCCCGCCCGCCATTGTTGGCAACTACGCAATTGTCGGTGACCTGGAAGGCTACGTGCACTGGCTCAATCTTGCCGATGGTTCGTTCGCGGCTCGTCAGAAGCTTGGCAAGAACCCGATTGAAAGTGCTCCGGTAGTCGATGGTGACGTTGTTTACATTGAAGACGTTTCCGGCAATATCGTCGCCTACCGCACCCAATAGTTACTGTCCCTGTCCGCTGCGTGCGAGAATGTGCACGCGCGGTCGGGGTTGATAGCAGCGTTGTCGAGTTGGCCAGTGGCCAGGTTGATCGCTGCCCCTGAAACGGAGCGCCCGCGATGCTTCCTGTCGTCGCCCTGGTCGGACGCCCGAACGTCGGCAAGTCGACCCTGTTCAATGTTCTTACGCGCTCGCGCGATGCTCTTGTGGCCGACATGCCCGGAGTCACGCGTGATCGTCACTATGGCTTCTGCCGAATTGGCGAGCGCCATTTCGTTCTCGTGGATACCGGCGGCCTAGCGGACAGCGAGGAAGGGCTCGCCGGGTTGACAGCGCATCAGGTCGAACTGGCCATTGCCGAAGCCGACGTTGTCATCTTTGTCGTTGACGCGCGCGATGGCCTGCTACCCACCGACCAGGCCATTCTCGAACGGTTGCGGCGAACATCCAAGCCCATGCTGCTCGCTGTCAACAAGATTGACGGACTGGACGAGACGGTCGCTTTGGCCGATTTCGCCCGACTCGGGATAGCCACGCCGCATCCGCTGGCGGCAGCGCAGAATCACGGCACCTTGAAACTGCTGACGGCGATCCAGGCCTTGCTGCCAGAGCGGGAAGTCGAGCCGATCAGTGGTGACGACGAGGGCGGCGTGCGCGTAGCCATCGTTGGACGGCCCAACGTGGGCAAGTCGACCCTGGTCAACCGATTGCTGGGCGAGGACAGAGTCATTGTCTCGGCGGTCGCCGGCACCACACGTGACTCCATTCGCATTCCCCTGGAACGCGATGGCCGCAAATACACGCTCATTGATACGGCCGGCGTGCGTCGACGCTCGCGCATCGATGATGCCGTCGAGAAGTTCAGTGTCATCAAGACCCTGCAGTCCATCGATGCGGCGAACGTCGTGGTCATGTTGATTGATGCCAATGAAGGCGTGACCGACCAGGACGCCGGATTGATCGGGCATGCGCTCGAAGCGGGTCGTGCACTGGTCATTGCCGTCAACAAATGGGACGGGCTGAAGACCTACGACCGGGAGCAGTGCAAATCATCGTTGCAGCGCAAGCTGGTTTTTGTCGCCTGGGCTCCCCAGGTTACGATTTCCGCATTGCATGGAACCGGTATTGGCGAGCTCATGAAGCTGGTCAACAGGGTCCACGTGGCGGCAAACAAGAAGCTGACGGCTTCGGATCTTACGCGTGCCCTGGAAGCAGCCTATGCGGCTTACCAGCCGCCACTGGTCAAGGGGCACTCGCCGAAACTTCGCTACGCGCATCCGGGCGGGACCAACCCGCCAACCATCGTCATCCACGGCTCGCGCACGAAGCATCTGGCAGAGTCATATCGACGCTATCTGGAGAACTTCTTTCGCAAGCGCTACAAGCTGGATGGCACTCCGATTCGCATTGATTTTCGCGAAGGGGACAACCCGTTTGCAGGCAAGAAGAACGTCCTGAGTGAAGGACAACAGAAACAGCGTCAGCGCATGATTCGCAATTCCAAGCGCGGCAAGCACTGAAGACGCGCAGGCACGCGCAGCGACCACGATGTCAGGCAAGCTCCCGGATTCCGATAGTGTCACTACGGCTGTACTGGCGGGTGGCGCCGGCAGTCGCATGGACGGACAGGACAAGGGGCTGTGCCTGCTCAAGGATCGGCCCCTGATCGATTGGGTGACCGAAGCAATCAGATCGCAGTCGAGCGGGCCGATCCTGATTGTGGCCAACCGGAACATTCCGTTCTACTTGCAGTTCGCTGAAACCGTTTCCGACGCCGGCCCAGGCCATGCGGGTCCACTGGCCGGCATCTGCGCAGCATTGGCCGCCTGTCGAACTCCCTGGCTTTATACCGTGCCTGTCGACTGTGCCGGTCCGCCGCCTGCTCTGCTGGAGGAGTTGCTTCTGGTGGCCACCCGGCAAGACGCTGCGGCCGTGGTGGCCCACGATGGGCAACGGAGGCAACCTTTGTTTGCCTTGTACGCCGTCGAGCGCATTGCGTCCTGTACCGAAGGCCTGGCGCGAGGTGAAGGAGCGAGCCGCTGGCAGGATTCAATCGGCATACTGGAGATCGAAACGGCACCTCCGGCGTCGGGCTGGATCAATCTCAACCGTGCCGAAGAGTTCGCGGCCTACGAGGAACGACTTGATGGCAGCCATCGCTGATTTTCGGCCCATTTCGCTTGAGGATGCGCAGCAGAAAATCCTCCGCGTCTGTGTTGCTCGCAGGCAACTGTCCGAACACGTGGGCCTGGAGAATGCGCAGGGACGAATATTGGCGGCCGATCTCCGCGCGTCGCGAAATCTGCCGCCTTTTGATAACTCCGCGATGGATGGATTCGCGCTGAACAGTGCCGACCTTCCGCTGTCCGGCGAGTGTCGGCTGCGCATTGCCGGGACCCGGTTCGCAGGCGATGCCCAGGCATCGACGATCGAGCGGGGAGAGTGCCTGCGCATTACCACTGGTGCGCCACTGCCCACTGGGGCCGACACCGTAGTGATCAAGGAACGTGTGCGCGTCGAAAGTGAAGCGGTGGTCATTGCCGCCGGCGAGCTGGCAGGCTCGAACGTGCGCAGGGCAGGCGAAGATTTCGCTGCCGGCGATCTCGTCCTGAGCAAGGGACAACAGGTCACTTCGACGCGGATTGGCGGGCTGGCAACATTGGGCAACGATACCCTGGAGGTTTTCAGGCGGCCCAGGGTCAGCATCATCACGACCGGGAACGAGTTGATCATGCCAGGCGACCAGACGGGGCCGGCAACGATCTACAACAGCAATGGATTCAGCCTTGCCGCATTGCTGCGGGCAAGCGGGCTGCAGGCGCATTTGCCTGTTGCCCGGTCATCACCGGCTTCCTTCCTGCACCTTCCTGACGATCCGGATCAGATCAGAAGCGCTCTCAGTGAGCTGGCCGAATCGGTGAACGTGATCATCACCTCGGGCGGGGTTTCAGCAGGTGAAGCTGACTGGCTGCCGATTCTTGTGGCGGAACTGGGACGCATCCATTTCTGGAAGGTCCGCATGCGTCCGGGCATGCCATTCCTGTTCGGGGAAATCGGCTCGGCCCTGATATTTTGCCTGCCAGGCAATCCGGTATCGACGATCGCGACGTTTCTCTGCATGGTGCAGCCTGCGCTGCGCGCGCTCCAGGGCGCCGAGCCTGCGCTGGCGGAGCTTCCGCGGGCGCATCTGGCCAGCGTCATCACCAAGCGGCATGAGCGCGCGGAGTTCCTGCGCGCATGCTGCGAGGTGCGAGACGACGGTACACTCTGGGTTGATCCGGTGACACGACAAGGCTCGGCGATGCAACGCGGAATCATGGAGGCGAATTCATTGATATGCGTGCCCGAGGCCGTGCGCGAGCTGGATGCGGGTTCGTTGGTGCGGATCATGCGTCTTCCAGAACTGGCCTGATCTCCGATGAGTAGCGAAACGCCCCCAGCAGAATCGCCAGACACGATCGAAATTGATCCGGCCGATGCGTTGCGGCGCATGCGCGCTGGTGCGACGCTTCTTGACGTGCGTGACGATGATGAGCGCGCTTCGGGCATGCCGGAACGGGCAATCGGAATATCGAGGGCATCGCTGGAGGCCAGGGTCGCCCAGTTGGCGATCACGCAGTCTGCCGAGTTGCTTGCGATCTGTGCAACGGGCCAACGATCGTTGTTGGCGCGCAACCAGTTGCTCGAGCTTGGCTATTCCAGGGTGTTCTCCGTTCGCGGGGGATTTTCCCGCTGGTGCGCAGAAGGTCTGCCAACCAACGCGGGATCAATGGACGCGGATTCCGCTGAACGCTATTCGCGGCATCTCCTGTTGCCCGAGGTCGGCGTCAGCGGGCAACTGAAGCTGGCATCCGCAAGGGTCGCCCTGGTCGGTGCAGGAGGGCTGGGGTCTCCGGCCGCACTGTATCTGGCTGCTGCCGGCGTGGGTAACCTGACCTTGATCGACGACGATCGCGTCGAGCGATCCAATCTGCAGCGACAGGTGATTCACACGGAGGCACGCATTGGCATGCCAAAAACCGCCTCGGCGAGTCTCACCCTGGCCGCGCTCAATCCATCAGTTCGGATCTTCACGCATGAGCAGAGACTTGTAGCTGGCAACGTGGAAGCCTTGCTCTCGGGCCATGACCTGATCATCGATGGCGCTGACAACTTCCCGACGCGCTACCTGCTTGACGCTGCATCAAGGAATCTGGGAATCCCGCTGATCTACGGTGCTGTCCATCGATTCACCGGCCAGGTCAGCGTCTTCGATCCGCGCAAGGAATCGTCGCCATGCTATCGCTGCCTTTTCCCTGAGCCGCCTTCCGCCGAAGAAGCACCAAACTGCAGCGAGGCCGGTGTACTCGGCGTGCTTCCCGGCATCATCGGGCTGCTTCAATGCAGCGAGGCGATCAAGTTGATTATTGGGCAGGGGCGCCCGCTTGTTGGCAGATTGCTCTGTTTTGATGCCCTGAACGCGAGTTTCAGGGAGCTGTCACTGGTCAGGGATCCCGATTGCCCGGGCTGCAAAGCCGGGAGTGGACTGTCGGCATATGAGGAAATCGCCACGCTCTGCGCTGGCTAGCGGACCTCGCCCTTGATTCAGGTGGACGACAACCCCGATTGCACGCTATCCAGGCCCGGATACGGGCGACGTTCGGGTCCACTCGAATGCCGGGAGCGCCGCGATGCCGGGAGCGTACTCGCCGCGGTATTTGCGTATGCGTGATTACGCTGGACAGCCATGGATTGGACCAGAGTGCTCCGATCTGCTACCCTGAGGGTGGAAGTTGATGGCGAAATCTTTTTAAAGATCAGTGCCTTATTGTCAGGACTTCACTGTTTCCTGCTGGTTGCGTGAACTGTCCTGTCGACAGCCTGGTGATTGCTCCGCAGCCTTCCTTGTATGCCGCAGAAATCGCAGCCGGATCGAACCTGATCGGACTGCTTCCCGCTTCCGGGCACTGACTCGGGACCTATGCGCGGCATCCCCCCTGTTTGACAGTCTGGCTACGAAAACCGTTGAGTTCCCGTACCAGACGATGAGGAGTGCATGCCCGAAACGCTCGACGAAACCGTAACGCCATTCGACGCCATCCATCAGGATGAGGGTCGTTGTGCGGAAATGTCGATTCGCGTGGGGCCTGCATCAAGGTGGGTAAAAGATCATCCGGACGAGCTTGTCCTGCATTTTGGGACAACATGCCGAAACGACCTGATCGATGTCTCATCAACACAGCATGCGTTGCAGCTGGCGAGAATGCAGTCGGTGGTTCTCCACGCGTACCGTGCCCCGGCCGATTGCGTGTCTCGCAAGCGCAATGACAGCATTCCTGTTGCTGTCGGAAAACCGCGATGGCGGAAATCTTCAAGGCAGAACTCACTCGAGGGAAACAGATTTCCCTCGCTTGAAGTCGGCTGCTCGCTGAATCGGATCATACTCGGCAATACAGTGCCCCGATCGGATGGAAGCAGCGCTGAAAACCTACTGCCGGTCACCGGCACCCACCTGGCAATAGCGCCATGTGGAGACACTACGGAACAAATTCACTCATGACCATTCCCTTTGCGATTGCCGGCGTGCAGATGCATGTGCCGGCCCTTTCCAGCAATCTCGCAGCCATGCTTCATCGCCTTGACGTTGTCATGGCGCGCTTTCCGTGGACACAGATGGTCGTGTTCAGTGAATTGGCCCAATGTGGCCCGGTTCCGAATGCACCAGTCTCCTTGCCGGGGCCGGATGAAGAAGCCTTGCAGGCGGCTGCGGCCCGTTATGGAATCTGGCTGATTCCGGGTTCGGTCTTTGAGCGCGGTGCAGACGGAAAGTTGTACAACACTGCGTCGGTAATCAACCCGGCGGGAGCCGTCGTCAAGCGTTACCGCAAGATGTTTCCGTTTCGCCCCTACGAGCAGGATGTGACGGCTGGCCAGGAGTTTTGCGTATTTGACGTGCCCAACGTCGGACGCTTCGGCTTGTCCATCTGCTATGACATGTGGCTGCCGGAAACAACGAGAACATTGACCGCAATGGGTGCGGAGGTTCTGCTGCATCCGGTACTCACGGGAACGATTGATCGTGACGTGGAACTGGCCATCGCCCGAGCAACCGCCGCGCAGTTCCAATGCTACGTGTTCGACATCAATGGGCTGGATGCTGGCGGAATCGGTCGTTCCTGCGTTGTCGATCCCAGCGGCACGGTGTTGGCCCAGGCAGGCGGCTCAAGCGAGACGCTGCCGCTCGAAGTGGATCTCGGTCGTGTTCGGCGACAGCGCGAAGCGGGCGTGAACGGGCTTGGACAGCCGCTGAAGAGTTTCCGTGATCGAGAGATCGATTTCGCGGTTTACCAGCGCGGCTCCGGTCTGGACAGCTACCTGCACACACTGGGGCCGCTATCCATCCCGCACCAGGGCGGACAAGTCGGCATCGGTATCGCGGCTCCTGCAGATGCGCTGCCAACAGCGCCTGCTGTTGCACGAACAAGCTGAGGACGGAACGAGAAGCCGGGTAGCGCAAACCGACCAGAACCCGAGACCAGGAGCAAGCCTTGAACAAGAATGAATCCAGCGAGACCACAGCTGGCGGACGACAGAAAGAGTCCCGCAGTACCGCAACCGGGGCAGGTGCAGCGCCCGTCGCGGGCAAGGCTCCGTTCAAGCCCGCGGGAATGACATCGGCATTGAGTGACTACTACTCGGCATCGCAATTGCGCAATGATCGCTGGACCGCATTGAAGAGCCTCGCGGTCCAGTTGGCGAGCGCTACAAACGAGGCCAAACGGGTCAAGCTGACGGAGAAAATCCAGACTCTGCTGAGGTCGCTTGGTCCGATAGAAGCCTATTGGGCATTTCCAGGACGTCGTGGACTGGAGCAACTGCTGCGGATGATGGCCCGTCAGGACCACGCCGACTTTTCCAGGGCGGTCACTCGCATGGTCCGCGCGCTGCAGAGTGGAACCTACCGCCGCCGTCTTGGCGACTACTTCAGCGACACCGATCGGGATCTCAACGAAGAGGAAGAGATCGTCGAGACGCGCGAGGCGCGTACACGAGCGCGGCCATTCTTCGAAATATTGATTGTTGATGACCTCAGCC
>NZ_JBAWHJ010000167.1:0-9981 GCF_049593775.1 Dokdonella sp. | reverse complement strand
GATCAGCAACGGGTAGCCCCAGTGGGAGAAAATGGCGACCAGCAACAGGTAGCAGAGAATGATTGCAATCAGGAAATTTCCGCCCAGTGCTGCGCGCGTCGCATCAAGCTGGTCGGCCGCACCCGATATCGCGATGCTGACACCGTCACCCACTTCACCTGCTTCGCGTAGCGACGGCAGCAGTTCGCTACGTACGCTTTCGACTGCAGTCTCCAAAGCAACGCTGCGCGGCGGAATGATGAACAGTGTCACCGTTCGGCGTCCGTCAACACGCCGCAAACTTGCACTGTCGACGGTCTCGACGATGTCGGCCAGTGCCGACAGTGGCACGATGCTGCCCGATGGCGTGAGCACGGGTTGCTGCGGAAGGCTCGACAAGGTCTGTCCGGAACCGGCCCCGCTATACAGGAAGATATCGACCTGATCGTCATCGAGCAGGAAATCGTCGACGTAGGCACCGTCGGACAGTGCCGCCACGGAGTATCCGAAATCACGCGCATTGAAGCCGCTTTCGGCGAGCAGATTCCAGCGCGGGCGCACCTGCACCAGGGGCTGATCCAGTGATAGCGATGGGGGCTCGGAATCCACCTGCGGATTGTCGAACAAGGCTTCCGCACGCTTCATCGCCGCTTGCGCAGTCGAATACAGTGAAGCCATGTCGGGCCCGGAAATATCCAGTGCCACGGCGCGCGTGCCACCATCGTTGCTGGATATGATCGAGCCGCGCGCCGAGAACGCACGCATGCCGGGGAAACTTCGAAACAACTCGGTGAGGCCATCCATCATGGCGTCGAGATCGCCGCTGTCGATCGGCTCGCTGACAATGGTCAGGCCGCCAGAGCTGAACCACATGGAATAGCCCGTAAGTGGTGGGACCGGGGTCTTTCCTGCTGCGAACGCGTCACGTGTGGCGCCGACCGTCGGGTCAATCACGGCCCGGACCTGCTCGGCGATTCGTGACATCTCGGTGAGGTTGTAGCCCGGTGGCGCTGTCATTCGCGAGAATGCCTTGGGCTCCTCGCCCTCGGGCAGATACTCGGCAGGTGGCGTCAATACGAGTACGACGAACAGCGTTGCGGCGAGCGTCGTACCAACACAGACCCAGGCTCGCAGCCGCGTCGCGGTAAACCAGTCGCCGATACCCAGCAGGCGTTGGGCAAGGCGATTTTCCCTTGGCGCCGGCGCGTCCGATACGCCGAGACCGAAGCGAGCCGCCGCGGTCGGAATAAGCCCGATGGCGACCAGCATCGAAGCCAGGATCGAGGCCGACAAGGCTATGGCAATGTCGGAATACAACTGCCCCGCCTCTTCTTCGACAAACAACACCGGCACAAACACGAGTACCGTGGTCAGCGTGGATGCGAGGACTGCGCTCCACACTTCTCGGGTGCCCTGCACGGCGGCATCGAGGCGGTTGAGCCCGCGCCGCCTCGCCTGCTCGATCGATTCCAGCACGACAATCGTATTGTCCACCGTCATGCCCACCGCAAACGCGACTCCGGCAAGTGAAATCACGTTGATGGTGCGACCGAACGCGAGCAGACCGAGGAACGCGGCGATGGTACAGATCGGCAGGCCGATGGCAGCGATCATCGTGGCGCGCCCCGAACGCAGGAACAACAGCATCACCATCGTCGCGAGCAAGGCACCGATGCCGAGGTTGGTCCAGACATTGCGGATCGATGCCTGCACATAGCGCACATCGTCACTGGACAGCATCATGTGCAAGCCATTCGGTTCGAGCACGTCGCGATTGATCTGCTCGACGACCGGCAGCATGGCGTTCTTGATATCGATCACGTTGGAACCGGCTTCGCGACGTACCGACAAGCTGATGCGCGGAGCTCCGTCGGCAAACGAGATGCTGCGCAGTTCGTAGTGGTCGAGTTGCACATCGGCGACATCGCCAAGACGCACGATGGCATCACCGCGCCGCGCCAGAATCAGATTCTGCAATTCGTCGACGCGGTCAAATCGACCGACGGTACGAACCAGATAGCGCCGCTCGCCACTGTCGAGATCACCGGCTGACGTATCCTGGTTGCGTGCACGCACCGCATCACGAACGTCGGTCAGACTCAGGCCGCGCTGCGCCAGCCGTGACGGATCAACATGGATGCGAACCTGACGTTCGGCTCCGCCGCCGACGTCGACCTGGGAAACGCCGGGCACGCGCTCCATCAATGGGCGTACATTGTCTTCGACGAAATCACGCACCATGTCCATGTCGAGTTCAAGCGGGTCGCCGGGCAAGGGGGACAGGGCGAAGTACATGAATGCGTTGTTGGAAAACGAACTGCTGTTGAGGCGCGGCGGGTCCACGTTCTCCGGATAGCCGCTCACCTGCGACAAGGCGTTGCTGGTGCGGATCAATGCCTCGTTGATGTCGACGCCAAACGGAAACTCCAGGTCGATCGAGGCGCGACCCGTCTCGGCGAACGCCACCATGCGCTTGAGGTTGGGAACCGTCCGCAGGAAGCGTTCCTGTTCAATCAGTATTTCCTTTTCGACATCCTGAGGGGTTGCGCCCGGCCACTGGGTCACGACACTGATGGTGCGCACTTCGAGGTCGGGAATCATTTGCACCGGAATGCGCAATGCGGCCACAAGGCCAAGGACGCAAACGATCAGGGCCGCAACGGTGACCAGGGTGCCGCGCTGGAGCATGCTCTGCAACATCGTCGGACTCAGCTCTTCGGCGCGACGATGCGCACCGTCTCGCCATCACGCAGGACTTCTTTCCCGCGCACGATTACCGACTCGTCGGCAGCTACGCCCTGTAGTATTTCGACTGTCTCGATACTGTTGCGTCCGGTACTGACCTGACGTCGGCGCGCGACGCTTCCCTGTTCACCCTTCTCGATGACGAACACGCTGAAACCGCCATCCGGATGTCGCAGCAGTGCATCGCGCGGAATTTCCACTGCGCTGGCCCCCGGCCGGGTCAGACGGAACACCGCCGTGGCCGATGTGCCCGGAAACAGGGCGGTATTGGACTCGAGCGGGACCACCCGCACCAGGAAGGTTCGTGAACCCGAACCGCCGCCGACGGGTACGCGCGCTGTGATGCGCGCATCAAGAAGCGTATCCGGCAGCGTGTCAGGAATCAGCTGCACCGGCGTGTCATCCCTCAATGAGGCAAACGTCTCCTGTGGCGCCTGCACATCGAGTCTCACCGCATCAAGTGAAACCAGATCGAGTACGGGATTTCCACGGGTGACCCACTCCCCGGCTTCGGTACGCTTGGCCGTGACCACCCCGTCAAACGGTGCCGAGAGCACATGACGCCGGACCAGCTCGGATTGTTCGCTAGCGCTTGCCTGCGCAGCGACAAGTGCGGCTTCGGCTTGTGCCAGCGCGGCAACCCGCGCCTCCAGCTCGGTTTTTGGCAAGGTGTTCTGCGGCACCAGTGGGCGAGCCTCATCAACGCGTCGCCGTGCTTCGTCGCGTACCGCTCGGGCCTGCTTCACACGTGCATCACTGCCACGCCGTATGGCTTCGGCCAGGGTTGCATCCAGCTTCAGTAGCGCATCGCCTGCGCCAACCGCGTCACCGGCATCCACCAGCACTTCGGCAACCAGTCCATCGACGCGCGGCGACAATCCCGAGCGCTGCTCAGGTGTCAGCGTGCCGCTCAATCGCAGCTCATGTGCCGCTTCACTGGCAACAGCAGATGCGACGACAACTTCGGTCTGTCCCCAACACGGAGAGAAAGCGAATGCCGCAGCGACAATGACGAAGGGCCTGAAGCGAAAGCCAGCAGGGCTGGATAAAAACTGTAATGACATGTGTGGCGATTCCTGCGAGCGGCGGAGCGGTGTCTTGGAGGCGAACCATCATACCGGCTCCCCAACCAGAGGTTGGTGCATCGAGTGATGAGCTTTGTTCCGCAATACTGTGAGAGCGCTGACAGCTGCCCGTAAGTTCGCGACAGACACGAAGGCCAGGCATCGCGACGTGGTTCGGATGCGCGGCGAAAGAACGTGGTTGCGATCAGCGCTGCACTATCTGCAATCGATCGTACCTGCATCCAGCGCAGGCTGGTTGAGCCGATATCGCTGGATCTTGAGCGAAACGCCCGTCATGTTCTTGCGTAGCCAGGCACTGGTCTGCCTGCATATCGTGGCCGAAGATTCCGTCAGTGACGCACTTCCCAGGTCAACGATTGCAACCGGCCCATTCGATCCGTCGCTAACGCCTTTCACCCTCACTTTGGCGATTCGCGCATGCCGTTGCTCGCGCCTGTTCGCTTCGGTCGCCTTTGCAGTCCGCTCACGTGTTTCTGCCTGGACTTCAGCTGCGATGTTCTCCATTTCTTCGCTGAAAGCACTCAGTCGCCAGGTAGCGACAACTGAATCTACCCAGTACAGATACCATGGATAAACAAAGGCCACGGCGAGAAATACCGATATTGCCACGGCAAAACGTGAGCTCGACGAGTCAGCAAACCCGTTGGCCTGACGCCGCGTTGAATGCCTGTGCCGAGCATGGTTCCAGTCAACATCGTGATCGTTGTCTTCCATGATTCAAGCTATCCCTGATGTGTTCACTCGTTCTGCCAGCGAAAGCCTCACGGTCAAACGTGGCCCGACGCTCAAAAATGAAGCCGCGGATCAACCGCCTACCCACGCCTCGGTGGCTTCCGGATCCAGTGCGTCCCGCAAGTTGCAGGCGCCGACATCACCGGCATGTCGATCGAGATCCTCCTGCAAGGCACGAACGCGCTGCGATTCGATGCGACCGCTCGCGACCTCACCCATCGAGTGGGACAGTTGCATCGCGTTTTCTGCGCAAGGCCAGTTCTGCAGCATTGCATGGGCCTCGGCCAGCTGGAAGTAGGGCAAGTAGTCCAGGTACCACATGCCGTAGGTCCGCTTGCGCGCGCGCGACTCAGGCTTCAGTTCGATCGACTGGCTGAACTCGACGATCGCGCGTTGCGCATCACCGGCTTCAAGCAGGGCCTGACCGTATTCGAAGTGGAAGTACCACGGCAAGACGTAGCGCGAAGGGTCGATGCCACACTGGATCAGGATCTTGCGACGCAAGGCATTGGCCGCCAGGGGCTCCAGGCTGAGCGATTGATAGGTCTGCGATTCGTTCACCGGATCGTCGGGCGCTGTCGCTGCGAACGCGCAGAATGGCATGGTCAGCGCCATGCATGCTGCAAAAATCAGTCGGGATGTCGGGCTGAGGGTCATGGGCAATCTCCGGAAATCACGCCGCCATTGAAAGACGCGCATCAGGCTCCCCGAATGGTACTCCTGCAAGGGGAATGAAGCATTTCGGCGCAGGAGGAATCATGACGCCTGTACCCGACCGGTACGTCGCCCTGGACGGACGAGGGAAACTTCACTCGACCTGGGGTCGCGAACTTTTGATGCGGGGACGCGCGCACAACTCGAGTATCCTGGAACGAGTTTCGCTAGTCTTGCCTGCCGTTTCCCATATCGGATCCAGCCATGTCGAATGGAGCCTGCCTCTGCGGTGCCGTACGATTCGAATTTGATGGCGCACTGGCCCATGCGCCCGACGCCTGCCATTGCACGCAGTGCCGCAAGCACGCAGGCCACTATTTCGCGTCAGCCAATGTGCCAAGATCGGCTCTTACGATTCACGGCGAAGATTCGATCACCTGGTACCGATCCTCGGAGCAGGTTCGGCGAGGCTTTTGTCGTGTTTGCGGGTCATCATTGTTCTGGGATCCGGACAAGTCGACGCATGCGTTTATTGCAGTGGCCATGGGGGCGCTGGAAAATCCGACCGGGTTGCGATTGGCCAAGCACATCTTCGTCGCAGACAAGGGTGACTACTACGATGTTGCTGACGGCTTGCCGCAACACGAGCAATCAGGAAATCAGCTTGCGTAGTTAACCGTGATTTCGGGCACGGTCTGCGTCTTGCACGGCTCCCTCCGTGGCCGGCGGCTATGGAAAGTGGCTTGATCTCCAATGGCGGAGCTATTATCGCCGCGAACAAGAATCCGGCTTGTGTTCCTGAATCTTCTTGCCGCGCAGGGAATGGCAATGAAACGTGTTCTGTTGCTACTTGCGACTGTCGCCATAGCAGTTCCACTACTTGGTCTTGGCGTCGTCTTTGCGTTGAGCGAGGCGAGATTGCGTGACTTCACGCGCGATACTGTCTTTGAACAACCTGTCGAGATGGACGCAGGAACGATCGAACGCGGTCGCCATATTGCACGCACGCGTGGTTGCCTGGGCTGTCATGGGCAACAACTGGAAGGGAAGGATTTCGGCGATCAGTGGGATTGGCCAGAGCGTGCGGTCGCACCCAATCTGGCGACCTACGCACGCGACCATGATGTAGCGACCATCGAAGCCGCGATACGACAGGGGATCGGCGCGAATGGCAAGGCGCTCACGTCCATGCCGTCATTCAACTTCGCGCGCATGACCGACCAGGATCTGCTTGCGCTGATCGCGTTCCTGAAGTCGGCGCCGGTTGTCGAGATCGAACTACCGCAACCAAAACTTGGCTGGGCCGTGCGCTGGGCTTTCACGAATGGAGAGGAAAGGCACATGGCGGAATGGGTAGATGCGGTCCCGACTTTGCGAGTTGATGCGAAGGCAGAACCGCAACGAGCCCGCGGCGAATACCTCGCCATGACCATGTGCAACGAATGCCATGGGCTTGATCTGCGCGGCCTGTCGATTTTTCCGCCACCGACGCCGGATCTGGCGATGGTCGCGGCCATCGATCGTGAGGAATTCGAAAGGCTGATCAAGACCGGCGTCGGGCTGGGTGGCAGAAAGCTTCAACTCATGTCGCTCGTGGCGCCGGATCGATTCCCGGAATTGACGGACGAGGAGGTCGACGATCTCCATGTCTTCCTTTCCTAACTCGTCCGGAACCCCGTGCCCGAGAATGTCTTCTGGCGACCTGGCAGGGACTGAGTGTCAATTGGTCTCGTGATTTCGTTGTGGCAAGCGGCTCACCGGGAAGGATGACCTGACTAGCAACCAAAGCAGGGCCGGAGTCCCGGCAAGTCCCGCATGTCAGGCGTCTCAGAACGCATCGTCGATCGCCGTCACCGGAATTGAGAAGCCAATTCCCTGGGCATCGCGAAGGACCATCGTGTTGATTCCTACGACCCGGCCCTGCTGGTCGATCAGTGGGCCACCGCTATTGCCCGGATTGATCGGAGCATCGGTCTGCAGGAAGCGCAGGCCTTCCTCTTCGCGGAAACCGGAAAAGACGCCCGACGTCACCGTCCAGGTCAGGCCCGAAGGGTTGCCGATCGTGAAGAGTTGTCCGCCTTGCGCGAGTTCGTCGGGCTCGCCCATCGCAAGGAACGGGCAGTCCACGCCATCGATAGTGAACTGGGCCAGATCGTAGTGATCCGAATTGCGCACGTTACGCACGGAGTATTCCGTGCCATCTACCAGCGAAACTTTCAGGGCGGAATCCCTGTACTTCCATGCTTCATCGCTGATCTGCTCGTCTATCTCGGCGCGAACCGTATCCGATAGCGAATCGAACTCGATGCCCAGGCGTTGCAACTCATCGCGCATCGCCTGCAGTTCGGTGGAGGAGCCACCCGATTGCAGCGCTTCCTCGAAAGCGGCTCGAACCCGCTGGATTTCGATCGTCAAGGCCTGGCGACGTTGCTGGTACGCCGACTGGACCTGATCCGAAGAAATGACTTCCCGTCGTATGGCGGATTGATCAAATTCCACGACGTGGCGGTTGGTGATCACCCGGCAACCGGAATCAATGATGAAACCCGAGCCGGACGCGCCCCATTCCGTCTCGATGAAAACCGTGGCATTGCGCGCACGTTCGATTTCGTTCTTCGGTGCATGGCTTGTCTCGAAGCGGGCGCGAATGCTTCCTGCAGGCGTCTTGATTTCGGGTGCCTGAGTCGCGCTGTTGTCTACATCGACGACTTTGGTGGCCGACGGATCGGACGCCTCGTGCTTGTCCCCACCGAGCACAAACCAGCCCAGCCCGAGCAAGGCGATGCCGGCGGCAACAAACACGGCGAGATAGGCCGGGTTCCTTGGCTCGGTCGGCATGGGAGCTGCCGTTTGCCGCTGCGCCTCTCTGAGCGCCAGATAGGCCTCGTACTTCTCGATATAGATGCCACAGGATGTGCATTGGGGACTGTCAGCCTGCTCGGTTCCACATTTCGGGCACTTCATTCCTTGCTACCTTCCTTTCGTTGTTGGCTGTCCATGTGAATCGAGGGCCTTGATCCGACGAGACAAGATCTGGAGCGCCCCGCTTGCGGCAGAATCTCAAGCAACCACCCATACTGAACCCGCGCGAGCGATCCGGAACGATACCCAAAGCGGAACGGGAAGAGAAATCGTCAGCCACAGCCTGGAACCATGAGTCCGGAAGATGGGTCCCAGTCGACACCAGCCGTTGCCCGGTTGGCCCATGGGCCCTGACACGAGATTCAGCACCGGTCCGGAGCGGATGGCACCGAGTTTGCATTGGTCCGGTGATGGCCCGTCGAGGCCATGCGCCGGCAATTGAGTTGAGCCACGAGCAGGCGTAAATCACAGGCAAGAGAGCAAGGGACCGCACGCATGAAACAGGACCATCGCCGAAGAACAGCGCGCAAACGCCGAACTGCTCGGGTTCTGCTCGTGGCGCGGCGATGGCTTTTGATAGTCAGTCTGAATGTTCTCACCATGGCGGGCCATTCGAGCCCGGCCCAGTCTGCCGGCAGCGAACTCCTCATCGAGCAGTTGCAGGCATTGAGGGTTGCCGGTGACGCCTTGGCGGACGCCTCAAGGAATCTGAAGCAGATCGAAGCGCAGATTCCGGCTAATGCGGGCTATCCGGTCCAGCGCGAACTGCTGAAGACGCAGATTGCCGACCCCGGGGGCGATCGCAGCTTCGACGAGAGGCTGGAGATGATGCGGTCCCTGCGGTCGCTTGCTGAAGCCAACGGGGATGCAGATACGGTCAGCCTGATGGATATCCGGCGCGTCTTCATGAGTCACGTCGATGATGACATCAGCAAATACATAAACCAGCTCAACGAGGTACGTGCCAGGATCAGCTCGGATGCATCAGTCGAGGTTATGGAAGCGCTCGAAGTGAGCTACGGCAATATGTACTTCGACGCGGGGAACTTCGATTCCGCCTTGCGCCACCAGTTGGCAGCGCTGGACTGGGCTGAGAAGTTGAAAATCGGCAGCGAACGAGCACGCCTGTTCCGCCTGGCCACGATCGCTGAACTCTACAACGCGATGGATCTGCCTGAATCGGCGCTGGAAACCATTGATCGCGCTTTCACGCTGCCGATCGGGTCCATGCCCTTGCAGAACCAAATTTCGCTTCTCGCAGCACGTGCCATGGCACAGATGAAGAGCGGTGACCTGGAAGCATCAGAACAATCTCTGCTCGAAGCGGAGGAGCTCTCCAAACAGGACGACTCGAGCTTCACGGCGTTGCGTCTTGGCAACCTGCGGGCCGAATGGCTGCTGGCCAATTCGAAGTCGGAGCAGGCCATCGAGGTAATCGATCGAAACGAGACGCTGGCCAACAGCAGCGGCAATCACTACTACCTGGCCAAATGCTGGATGTTGCGCGGTCACGCCCTGATGTTGCTCAACCAGGTCGAAGAAGGTGTAGCCCAGATGCAAAAGGGAGCCGACTACTTCGAGGGCAAGGGTCAGATGATCGACGTGCTCGACGGCCTGGATCGCCAGATTGCGACTTTGCGCGGAAGGCAGCAGTTCGAACGTGCCGTCACCTTGATGCAGCGCCGTCAGGATCTCTGGACGAAATTGTTTCGCAGCGAGCGCGCACGTGCCATTGCCGAACTGCAGGCGGGACACGCCGCCCGGGAGCTCGAGCATCGTGTCGTCACGTTGTCGGCCGATAACCGCATCCAGGAAGAACGCCTGCGCGCAGAGAAGCTTGGCAAGGCCCTGGCCCTGGTGCTGGCCTTGTTTGCAATCAGTCTATGCGCGCTATTGTATCTGGCAATTCGTCGCGCGCGAAGAG
>NZ_JBAWHJ010000166.1:0-5265 GCF_049593775.1 Dokdonella sp. | reverse complement strand
GGTGACAGGCGAGTCGTCGATGGCTTGCAGATTACCTACAAGCTGGAGAAGCTCGACGAGATGGTCGCCCTCTGCGAGATCACTGGAAAGAAGCTCTTTCTTGACCAGACCCGAACCAAATCGCTCGAAATCGTCGATTGATCCTTTCGCCGGTCACGTATCGCTGACCGGCTCCAGTCTCTATCGACGGATGGCGAGCACGCCATCGAGTGCGAGCTGCGGCTTGAACCCGGCCTTGTCGAGACGTTTGCTGACCTCGCGTGGCAGGTCGCGACCGCTGGTGAGCTTGTTCGGGCTGCCCGTGTAGTGGAACAGCCGACCACCTCGGCGCAGGACGCGTGAGAGCTCGTCGTAAAAGGCCTGTGAGTACAGTTCGCCGGCGATGCCGAAACGCGGCGGATCATGCAACAAGGCATCGACGGATGCATTGGGCAGGGTGCTGACTGCTTGCGAGATGTCGGCATGACTGAGATGCAGACGTCCGCCGCTCGTCGGCGCGTCGGGATCCGGGGACCATGGATTCAGCGTTCGCAGCCAGAGTACGCTGGAGTTTTTCTCATACGAATCAATATCTGCAGCCCCGGCCTCCAGGCAGCACGCGGCAAAATAGCCAAGCCCGCCACAGGTGTCGAGAATTCGCTTTCCCCGCGGCTCGATCAGCGCCACTTTTCTGCGTGCGTCCTCCATCGGCGAGATCTTCGAGGTCACCAGCATCTTGATGCCGTCGATCTCGAAAGTCGGCGCGCCCCATTCAGTGGGCACCAGCTTGATCAGCGATCCGGCAAACCGGGAGACGACTTCAAAGTCATTGCCGCCCCAGTAGCAGATTGTCCGTTCCCTGATTTTTACCGGGTAGGGAAAGGTCCGTTCGCGCCACTGCCAGGCTTCGGGCAACAAGCGAACAGTGTCAGTCGACAAGCCAAGATCGAGTGAACCACTCCAGTCAGCTGCACCTGCACTGCGTGCTGCATTCAGCGATTCGGCGACAGCATGGACAAGCAGGGGACCGGAATAGTGCGGCACGTTGAACAGGCTCCCGGGCGAACGAATGGTGTGGGGTCGCATCGTAACCCGCGGCAAGTTCAGGCAGGAGGTCTGCCTTCGTTGTGGGTTAGGGCAACGCTGAACAAGTGGCGCAGCCGTCACGACACCTGTCTGCGTGCAGGTCGCGGCGCGCTGACGCAGATGGACTGGCCGTCCTTCAAGGCAGCGCAACAAAGAGCTGCGCGCAGACAGACGTCGCCTAACCGATTGTTTTTCATTTGAAACAGGTGCCACTCAGAAGGCCCGCCAATCGCACCGCGAGTCTTGCCAGGGCAACCAGCCTTCACTTCGCCTCGCAGCACGACTGGCAGACCTTCTGAACGCCATGACGGTTGTGCCACTTGTTCAGCGTTGCCCTAGGGACCACACCAGCGCCGATTGCATAATTCGTAGGTCGCTCAGGGCGGCATCCCGGTTTCCAGGGCTTCACGCGTGAAGCCCTCGGCGGTCAGGTCGAGGACGATCGACTGGCCCGTAGCCACGTCGACGCGAACAAGTTTCGCGTGTGCGACGCCGTTTTCCTCGCGTTGTACATCGGCAGAAGCCGGCTCGCTGCCCCACAGCACCAGGTCGTTCTCGCCTCGCATCACCGACGACAGTGACACCATTGGCAGCGGCGTATTCCAGACGCGCTTGCCAAGCGGGCCGGATATCCGGCTCAACTGCAGTCGCCCAGCCGGGCCCAACCTGTCCGTGTGCAACACGAGTACGCTGTCCGGGTCGCGATACCAGAATGGAACGTCGGCATCGCGATTCCCGCGCAGCAATCCGGCGCGCAGCAAGGTCGGTGAATCGGGAAGCGCGGCGTAGTCGCTGAACGCGGTTCGCGTTCCCCAGTTGTCCGGCAGTTCCTTCGGCCAGTCGGGCGGCGCGGCTGATACTTCCTTCGTTCGTGCGCGCCAAAGACGATAGGGCTGGGGCAGGGGATCATTGATCGGCGTCGGTACGTGGTTCTCGTTGAGGAACTGCTGCATGACACCGGGGCGCTCATTCGGCTCGTGCCCAGGGACCACCGGTGGTTTGCTCAGCTGATCAGCTTCCGCATCGGTAAGCACACCCAGCCAGTATTCACCGATGCGAAGGCCGCGTATCTGGAACTGACTGGTTGCCGAGGGCAGGGAATTCGCTGGCGGAACAATGGAGTCGGGTCGGCTGACCGGTGTGTCGCGTGGAGCTGCGGAAAGATCGGCAGCATCGATGCGCCACTGGCTGGCATCGTCGAGTGTCAGTTGCAGGCCGTTCCTGCCGAACGCAACGTAGCCCGGGTCGAAGAGGAGCTTGCCGGCCAGCATCGGATTGCGTTGTTCGATTCGCGCAGAATCCGCAACCACATGGCCGTCATCCAGGGCAATTCCCAGCGGCCCATCCAGATCGAGCCAGAGTGTCTTGCCATCGACTCCGAGGATCCTGAAGCCGGGCAGGATGCGACCCTCGCGTTCCCGCCCCTTGAAAGAGCGCATTCGCTTGCGCCAGGCGACCGTGGCGGTCGCTGCATCCAGCGCCCATAGATCGACATGCAGGTAGTCCGTGCGTATCCGGTTGCCGCCGCGTCCCGTCGCCAGGTAAAGGGTCTGGGACTGCGTGCTGACCAGATAAATGCGATCGACATCAGCGTGCGTGGCGCGCAGCGGCATCGATTGAAACAATGCAGGTTGCAAGCCCTGCCCGGGACCGAAGCCGAATCCGGCCGCCAGGGAGGCGGAATCGCTGCCCCGAAGAAACAACCAGCCCAGCGCCGCCAGCCCGACCAGAAACATGGACGCCAGGAGCCACGCACCGGTTCGGCGTGGCGATCGGGTTTCCGTTGGTGATTGGATGTGTCGGGACTGCATGAATAGGGAAACGGTATTTGATGCCGTGAAAGGACAGCAATTTCTGAAACAAGACAATGTTGATCAAGTGGTGCACTCGTAGAGATCCCTGCCGGACTGGGCGTTTTGTCGGCGACAATGGCGGTACCATCCATCACCTCGGCTGGGGAATCCTTATTGAGATCGGACAAGTGGTTGCGTACTGCCATGTTGCCGGGTTTCATTCAGAGTTTCGCAGCGCTGTGCTATGGTTTTTTGCACCTGCGAACTTTGCTGACGGGGTCCAAAATGAGTTGGAAAGGAACGTGTTGTTGCATTGCCTCAATCATCTCTCTTGTCGCTTGCAGCGGTATTGCGTTGGCTGCATCGGGCGGAACCGCTGTCGTGCGTGTGACGACGACTCCAAACTTCCGCGAGGCAGACCTGCGTTATTCAGGAACGCCGGCCGGCGAAGTGCGGCTGAATGACAATGGCATCGCAACGATCCGCGCCGAGGTAGAAAGCGGGCAACACCATTCGACCCTTGCGTTGATCGATCCGGATCTCGTGAACGCCGGCTACTACCTGGCTTCGATCACATGTGATGATCCGGGGAGTGCGCGGCGCAGTTCCGGGAATCTCGAAAACAGGAAGGCCACTTTCGAAATCGAGGATGATGAAACCGTGACGTGCACCTTCGCGTTGCAGCAGCCTTCGTTCTCGTGCAAGTGCCCGAAGGAAGGAAACTGGAACGTGGTCAACAACACCGGCAGCATGGCCTGTACGGGTGTGGTTTCGATGACAAGCCCGCTCGCGGCCAGCAGTTCGAAGGGGACGCTTGAGGTCAACGATGCCTGCGATACCGTTCTTGCCAAGGGCATGTCCGATGACGAGGCTGACCTTGAGATGCGCCTGCAGCCGGATTGCAGCTGGCTCGGTACGGTTGGCGCTGAACAGGATGGCGTGCCAATGGTCATCACCTTTCGCTGGAACCTCGAGAACGAGAAGCGGATCCTTGGCGATCTAGAATCCACGGTTTCGCAGCAGGGAATGATATGCCGAATGTCACGGACGTTTCGGCTGGACTTTGAAAGCTGACTTTCGCTCAGGTGATGATGGCGAGCTGAGCGATGCGGAGCGACACTCTCCGCATTTTTCAGCCCGTGCAGGACTTCGGCCCTGTTGTATTCGGTGTTTTCAGCGTTTCAGATCAGAGCCATCGCTGGCCCCGACTAATGCGCCATACGACTGATTGATGACCATTCTTGTAGCGTTCAACTGCAATCGGCCACTAGAGACTGCGCTATCCACGCAGTTCAAGTCGTCCAATCTGCCTCAGTCCCGGACTGAACTCGAGATCCGCCGGCAAAATGGTTTTCGGATTGGGTAGATAGTCAATCTTTCTGGATAGCATCGCCTCATCGAGACCGAGCTGCGCGCGCGCTTTGACAACCAGACTATCCAGATCGGCTTCATTCGTTTCGAAGTCCGCCCACTCCAGCTTGTCTGTGGCACGCGAGTTCGGTAGTGACCGCCTGTAGTCATCGAGACACTCGACAGCCAGGGCGACCAGATCGATGTCCGGTATCGGAGTGTCCTGTACGTCCCGAATGATAATTTGAGACGCAGTGAATGCTCAGGATTCGTCGCGGCTTCATCAAAGCCGCGATAGACGAGCTCGCTGCAGACGACCTGGCTGGAATCGTTTGCGATGACAACATCAAGCGCCATTCGTACGAACCGGCGCAACCTCTGGTCACCCGGAATCTTGTTGCGTACCGCACATGCAATGCCGAGCGTGATCAGCGAAGTCATCGGGTAGGGAACGCCAAGGTAGCGGTTGGTGGCAGCGAGCAGGGCCGCGCGACTCTTGTTGTCGCCAGGAGTCGGCCGCAAAGGACGAAACACATCGATGAAGTGGAAGTGGGCTCCCATCTGCGTACGCTCTGCCAGGCTTGCATGACGCACGCCGCTCGCCGCCGCCTCGATTAGCTGCGCGTCCTCAATGACCATGGCGGCGTGGCTATAGGCACTGTCGCCCACCCATGCAATAAGCTTTGACAGCTCGCCGGTGCCCATGTGCAGCAATACGTCACCCGGTTGGAGAACATCGATCTTGAGTGGTTTCATCGCAGCGTTCATGTCATTTCCTTGTCAGGTGCCGGCGGGGGCCAGCGGATGGATACCTACCCGATTGCGGCCCTTTGCCTTTGCCTGATAAAGGGCCTGATCGGCGTGTTCGAGCAGTTGTTCAGCCGTTTCATTGTCAGTGCCAAGACACGCCACTCCGATGCTCGCGGTCACTTTCAGATCGATGCCGTCGGCATTGATGGCGAGCTGCTCTATGCTTTGTCGCAAACGTTCACCGATGTCGAGAGCCTCGGCCCTCGATGCGCCCGGTAGGATGGCCAGGAATTCCTCGCCACCGTAG
>NZ_JBAWHJ010000165.1:0-8523 GCF_049593775.1 Dokdonella sp. | reverse complement strand
TGGGTCGACTTGCGACCGTCGCTGCTCGGCCAGAAGCGGACCATTAGTAGCGAACAGGGTGCAGCATAGAAGACAATTCTCAATGAGCCTTGCCGGTCTTGCGACTTGGGGGCTGCCCAATATCTCAGAAGTGTTCATCGACTAGTTCAATTGCCCTGTTTGTCGCATCCTGAATTTGCACGGGCGATAGCTGATCCTGGAGTCTCGCCAGAAGATTCGTGACATCGAAATCTGGATGAGGGGTCATTCCATATGCGTAGTAGTACGTATAAGCGGTGAAGGGATCTGCCTGAAATGCCATATGCTGATTTTCAGAGACAGCGGGCATATGTCCATTTGCCATTGCAAGTAGCCCATCTGGATTCCCGGCCGAAACTTCGGCGTTCAAATAGCTTCTAGCCTGTTCTTGAAAGGCATTGAAGCGCTCCGCATAGTCAATTTGGTCAAAGTCCTCGGGGCGGTAGTACTGAAATTTAAGCCGTGCCTCACTATCACCCGCCTCTGCTAGCTGAGCGACCCACATACGTTTTGCAGTGATTTGGCTCGCCGTCAGACCCTTGCAGTGAGGATAGAGAGTCCGCGCTCGCTCCAGGCTTTGCTTTCCGGATGCAGTTCCTGAATAGAACAAGCTATTTGGATCGTTGCCTTTTGTTTCGAAGTTCGACAACTCTTTCGCATCAAGAGGCGATTGCTCGCAGATGTTCAATCCTCTGAATAGCGTTCGAGCTGCGACGACATCGCCTTGGGCAGCAAGCGCAGCCAAGGCTGAATACTGATCAGAAAGATTGGTGATTCGCAGGGATTGTCCCGGATCTTCCAGAAAGTAGGATTCGACGCCAGGCGCAGTGGGCGCTGCCATTTGGTTGGGCGGCGCCCTATCGAGGGCCGATTGTGAAGTAGGCGCCGTATCGGACTCGGGCGTGGATGATTCGCTGTCTAACCTTGACACAACAGGGTAATCGGTCGGCAGAGTTCTATCGGTGGAATTCGCCCCTCCGAACAAACTCCCATTCTGGACGCGCAAAACTGTGAGCGCGGCACCGGCAAGAACAAGTATTGAAACAATCAACACCAACATCCTCGGCCTCATCTTTGCGCGCACTCCAATGGATCTTCAATTCGATCGGCAATACTACACATACTGTATAAGTAGTGTCGGATCGGGGGAGCTCAAGACACCTGGAAGGTCCAGTTCGGGTCGACTTCAGCCTCTCGATAGCGGAGCCTCGCCTTTGTCGAACGCTATCCCATAGTGCTGCTGGGAGTTTCGCGTGCGAATTCTGGATCGTGCTTCGCGGGGTGATCGCGAGAGTCGAAGTCTCTCCGGATTTTCAGCACATCACGGCTGCTGCAATGTCGTGATGCCTTGCTTCGCCTTGTCTTCGGCAACCATCTTGCGCACATCCGCCAACAGGTCCTTCGCGTTGTAGACGATGCCGTCCTTGATTGTGTAGTCGACTCCGCCCACGCGACTCAACTTGCCTTCAGCATCGAGCTTGATGTGGCCGGTGCCGTAGAGGACCTTGAGGTTGGCCATCGGGTTTTCCGAAAGCACGGCAAGGTCGGCAAGCTTGCCTGGCTCGATCGAGCCGATGCGATTATCGGCGCGCAGCACCTCCGCACCATTCAGCGTGGCCGAACGAAGCACTTCCAGTGGATGGAAGCCCGCCTCGCGCAACAGTTCCAGCTCCTGGATCGTGCCGAATCCGTAGAGTTGGTAGATGAAGCCGGAGTCCGACCCCACGGTAACGCGGCCGCCGCGGTTCTTGTAGTCGTTCACGAAGGCCATCCAGAGCTGATAGTTTTCGCGCCATGCGACTTCGTCTTCGGTTGTCCAGTCAAAAAAGAAGCTGCCGTGGTTGTCGCGATTGGGCGTGTAGAACTCCCATAGCGCGGGCATCGTGTATGCATCGTGCCAGTCGGCCTGGCGCGCACGCATGAGATCGCGCGCAGCCAGATAGATGGTGAACGTGGGATCGAGGGTGAAGTCGAGCTCCAGTAATTCGTTGATGGCGGCCTCGTATTTCTCGCTGCCCTTGGGTGCGGCCTGTGCCCACAGTCGTCCGGCCTGTCCGAATCGGTCTGCCTCGTTGTTGTAGTTGTAGGCAGCCGGATAGTCCTGCACGGTCTGGCCATCAAACAGCGCCTCGGGCAAGCCGTACCAGTGTTCCATCGTGGTAAGGCCCAGACGCGCCGTTGTCAGTACGTTTACGCGCGCCACGTCGAGCTGCGCGTGATGGCAGGCGCTCTGCATGCCCTGCTTCTGCAATTCATCAAGTGCGGCAGCGAGAATGTCCGGCCGGTAGCCGAAGCACTTCATGCCGACTGCGCCCTTGGCCTTCATGTCGCGCACCCACTTGCGCGCCTGCTCCGGCTCGGTCATCGGCGCATCGAGTCCGGCGCCAAAGAAGACATAAGGATAGATGCGCGGCGCGGTGATCTGATTTTTCTCACTGCGATGCTGTTCGCTGACACACCAGTCGATGCCGTTGCCGCAACCGGGATCGCGAATCGTGGTGATGCCGTGGCCCATCCACAGCTTGTAGACGTACTCCGCGGAAACGCCCTGCTCTTCGCCACCGATATGCCCGTGCATGTCGATCAAGCCGGGGATCACATACTTGCCGCTCAGATCCATTTCCCGACCGCCTGGCTTGAGCCTGGGTCGCGAGTCGGGCTTGATCGTGGAGCCCGGCGAACCGACCGATTGCACGGATACGATTCGGTTGCCTTCAATCACGATATCGGCCGGGCCGAATGCGGGACTGCCCGTGCCATTGATGACGGTCGCTCCGCGCAGGATCAACTGCGAGTACGGACCTTCCCCTTCCGTGCGGGCTGGCGCAGGCGCAACAGCAGAAGCCTTGGCATGCTCTTCGGCTGGCTCCGCTGCGTTCTGATTTTCTGCTGCCTGCGCAGGCCCGCCAAGGGCAACCCCAAGGACAATAAGCAACGGCACGGACATTCGCATGATGTTCCCCTGAAGCATTGATCGACTGTTTCCGATAATGCCTCATGCCTGCCGGCAACACACCCGCTTGCAGCAGCTTGGCTTGGGACTGTTTCCGGATGCAGTGCTAAAGTGTTGCGCTTTCCATCGACGAGACGGCAGAGACACGATGACGACGCAATCCTTTTACCCAGTCGGCACCCCCGGCGTGGCCTGGGGCGACGCGGAAAGGGCCGACTGGCTTTCGCGGCTATCGGTTCAGCGCAGCTACGCCGATGACGTCCTGAGCGCGATTGATTCCCTGCGTGCGCGCTTCGACGTCATTCAATATGGCGAACTCGTCTATCCGGGTGAAAACTATCCGTTGTTTGCGATAAAGAGCCGCGACTGGAACGACGCGCTGCCGACCGTGCTCGTCACCGGCGGCGTGCATGGTTATGAGACGAGTGGCGTGCATGGCGCATTGCAGTTCGTCGAACGTCATGCGACGGACTATGCGGGCAAGGTCAATCTTGTCGTTGCACCCTGTGTCAGTCCCTGGGGCTACGAGCGAATCCATCGCTGGAACCGCGATGCGGTCGATCCAAACCGCTCTTTCAAGGCGAACAGCCCGGCGCAGGAGTCTGCCGCTCTGATCAAACTGGTTGAGCCGATCCGCGACATCGCGCTGATGCATATCGATTTGCACGAAACCACCGACACCGATGAGTCCGAGTTCCAGCCGGCTCTGGCCGCGCGGGATGGTCAGACACACGAGCCCGGTGAAATACCCGATGGCTTCTATCTGGTCGACGACAGCGATAGCCCACAGCCCGAATTCCAGCAGGCAATCATCGCTGCAGTGGAAAAGGTCACCCATATCGCACCGACCGATGCAAAGGGCGAGATCATCGGATCGACGGTCGTCTCTCCAGGGGTGATCCGCTATCCGTTCAAGCCACTCGGTCTTTGTGCGGGCGTCACCAATGCGCGATTTACATCGACCACCGAGGTGTATCCGGATAGCCCGCGGGCGACACCCGAACAGTGCAATGCGGCGCAGGCAGCGGCCGTATGTGCGGCCATCGATTTCGCGTTGGCCAATCGTTCCTGACGCAGGGCTCGCATGACACGCGTGGTCGATTTCGAAGCGGAAGTGCCTTCGAGGACCGCCACTTGAATCGGCGTTGCGGGCCACGAGAAGAATGAAAGGGATGCACAACGCGGGCGGGTCTGAGACCCTCCCCTACGAAAGGTGATAGGGCAAGACAGGGGAGCATCAGGAATGTCCGAGCATGTGGCGACCGTTACCTGGCAATGCGATAGGGGAGATTTTTCTGCTGACCGGTATAGCCGCGCGCATCTGTGGACGTTTGATGGCGGGGCCGAAGTGGCCGCCTCGTCGTCGCCGGATGTCGTGCCGGTTCCGCTTTCTGATGCGAGCGCAGTCGATCCCGAGGAAGCATTCGTGGCCAGCCTGTCCAGTTGCCACATGCTCTGGTTTCTTTCGATTGCCCGGAAGCGCGGATTCGTTGTCGAATCCTATCGGGACAGGGCGGCGGGAAGGCTCGGCAAGGACGCCGACGGAAAGCTGGCCATCACCGAAGTGGTTCTGCATCCCGAGGCAAGGTTCAGCGGCGCAAACATCCCCGATGCCACACAGCTCGACTCGCTGCACCATGCAGCTCATGCTTCGTGTTTCATCGCAAATTCCGTGAAGACCGAAATCCGTTGCGAGCCGATTTACATCACCTGAAACGGCAAGAACCCGGGTGAGCGGACATCCACCCCGGTACTGTGTCTCTCTACACGTTCCGCGTGCCATTATCCGCAGATGATTTCCTTCATCATCCCGGCACATGACGAAGAGCGCCTGATCGGGGCAACCCTGGCTGCGGTGCAGTCGGTTGCAGGTGCCTTGCAGGATGCCAGCGAAGTCATTGTCGTCGTCGATGCGTCCACCGATGCCACGGCGGAAATCGCCCGACTGGCCGGGGCCACCGTCGTCGAGGTCGACTTCCGTCATATTGCAGCTACACGCAATGCCGGTGCGGCGGCGGCCAACGGAGACCAGCTGATATTCATTGACGCCGATACCCTGATCGACCACAAGGTAGCCAATTCGGCATTGCAGCAACTGCGCAGTGGAGCGGTCGGTGGCGGCGCCACCGTTCATCTCGAAGGGCCGCTGTCACGAAGCGAACGTTTCGCGCAGCGATTTTTCTCGTGGCTTCTTCGCCTGACGCGCATCGCGCCGGGATGCTTCGTGTTTTGTACGCGTGCGGCCTTTGATTGTGTCGGAGGATTCGATGAAGAGTTCTACGCCGGTGAGGACGTGGCAATCAGCCGTGCGCTGGGGCGTCACGGCCAATTCGTCATCCTGCGCTAACCGGTGCTTACTTCGGCACGCAAGCTGCGAACGCATTCGGTCCGCGAGCATCTGGGGTTGATTGTCCGTTTCGCCTGGCGTGGCAGGAAGCTGCTGAAGTCCCGCAGCAACCTGGATCTCTGGTACGGGGGACGTCGCTAGCGGCAGCGCGGGCCTGGCAATCGCGGCAGACGCACCAAGTCAATTCCTACGCGCGCTCGAGCATCTGCACTGCAAACCATCGTTCCGGATCCATCCAGGTCCGGACTACGCGCAGGCCGGCCTTGGCGGCCATGGATGCAAACTCCTCCTGCGAGTATTTGCAGCTGTACTCGACCAGCATCGCCTCGCCTTCCGCAAACGCATGGCGTTCGCCTCCGACGCTTGCGGTTTGGTCGATTCGGCTGACGATATGCGTCTCGATGCGGCCGGCCAACGCGTTGTAACGGGCGCGGTGCTCGAATTGTGCAAGATCGAAGTCGCCATCCAGCTCGCGATTGATACGCGTCAGCAGGTTCAAGGTGAAATCGCGGGTGACGCCGGCGGCATCGTTGTACGCTGCCTCAAGAATGGCCGTGTCTTTCTTCAGGTCGATGCCGACGATGGCGGATCCGTTGGCACCCATCTCGATGCACATCGTGCGCAGCAGGCCGATTGCGTCGCGTTGCTCGAAATTCCCCAACGTTGAGCCGGGAAAGAAGATCACCGTGCGCTGGGCATCCTGCTCCGGACTTGGAAGATCGACGGGCTGGGTGAAATCAGCGGCGACCGGCAACATGTCGACATCGGGAAATTCCTCGGCCAGGCTCTCCACACTGGCGCTGAGCGCACTGGTCGATATTTCCACCGGCACATAGCCAACCGGTTCGCTCATTGCATCAAGCAGAAGCCGCGTCTTGATGCCAGCCCCACTGCCATATTCGACCAGCACTGCGCGAGGTCCGATTGCAGCGGCGATGTCGCTGGCATTTTTCTGCAAGACCTCCAGCTCGGTACGGGTCAGGTAGTACTCGGGCTGTTCACAGATCTGCTCGAACAACTCAGATCCACGCGCATCGTAAAAGTACTTGGATGGAATGCGCTTGGGTGACTGGGCGAGCCCGTTGTGTACATCCACCTTGAACTCGTCATCCGGGGCGTCGGTCAGTTCCATGGCTGGGTTGGCTGGGGTCATCGATCCATTCCAAGGCGCAGCCCCATGAACTGCCAACGATCGGCTGGGGCGAAAAAGTTGCGATAGGTCGCACGCATATGGTCAGCCGGGGTGGCACAGGAACCGCCACGCAAGACGTATTGGCCACACATGAATTTTCCGTTGTATTCACCCAGAGCACCCGCCGGGGGCCGATAGCCCGGGTAATTTACATAGGGACTCGAGGTCCATTCCCACACATCGCCGAACATCTGCAGCAGCCCTGCGCCGCGATCCGGCGGCTGTGGGTGCAATTGACCGCTGCCGACGAAGTTTCCTTTCATCGGAGGCAACGCGGCGCCGGCCGACTCCCACTCCGCTTCGGTCGGAAGGCGTGCCCCGGCCCAGCGCGCGAACGCATCGGCCTCGAAAAAGCTGACATGACTGACCGGCGCGGCAGCATCGATCTCCACCGTGCCGCCAAGGGTAAACTCGTGCTCAAGGTCTTCGGACCAATACAGCGGGCGATTCCAGCCACGCCTGCAGACCGTATCCCAACCCTCCGACATCCACAGGGTCGGTGTGCGATATCCGCCATCGCGGATGAACTCAGCAAACTCCGCGTTGTTGACTGGCCGACTGGCCAGCGCATGAGGCTGCAGCAGGACGCGGTGCCTTGGGGTTTCGCAATCAAATGCGAATCCGTCGCCAGCATGGCCGATCTCCGCAATGCCTTCACGACCGTTGATGAAATCGGTCGGCTGCACCACGGCCGGGGAGCGTTGCCGACTCTCGCGGTAGACGGGCTGAAGCGGGTTCAGCGAAAACAGATGCTTGATATCGGTCAACAGCAGTTCCTGATGCTGTTGCTCGTGATTCAGCCCGAGGTTCACCAGGGTGAGGATTTCGCCACTGTCAGGTCTGGCCAGGAGGCGCGCCACCCGCTCATCGACGAAACGGCGGTAGTCCAGCACTTCGGCCAGCGTGGGCCTGGTCAGAAGTCCGCGCTGAGGTCGCGCATGCATCGGGCCCACGGACTGATAGTAGGAATTGAACAGGAACATCCACTGCGCGTTGTACGGCTGATAGTCGTCGGCCTGGCCGAGCAGAAACTGTTCGAAGAACCAGGTCGTATGGGCGAGGTGCCATTTGGCGGGACTCGTCTCGGGCATCGACTGGGCCACCGTGTCCTCGGGCGCAAGGTCGACGACCAGGTCGAGCGTCGCCTGGCGCACGCGTCGATAAGCGTCTTCGAGGGTTTCGACTATTGCGGGCGTGGCTTGCATTGGCGACATGTCGCTCTGGTTTTCGGATTCGAGCATGGGCGAATCTCGCTCGGTGGCGGTACCTGCATTCTCCTTGGCACAAATTTACCGGATATGAAGGAGCCGGGTACTGCACCCTGCTGCGTGGCAGAATTGCATCGAAACTGGATGAACGCGCCCCGATTGGCCAAAAAACCTACAGCAATGCAGACTAGCGCGGGCAACCTCAGTGATCGAGGAACTCGACGACGCCGGTTTCCAGCGAGTATTCGGCACCGACCACTTGCAGGCCTTCGTTCTCGATGAGGTTTTCAAGGATATCCGAACCGTGGCGTAACTGATTGACTGACATGCGGATATTGTTGCGCACGGCGCGACGCACGAGTTCGTCTGGATTTTTGGCTATTTCCGTATCCATCAGCGCTTCGACCGACGGGCGCACCCGATTGACGATGGACTGCAGGTTGCGTGACTGATCCTCGGAACGGCGACCGAGCTCCTGGATGGTGGCCAGTATCGCGCCGCACTGCGAGTGACCGAGGACCACAACCAGCCTCGTACCATGCTGGCTGGCGGAGAACTCGATACTGCCAATCTGTGACGGAGCGACGATATTGCCGGCAACCCGGATGACGAAGAGATCGCCCAGTCCCTGGTCGAATACAAGCTCGGCCGGGACACGCGAATCGGAGCATCCGAGAATGATCGCGAAAGGCTCCTGCTTGGTGATCAGTGCACGTCGGCGCTGCTCACTGCTCTGACCCTCACCACCACCCAGCTCAGCCACAAATCGCCGGTTGCCATCTTTCAATCGTTGCAGGGCATCTGC
>NZ_JBAWHJ010000164.1:0-5283 GCF_049593775.1 Dokdonella sp. | reverse complement strand
GCGCTGATGTTCGGCGAAGATATCGCCCAGAAAGGCGGCGTCTACACGGTAACCAAGGGTCTGCACAAGTCGTTCAAGAACAAGAGCGTCTTCAAAACCCTGCTAGACGAGACCATCATCCTGGGCCTGGCTCAGGGCTATGCCAACATGGGCATGCTGCCAATACCCGAGATCCAGTACCTGGCCTATTTCCACAACGCCTGCGACCAGATTCGCGGCGAAGCGGCCTCACTGCAGTTCTTCTCCAACGACCAGTTCCGCAATCCCATGGTCGTGCGCATGGCCGGGCTCGGTTATCAGAAAGGCTTCGGCGGGCATTTCCACAACGACAACTCGCTGACCGCCCTGCGTGATATTCCCGGGCTTGTCGTCGGCTGCCCGAGTCGTGGTGATGATGCCGTGACGATGCTGCGCACGCTGGCTGCGCTGGCCAAGGTGGACGGTCGTGTCAGCGTGTTTCTTGAGCCGATTGCGCTCTACATGACCAAGGACCTGCATGAGGCCGGTGATGGCCAGTGGCTGTTTCCCTATCCGGCACCGGGTCAGTCCATGGCCCTGGGTGAAGGCAGGGTCTATGCCGCCGAGGCCAGTGATCTGGTCATATTCAGCTATGGAAACGGTCTGCCAATGAGCCTTCGCGCAGCCCGGGAGATTGAATCGAGGCGTGGCTGGAAGGTGCGCGTGGTCGATCTGCGTTGGCTGGTGCCGCTGAACGAGGCCTTCATCGCAGATCAGGCGCGTGATGCCCGGCGCATCCTGGTTGTTGATGAAGGGCGTCATTCGGCTGGAGTGGGAGAGGGCGTGATCACGGCCATTGTCGAAGCGGGTCTTGGCGCCACGCCGCTTCAACGCGTAGTCGGGGCGGATACCTATACGCCGCTGGCCGGAGCTGCGCTGGCCGTGCTTCCGGCCGAGGCTGATATTGTTGCGGCAGCGGATAATCTGGAGCCGATTCACTGAATGACCTATCATCTGACGCAATGAGCGCAAGTTCCTCGCTGACAATCCTGTTTGCCGACGTCTCGGGCAGCACCAAGCTGTTCGAGTTGCGCGGCAATGTGGCCGCGCGTGACATCATCGCGGCCGTGCTCGATGCCCTGACCGAAGTGGCAAACCGTCATGGTGGAAAGCTGATCAAGACGATCGGCGACGAAATCATGTGTACGTTTCCCAGTGCGGTGCAGGGGCTGCTTGCTTCGACCGACATGCAGCGTCGGATGAAATCCGATATTGCCTTTGTTCAGGACAACATCGGCATTCGCATCGGCCTCCATCATGGCGAGGCTCTGGTCGAGGAGACCGACGTATTCGGCGATGCAGTCAATGTCGCCGCACGAATGGCAGCTCTGGCCAAACGTGACCAGATCGTGGCCACGGCAACTACAGCCATGAACATCACCAATGCGGCCGGCGTTCGCGTGCGTTCGATCGGTACGGCGCGGGTGGCCGGAAAGCTCCTGCCTATCGAGATCGTCGATGTCATGTGGCAGGAAGATGTATCCCATGTGACAACCGTTCAGCGCGTGGTCCAGTTCGCCAAGGCCAAGCGTGTCGTACTGACCCTGCGCTTCCTTGGCCGTGAATTCCAGATCGACGAACTGGCTGATCCGTTCACGCTGGGGCGCGAGGAAAGCCACAGCCTGACCATTGAGTCGGACTGGGTTTCCCGCGATCACGCCATGATCGAATGGAAACGCGGCCACTTCATTCTCTCCGACCGATCCACCAACGGCACCTGGGTCAAGATCGGCAACGAAGAACTCCTGGTTCACCGGGATGCCTTCCACCTGCGCCGCAGCGGGACTATCAGCCTCGGCCAGGCCCACGCCGCCGCAGATGGCAATTTGCTGCTCTTCGAGTGTGGCGAGGCCTGAAGGCCGGGATTCGGCATTCGAGATGACCAGCCGGTCGGCTGTCAAAGGCCCGGATTGGCAAAGGCGGAAGCACTGGCTTGCGGATCTGATCTGGTGGCAATGATGCGGACATCTCGCGTCGAATCGCACTTGCGAATCCCGAATCCCGAATCCCTGCTCTCAGTCGAACCCACTCGCGAACAGGGCATCAAAACTTGTAGGGGGCAGGTCGGTGCCCTGGAAGATTCCCATCGGCGTGTAGCCCGAGTAGCCCGGAAAGACGTGGTAGATATTCGGGTTGGCCATGCGCCGGATCAGGGCTTCCGAGATGATGCGTCGGTAATCCGTGGTAACGGCGACATCGGTGCCCTGATAGAGATTGGCATTGGCGAGGCCGGGGAAGGTGCCATAGACCTGGCCTCCGTTGACTGAGCCGCCCAGTGCCATCATCACGTTGCCATAGCCGTGATCGGTTCCCCCGTCGCCGTTTTCCTGAACGCGTCGCCCGAATTCGCTGACAACGATCACGCTGGTTTTTTGCATCAGGTTGCCGGAAGCACTGCTTGCCAGGTCCGTGTAGAACGCGCTCAGGCCTTTCGACAGGCTTTCGACCTGGTTGCCGAAGTAGTCATACGTATTGGCTGGATTACCCTGGCCGACGTGGGTATCCCAGCCGCCAAGGTCGACTGTCGCCACGCGCATGCCAAGGTTGGTCTTGATCAATTGGGCGACGTTGCGCAACTGGTTGCCAAAGTCCTGGTTGCTGCTCAGGCTGTAGTCGGCACCTCCGGTGGGCTGGTAGCCGCCTGGATTGCTGGTCGCGTTGTATAGCCCGAAGTTGATCGGGCGCAGCAGGTCCAGTGATGCCAGGGTTTCGACGCCCGCGGCCTCAAGCTGTGTTGCATTGGTATTCCAGAGTGCATGCATGCGTGAGACGGCACCAACGATGCCGGCACCGGCGTCGTCCTCCTCCCATGACCAGTGGAATCCATCGATTCGGAAGTCCGATGCGCTGTTCATCGTGATGGCATCAGATGATCCAAGCAGGCTGCTCGCGGTGATGTTGCCAAGCGATGTCGCTGGAAGCGGTACCACGGCGGGTAGGCCACCACTTGCCAGATGTCGGGTCAGCCAGCCGATGTTGTTGCCAGTGCCGCCACCGAATCCGAATTCAAGGTTGGCCTGGGCATCAAAGTGGCTGCGTATGACAGGGATGGGCTGGCCTTGCCCTGCGCCCACAATGAACGCCAGGCGATTCTGGTTGAACAGGTTGCGCAGGCCGGTCGCACGAGGATGCAATGCCCAACTGGTGCCATTGAGACTCAGGGCTGCGCCGGTACCGGATGTGGGAATGCGCGTGCTGCTGCGAGCCGCCATGTAATCTGCGCGATACGGACTGCTGGCGCCCGGCGGCAGCAGGCTGAGACCGTCCATCGCGCCGCGCAGGAAGACCACCACAAGGGTGTCATCCGTGGCCACTGCCGGAGCGAGGTCTGGTGTGGCGAAGTAAGCCAGGGCGCGACTGCTGCTACCACCGGCAACAGCGGCGACACCACAGCCCTTGAGAAAATCGCGTCGATCAAGCTTTGTCATGTCGGTGCTCCTCAGCGACGCAGGAATTCAGGGCAACACAGGATCAAGCCAATCACCGTGCGCAAGCGCGATTGAGTGTAGTGCTGCGAGAGATTGTTCTGGTTCCAGCTGTTCGTTGCGAGATCGATCAGTTCGTTGGCTCCGACGTTCTGGCGCAGGAAGTCGACAGCCACGGTGTATATCGGTTCGGGGCGATATCCGAGGATGCGATCACACCAGTAGCCCACGAGGGTAGCGGAAGTGCGCTGATTGACCGGGAACGAACCGGTGGTCTGGCCCTGGACATCGATCAGAAACGGATAGTCATCGTTGTAGCTTTCGATCTGGTGCATTTCGAGCAAGCGCGGCAGCATCTTCAGGGTCATGCCCAGTGTTCCGGTACTCGACCAGGCAATCGGATCGTCGGGGTATCCGTTCGGGGCCGGCCAATAGAACAGCTTGTGTCCTGCGGCCTGCAGGCGCCCCATGAATTCCTCAGTGGGCGTGTAGACCGACGTGTTGTCGGGCGTCGGAGTGAAATTGGCACCCGTGGAGCGCAGCGCACTGACCGCACTGAGGGCAGGGCGCTTCATGGCCGTACCCCAGCTGCTCTTGAACTCGGCCGATTGCAGGATTACCTGCAGCACCTGGGAGATCTGATTGTTGGCCTGCCAGGCTTGCGAGAAGACGGCCGTCGCGCTGTCGATCAGTCCTGTTGACGGATTGCTGCCAACGAAGCGCTTGCAGATCTTGGTCACGACATGTCGTGCCGTGCGCGGATGACGGGCCAGCATGTCGAAAAGGGTGACGCCATCTGCCTGCCCCTGCGAAGCAGGGAAGTAGCGCGCGAGAATTCGCTTCACGCCCTGATCATGCGCGCTCGAATCGTAGGCGAACTGGCCCAGCGGCACGCCGTTGATCGGATCGTAGGGCCAATTGGAGCCGGAGATCGTCCAACCCGTCAAAGCACGGGCTGTTTCATAAACGTCGTCATCGACGTACTTGAGTCGCTCTTCCTCACCATCGGGGGCGGTGTAGTGACCGAGCAACTCCATGTTGTTGAAGCTGTCCGGGTTCTGCACGATGCCACCATAGTTCTCCGCGCCCATCGTATGCAGCTCGAAAAGCTCGCGTGCGTAGTTTTCATTCGGATGCGAGGCATCACTCGAATACAGGTCGAGCATGTACATCATCGAGGCCGATTCGCCCACGGCCTGCAACATCGTGCGGAAATTGCCGAATACATGCGGTCGGATGGCGACGCGGTCGAACTCCGGGAACATCGGCCCGCCGTCATAGTCCCAGCCGAATACGCTGAAGTGGTCATGCCAGAAATCGACCATCACCTCGTTCAGCTGACGGGCGCTGTAAGTCTGCCGAAGGATGCTCATGCATTCCGCTTCGCGGATCGGCAGCATGCGCAGGTAGTAGTCGTTGGTGACCGAGTGGTGATCATTCCAGAGCTGGTTGCCAGTCTTGTTGAGCGTAGTGAAGCCGGCATTGGCGATGCGCGCGTCACAGGCCGCGTCCGAAATCGAACCCGGATTCAGTTGGCGATTGACCCATGCGGTCCAGCGGGCTTCGTCATTCGCACCCAGAGCTATGTAATCAATGTGTTCCTGGATCGTGAAGCCGAACGTACAGCGGGTCAGCCAGCGCACGGACTGTGGCGGGAAACTCAACGCTGTCGGGCTCTGCGGCAAGTCTTTCGGGAGGATGCCGTTACGGCCGGGCCGGCGCATGGCCAGGCTGGTATCGACATCTGCAATGCCAGCGCTATTGAAGATGGCGTTGAACAAACGCCTGCGGGAGGCAACAAAAGCGGCACTGGCAGGTGCTGCGGCCATGGGACTCACTC
>NZ_JBAWHJ010000163.1:0-13751 GCF_049593775.1 Dokdonella sp. | reverse complement strand
GCCCAGGGTCTCCCGCAAGCCAAGCACTTCCGGGCCGACGACATCGAGAATCCGGCCTTGCGCGACCTCAGGGGTCAGGCAGCGCAGCACGGTTTCCGCGACATCTTCCGCAAGTACGGGCTGGACTTGCTGTTTGCCATCCTCAGGCAGGAAAACGATGAACGGAAGTGAAGCCATGGATCGCAGCAGGGACGTACCACCGTACGAGCCGCGAGTCGAAAGGACGAGCGAGGGACGCAGCACGGTCGCCGCCAGGCCAGATTGAAGAAGATGGCTGTCGAACTGGTGCTTGCTCGCGATGAACTCGCCATCCGCACTGTCGCCAAGTGCGGAGACCTGCACGAATTTGGCTGTGCCCGCGTCTAGACAAGCGGCAAGCAGGGCGCTGGGCGCATCGACATGGATGCGTTCGAAATCGCCGCGATTCGTTTCACGCAGGATGCCGGCGCAATTGACTACCGCGCAGACACCTTTGATCAGGGATTTCCACTGATCTGCCTGGATCGCATCCGACAAATCAATGGAGATGAATTCAAGCTGCGCGGACGCGGAAAGATGTTTCCGGCTCCGACCACAGGCAACCACGTCATGTCCATTGCGCAGCAGGGTTTCGACAATCACGCTACCGATGAAGCCGTTGGCTCCGGTGACCAGAATTTTCAAGTGCCGGGCCTCGCCGTGTTACCGAGCATGCGATCAATGCGACTATCATCGAATAATCAGGGTTGATGCAAGCACTGCTGTGGCAAAGTCTGTTCGTCCACCGAAGAAACCAGGAAAGCAATGTCATTACGAGAATGGTTCATCGCGCTGATTATCGTCTGTGCAGGCGTTGGCGACAAAGTTTCAGATGCTGGCGAGCCCGTTCTGCCGCACGAAACATTGAATATCGAATCCCGCGTACTTGCCGAAAAGCGGGTCGTCAACGTGTGGGTTCCGCCCGGCTATGCCGCTGGAAAAGAGAAGGGCGGCCGCTATCCGGTCCTGTACATGCCTGACGGTGGGGTCGGTGAGGACTTTCCGCATGTAGTTTCGACGGTTGATTCGCTCGTTCGCGCGGGTGAAATCCCGCCGATGCTGGTGGTCGGAATCGAGAATACACAGCGTCGGCGCGACATGACCGGGCCGACCAAGGTCGCGGAAGACCGCAAGATTGCAGCCGTCGTTGGCGGGTCTGCTGCGTTTCGCTCCTTCATTGCCGACGAACTGAAGCCGCTCATCCGCAAACGCTACGCCGCGAATGAAGAATCGGCGATCATCGGCGAATCGGCTGCGGCCCTGTTCATCGTCGAAACCCTGTTCCTGCAGCCGGAACTGTTCAACATCTACATCGCGCTTGACCCCAGTCTCTGGTGGAACAACGAACAATGGTCACGTGAAGCAGGAGCCAGGCTGAAGCGGATGGGAGACGTCCAGGTGAGCTTGTTGCTGGCGTCGGCAAATGAGCAGGGCAATCGCCAGGTGACGATGAACCTCGTTCAGGTCTTGTGCCAGCAGCCCGAATCGGCCCTGCAATGGTCGCATGCTCCGCATCCGGAGCTTGGCCATGACACCATCTACAGAACGCTGGAGAAGGATCTGCTGAAACAGGCATTTTCCGGAACCATCGATTCGGCAAGCGCCTGTGCCGGGTCGGAGTGACCAGGACTGGTCGCTCCGACAATTACTGAAAGAAAGTCCGCGTTCACCGGTTCTTGTAAGACTGCGTGACGCTCATCCAGGCAACACGATGCGGCACGGATCGTGGTTTCGGACGCGGATCCGGAACACGCGCTACAGTCCATCCCGACATTTCAATTCAGGAAACCACGATGATTCGAATGATTCTCGCTTCATGCATGTTGTTCAGCGCGAGCGCCATGGCCGCGGGCACTCTGGCTGATTCGGCAGATGCGGTCTGCCCGATCCTGCTTGGCTCGGCCATGCCTGACGTTGCCATGCAAACCATTGACGGAAAACCAACCACGCTGAAACAGCAGGTCGACGGGCAACCGGCCATCCTCGTGTTCTATCGCGGCGGCTGGTGTCCGTATTGCAACATGCAGTTGAGCGACCTCCGCCTGATTGCGGCGGAGACCGAAGCGCTTGGCTACCGTCTCATAGCAATCAGCCCGGACTTGCCCGGCGAGCTCGGCAAGACCATGACCAAGGACAAGCTCGACTACACGCTGTTGTCCGACAGCAAGGCTGACGCCATGCGCGCCTTTGGCATCGGTTTCCGCGTGGATGACGCGACCATCGAGAAGTACAAGGGCTATGGCATTGACCTGGAAAAGGCTTCGGGTGAAAACCACCATGCCTTGCCAGTACCTTCCGTGTTCATTGTCGATGCCGCTGGTGTACTGCAATTTTCCTATGTTCACCCGGACTACAAGGTTCGCGTGCCGGGAACGGTAATCATGGCTGCAGCCAAGGCCATCGCCGATCGCAAGCATCAGGTCAAGCCTGCAAGATAGGCGGCAACACGGCGCTCACGCACGGGGCTTTGGCAGTGCCCCGTTGCATGCGACCATGCGCGCATGAAACCGAATGAAGTCGTTCTCGAAACCAGTGCAACGCTCGATATCGCGAGCGTGCTCGAACAGATTGCGGATGAGGTAGCGCCGCTGGTCGGCCAGGGCAAGGTTGCGAGCTATATCCCGCGCCTGGCCCAGGTGCCAGCGGACAGGTTCGGCATGGCAGTTGCCACTCTGGACGGACGCCTGTTCCATGTTGGGGATGCGGATGAGCGATTTTCCATCCAGAGTATTTCCAAGGCATTCAGCCTGACCCTGGCTCTTGAGGCTCTCGGCGGCGAGCTCTGGAAGCGCGTCGGACGCGAGCCTTCCGGCAACGCCTTCAATTCGCTGGTGCAGCTCGAGCGCGAAAACGGCATTCCACGAAATCCGTTCATCAACGCCGGCGCCCACGTCATTGCCGACGTGATTCTTTCCAGTACGGCGCGTCCTCTGGAAACCCTGCTTGGTTTTGTTCGCGAGAGATCAGAAAATCCGGCAATCATCATCGACGAAGAAGTGGCGCGCTCCGAGCGCGAGGCCGGATTTCGAAATGCTGCATTGGCCAACTTCATCCGCAGTTTCGGCAATCTCGACAACCCGGTAGAAAAGGTCCTCGATTTCTACTTCCATCAGTGTGCCCTGCAGATGAGTTGCATGGATCTGGCACGCGCATTTCTCTACCTGGCCAACGAGGGGCGCTGCCAGCGCTCCGGTGAGTCCGTCATCAATCCAGAGCGGGCCAAGCGTATCAATGCATTGATGCTGACCTGCGGAACCTACGATGCCGCGGGTGAGTTCGCGTTTCGGGTTGGGTTGCCGGCGAAGAGTGGTGTCGGCGGGGGAATCATGGCCGTCGTGCCGAAAGTGCTGACCGTCGCAGTGTGGTCGCCAGGCCTGGACGAGAAGGGCAATTCGTTGGCCGGAGCCGCAGCGCTGGATCGGTTCACGACGCTTACCGGCCTGTCCGTCTTCTAGCAAGCTGCGTGTCATTCCATTACGGATGCGGATTCGCTGGCAGCGAGACCTCAAGCAGTTCGCACGGCTCGGACGAAGCCAGCTGGTAGTCCACGAATGAAGGCAGAAGGCTGGCGTCATCGACTTGCAGCCGTGCACTTCCTGCCCCTGTTACATGAAGGTCACAGCAGCCGGATAGCACGAACAGGAACAGGAACCTGTCACTCCTGGCGGCCAGGGAATGATTGATCCGCAACACGCGTGCACTGGCCTTGCCATGCGTGGCGTTGGAAATTCCGGTGTACCGGATCGTGGCCTCACCGTTTGCAAGTGGCAGCCATTCTGCCGCCGCCGCGATGTGATGGACGAATTGCTGCCCACCAAACTCCCGTTGCGTATTCACCTGTGCATTGGGCAAGCCCAGTTCATGGTCGCGCCAGGTTTCATGCTGCGCCGGGCTGCCAAGCTCGATGACTTCGAATCCGGCGGATGCTTCGAGCACCTGGTGCCGGATGGTCGGTGGCTGCAGCACGCAGTCGCCCTCATTCATGGTGAACGCGGGCCCCTGATCTTCGTATACAAGCTTGCCCCAACCATGCCGGCAGTAAATCATCTGGAACCCGACATGATGGTAGTGGACATAGTCCGGGACCGGCCCGGCCTCGACAATGCGGATATGCGAGGCGATGACGCTTTGTTGCCGCCGACCAGGGATCAGGTCGCGATAGAACATGCCCGCACGGCCCTGAATCCATGCCGTTCCGTCCTCCGCTCGCGAAATGATCCATTCCGCCGACTCGGGGATTTCAGTCTCCGCTGTGCTGGAGGAGCCGTATTCGAGGATTACGCCACCCGGTCCGTCTTCCGACGGTTTTTCCTGTTCCGAGTACAAGCGCAATCGGGCTGGCGGATTCTCTTCCGCTGCGCCGCCACAGTGCTCCAGGCGCAGGACAAGGTTTTCTCGGGACACCACCGCAACCGTTGGCGCATCAGCCGGCATGATCATGTCCAGACGAAAGCCTGCGGTTTCGACATAGAACGCGATCGCCGCATCGAGGTCTGAGCAGGACAGGACCACTTCGGTCCTCCTTGTTTGATGTTCCCGCAGGTTGCAGATGGCATCAGTCATGCAGGGCTTTCCGGTTGAAACGCCAGCCCAGTATGCCTCCGGATAGTTGCGCAGGGTCAAATCGACAAGCGCGAAGGCGCAAACTTCGCTCCCGGGGTGTCCGGGCTGCGCTGTCTTGACCGCGAACGCGTTCGCGTCCAGTCTGGAACTGAGCCAAACGGGATGATCAATGACGATCGGAGTCAAGGTTTTCGATGAAATGGGCTGGCCCGACGAGATCCGCGCGCCTTATGCGCTGGTGGATGCGTGGCTGAAGTCGGTGCCCGCAGAACAACTGGCGCTGAAGCGACGCGAGGCGGAGGTCCTGTTCCGCCGGATCGGTATCACCTTCGCGGTCTATACCGAAGGCGGTGATCCGGAGCGCCTTATTCCATTCGACCTGATACCCCGCGTCATGGCACAGGCCGAGTGGCAGAGCCTGCGCAAGGGACTTGAGCAGCGGGTGCGCGCACTCAATGCATTCATCCATGATGTCTATCACGATCGTGAAATCATTCAGGCCGGCAAGATCCCCGAACGTCTGGTACTGAACAATCCGCAGTTCCGACCGGAGATGGCAGGGCTTGACCTGCCGCATGACATCTACACCCACATCGCCGGCGTCGACATGGTTCGTACCGGGCCGGACGAATACTTCGTGCTCGAGGACAACTGCCGCACGCCTTCCGGCGTGTCATACATGGTCGAGAATCGCGAAGTGATGATGCGTCTGTTCCCGGAGTTGTTCCGGCGAGCCGGCGTTGCGCCGGTCGCCCACTACGGCGACGAATTGCTGGAGACGCTGCGCTCGGTGGCGCCGCCCAATTGCCCCGGAGAGCCAACCGTTGTCCTGCTGACGCCGGGCATTCACAACAGTGCCTACTACGAACACGCTTTCCTCGCCGACGAGATGGGCGTGGATCTTGTCGAAGGTGCCGACCTGCTGGTCAAGAACGAAGTCTGCTACATGCGCAGCACGAGCGGTCTGACGCGGGTTGATGTCATCTATCGGCGCATTGATGACGACTACATCGATCCGCTCGTGTTCCGTCCTGATTCCATGCTGGGCGCGCCCGGATTGCACTATGCATCACGTGCAGGGAATCTCAGCCTGGCCAATGCCATCGGTGCCGGCATCGCTGATGACAAGGCCGTCTATATCCACGTGCCCGAAATGATCCGCTTTTACCTGGGCGAGGAACCGCTGTTGCAAAACGTGCCTACCCACGATTGCAGCAAGCCCGATGACCTGGCTTACACGCTGGCTCATATCGAAGAGCTCGTGGTCAAGGCCGTACATGGTTCAGGGGGCTACGGAATGCTGGTTGGGCCGCACGCGAGCAAGGCGGAAATCGAGACGTTTGTGGCGCAGCTCAAGGCGAGGCCTCACGACTACGTCGCGCAGCCGACTCTGGCCCTGTCGACAGTTCCAACTTTCGTCGAGTCTGGAATTGCACCACGGCACGTCGATCTTCGACCGTTCGTTCTCAGTGGCGACAAGATCCGCATCGTTCCAGGCGGCCTGACGCGCGTCGCCCTGCGCGACGGATCTCTGGTCGTCAACTCATCGCAGGGAGGCGGCACCAAGGATACCTGGGTGCTGGAACGCTGATGCTCGCAAGAACTGCTTCCAATCTCTTCTGGCTGGCCCGATACATGGAACGGGCCGACTATCTCGCCCGCTTGCTGCAGGTGGCGGGGCACATGAGTTCGGTACGTGTCGATGCCAACGGCAACAGCGAGTGGGAATCAGCCATTGTTGCGGCGGGATGTCAGTCCGCGTTTTTCAAGAAGCATTCAATCGCCAATGCAGAATCGGTAATCGCCTACCTGGCGTTTGATCGTGACAACCCTTCATCCATTTGCAACTGCATCGAAACTTCCCGTCGCAACGCACGTGCCGTTCGAACCGCGCTGACCAGCGACATGTGGGAAGCGGTCAATGCGAGCTGGATGGAACTGCGCGATTTTGAATCATCGGACATGGACGATGACCGCCTGATCGAGTTCCTCGACTGGGTCAAGGCCCGAACCAGCATGGTGCATGGTGTATACGCCAACACGATGCTGCGCCGGGACGGATTTCATTTCACCCGCCTGGGCCAATTTCTTGAACGTGCCGACAATACGGCTCGTCTACTTGATGTGAAGTATCACGTCCGACTTGCGACAGCAGAGGATGTCGGCGGTGTGGTCGACTATTACCAATGGCTGGCCATCCTCCGAGTTGTCGGTGCAAGGCGAGCTTATCGCGTCCTGTTCAAGGGCCACGTCGAGCCGGCACAGGTTGCCGAGCTCCTCCTGCTCAGGCTCGAGTTTCCACGTTCCCTCGCGTTTTGTTTCGAGCAGATCTGCCTCAACCTCGATGCGATTGTCAGCCACGATCCCGCAATCAGCACCGAATGCAAGCGTATTGCGCATGCGCAGTACGCGGCGTTGAGATTCGGTCGTATCGAGCCGATCATCAAGCAGGGCCTGCATGAATTCCTCAGCGAGCTGATACAACGTTGCGACGTGCTGGGGCAGGAAATCGCAAAGGGTCACAATTTCTGATGCACCTCACGATTCATCATGAGACTCACTACCGCTATTCCGAACCGGCGTTGCGTGTGACTCAGGCTTTGCGACTTTGGCCAGCGGATTCGGCTAGCCAGACAGTGCACGAATGGCAGGTTGTCGTCGATGGCGTTCGATTGCCCTATGTAACGAGGGATGGTTTTTCCAACCCCGTTGCAACCCACACGGTGAATGGTGCAGTGGATGAGGTCGTGGTTGAGGTACATGGCCGGGTCCAGACGGAAGACCTTCATGGTGTCGTGCGTGGAACCATCGAGCTCCTCCCCATTCAGTTCTTCCTCTATGAAACATCGCTGACCGCCGTCGATTCTTCCATTCGCGACCTGGCCCGCCAGGTCGAACCAGGCGAAGGTGACATTGAGCGCCTGCATCGCTTGTGCAATCTCGTACGTGACCACCTCGATTACATACCAGGGCAAACCGATGCAGAGACCACGGCGTCGGAGGCATTGGCGCTCGGAGCCGGCGTTTGCCAGGACCACGCCCATCTCCTTGCCGCGGCTGCGCGTGTTCTCGGATATCCGGCGCGATATGTGAGCGGCTACCTCTCCGCTGGGGCCGAGACGGGTGAAGCGGCAAGCCACGCCTGGGCAGAAATTCATGTCGCCGATTTTGGCTGGGTCGGCTTTGATGCGGCCAATCGAATCTGCCCGAATGAACACTATGTGCGCATTGCCAGCGGTCGTGACTATCACGACGCCGCTCCGGTGCGCGGACTGCAACTTGGCGGAAAATCCGAGTCGCTCGAAGTGAGCGTCGACATTGGTGAATCGCCGGCGAAAGCAGCGGGCCAGCGATACAAGTCGCATGGCACCGCGCAATAGAGGCAAGTCCTTCGTGCAAGCTGTTGGCTATGGAGCCGGTATCGATCAGGGGAGCTGGTCAGAACCGGCGCATGATGGTGCGAAGCGATCTTCTTCTGATAACCGCTGTTGCGATTCCGGGTTTGTTTCCATCAGCTGTATTTCGACGGGGAAGTAGCGGGCGGTGGTCCAGCTGCGCATTTACGCCGATCAGACGCCAGCCCGCCAGAGCCGTATTTCTCCGTTCAGGGACGCTCAGTTCTTGCGATAGACATGTACGAAACGATCGGTCTTGCCTCTCACGCTTTCATCGAATACACCTTTGCTCCGCGGATCATCGACGTTGCGCAGCACATCCGAACTGGAAATCAGTTCGAGACCATGCGTGCCGATATCGGCCTTGGCGAAGGCTTCGTCGATACGGTGAAGGCTGTTGGCATCGGTGGCTCCGCTGCCCTTGCGCGCAGCGTGATCGACGATCAGGAGGATGCCTCCCGGCTTCAGCGCGATGGCAATTTGCTCGATGAATTGCCCTGCATCCACGGCAGGCCAACCATTTTCAAGGTCCACAACGTAGAGATCGTGATAGGACATCACGATCATGGCGCCATCCAGGGTCGAGTTGCCTAGCTGCATGGCCTCGTTGGGAACGATTCGGTACTCGACATTGGGCAGGCGTCCCTCGGCCAGTCTCGGAGTCAGGCCACTTTTCGCGTAGGCGTCATAGCCATCGTTGTTGATCAGCAGCACCTTTCCCTTCGATCCAACGACACCGGAAAGAATCTCGCTGTAGTAGCCACCCCCACCGAATATGTCGGCAATGGTCATGCCTGGCCCAAAGCCGGCAAGCGCCAGTACCGATTCGGGTCGGTCGCGAGAATCACGCTCTCGATCCGCCTCGCTTCGCGCCGGATTCACCAGCGCACTGGTGATGGCCAAGAGCCTCGTCGCTTCCGCCGATTCCGGTTTCGCAGGGTTGTCCGAGTCCGGCGCTTTGGTGGTATTCGCGGGTCTCTCGGCCATGCCTGCCGAATGCGCTGCTATCGGTGGCTCCGATCGGGAACAGCCGGTAATGGTCACGGCCAATGAAGCGAGCAGGGGGATGAGAATTCGCATGCGCGTGTCCTTCAGAGGATGCCCCTACTATGCGCGTCTGAACGTGGCGCACACGGCCCGAAAGTCACCCGAAGCGTTCGCTTCCATCGCGACAGGGTATATCTGTCGATCAATCCAGCTTCTTTCGAAACTCGTCGTAGGCAGCAACGACACCGGATGGAGACTCGATTTGCGGATAGTGGCCAATTCCTGGCAACTCGGTGACGTTCGCTTTGGCAACCAGCTCACGAAAGCGCTCGATCATGTGCGCTCCGGAAATCGGATCCAGCGGACCATTGATGAGTTTCAGTGGCAGCGTTGTGCGTTGCAGGGCGCCCACCCAACGCTCGCGAAATTCACGACGTTCGCGAACGTAACGAATCAACTGCGCCATGGCGCGATTGCCATGATTCACTTTGATGAGTTCCCAGAGCCCATCGAGCAGGGCTGCTTTCGGCTGTGTATCCGGGCCAAAGATCTTGCGCATGCTGAGGGCCAGGCTGCTGCGACTGGAAAGTCGGGCGACCAGTGGACCGACAGAAGAAAGCAGCAGCTTCTGGATTCTCAGCAGGCGATGCGACTCCGGGAAGAGACCGCCGTTGAGCAGGCAGACACTGCGCAGGGTACATGCCTGTGGCCCATCCAGATTTCGTGCCATCAGCTCCTGGGCCACGGTGTCTCCGTAGTCGTGGGCGAGCAGATGAAAATTGCTTGCGCTGAAATGCCGGAGTACCGCCTGGGCAATGTCGGCTTGTTCGAAGATGGTGTAGCGATGCGGTGACGGCTTGTCCGAGAAGCCGAATCCGAGCATGTCAAAACAGATCAGGCGATGCGTTTTGGACAGTCCGGACCATACGGGCTCCCAGTCCCAGGACGATGTCGGAAATCCATGGATCAAGAGCAGCACAGGGCCGTTCGGGTTGCCGCCATTGCGAGCGAAAATGGCATGCTCGCCAACCCTGAGCATGGTCCCCGATTCGCGCCATTCGGCGACAGAAGCGTTCCGTTTCACTGCATTCTCCAGGATCGCTCGATCGACACGCGTGCTTGCGGTTTCAGTTTCCAGCCAGCTTTGCGACTCGGGCAGCGGCGTGCTGTACGCGCACCAGGTCGTCGGTGAGAGTCAAGGCCGACTGAGCGCGGGCCAGTGCCTGTGCCGACTGGCGAGCAGCCGCCTTCTGATATCGCTGATCCCCAAGATTGGCCAGCATTTGCAACATTTTCTGCAAATGGATGCCGACCTCGACAAGTCCGGCACCGTCACGCGCGATCGGAATGAAAAAGTCGTCGAATAGATCCTCCAGTTCCAGCGGAGGCACATGCACGTTCGCGAAACGTATGGCATCCGCTCCTTCGACTTCGATGGCCTTGGGGTGGTTTTCAGACCACAGGGAGAGCATGCGGGCACCGCGACTGAGCACATCAATGGCAGTCCCTGGATCATTGACCGCCGGCGATAGTGCACGTGAAGCAATCTCGGAGAGCACGCATACCCCGAAACGCGGATCCTGATCAAAGCTGCGCGAGGCAGAAATGCTGAATGCCTTGCAAATATCGTTGACCCTCTCGGCTGGCAGTGCGGTGACAACGAAGGCCAGTGGTTGTGCTGCGCCAGCGAAATGCCCTGGCAGCGAGGCGAGGTAAATTTCGATGCCGCAGGCTTCGGCGGTGTCCTGCAACGCCTGCATGTCGATATGTTCGATGTAGCCAAACTCGTCGGAGTGGATCGGCAAGGCACCTTCCGGTATGCCAAGTTCGCCGGCCTCTCGTGGTTGCCCGGAAAGATAGGGAGATGCACGACGTCGCCGAATCGCCCCGGTCGCCGCAGCCTCGACCCGGTCGCAGGTAGGGCTGACGCGCCCGAGCCGAAGCACGTAGTCACTCCAGCGCAGGAGGGTGATTACGATTACGATGATCACGCCGAGGGTTACCGCATAAAGGACGACGCGACCGGTATCACCATACAAGCCGGTTTGCAGCACGATAATGCTTACAAGACTGAACAGGAACGAACCCAGAAATGTCGCCAGGGCATTCTGCGCGGTACTGTCGGTAAGCAGCAGATGGGTGGCTCGCGGTGTGGTATTGCTGGTGGCCGAGGCATACGCGGCCACCATCGTGCTCAATGAGAAGATCGTCACTGACAGCATGCTGGTTGCAATGATTTGCAGCAGGGTATCCACCGCATCGGCGCCGATGGTCGCGGGCAAATGATCCGGGATGTAGCGCTTGACGACCAGCGACACCAGGGCAGTCAGGATACCGAGCACGGAGAACGCCGTGGCGCGCACCCAGAGCTTGCGTGAGAGCTGCAGCAGCAGCCATTGCAGTCTTGAAAACATCGTATTATCTGATCAAGCAGATTTCAGTTCATCATGCACCAGTTGGTGGCATGCTGGCGATAGCAGGTCAGCATGGATCATCTTCCGGGTGTGACTGGATTGCCCCTATCGACAGTCCATTCCACGTTTCTGCAATGAATTGCGCGCTGCGCCGGTCTTTATGTTCCGAGAAGTGGGTTCGTTTTTTCTGCGGCGACGTCCAGGGTCGTTCAGCGAACGGGAGAGGGCGCCGGAATCATGCGAATTTGTCAGGCGTTTCTGGTCGTGATCGATATCAGTGGCTACACCCGTTTCATAACCAGGCGGACCCTGAGCCTGCAGCACGCCGAGCAGATCATCAGCGACCTGATCGGTGTCGTGGTTGACGAGTCACGCCATCCGTTGATTCTGAACAAGCTGGAAGGTGATGCTGCGCTGATGTATGCGGAGATCGAAGCCGACTCTGCGCAGAGCCGTGCAGACCTCATGGCCCAGGTGCGATCCTTCTTTCCTGCATTTCGCCAGCGTGTGCTTGAGCTCAGCAAGATGCGAGACAACTGCAGCTGCGATGCTTGTACCAACATCACGGCATTGGGCCTCAAGGCCTTCGTGCATTGCGGTGAAATCCTGTTGAAGCAATTCCGGCAGTTTGAAGAACTGGCCGGCGAGCCGGTCATCCTCCTGCATCGTCTGATGAAAAATTCCGTTCAGGGCAGCGAGTACGTGCTCATGTCCGATGCAGCCATGCGTTTCTCCGGACTTGATGATTCGAGGTTGCAGAGTCATGTCGAACACATCGAGGGTATGGGCACGCATCAGCTCTGGGTAGCTTCCGCCTATAACCTGCCTGAATGGGTCGGGCCTGAATCTGCTTCAGCTGCAATTGGTGTCGAGCCTGTCCAGACACGAGTCTTTCGCAACTTGCCTGCCGACGACGGAGCGACGCTACCTGAGGGTTGGGTATCTCGCCTTTGGCGACGGCTGCGGCGCTAGCAGTCAGCGGAATGCCTGAAATCATGTTTTGGCGCTGTCGATCCTTGCGAGTTCCCGTTCAATCGCGATGATGTGCGGGTCGATTTCGCCCAGCTCTCGAAGCGCATCGGCCAGATGTTGGAAATAGTCCCGATTCAACCCGCTTGGGCCTGCCGCTCGCGCAATGTGACGAGCGATATCAGCATCAGTCGTCTCGCCAAGAAATGCTGCATTCAGCGGACCGGCGACATAGATCAGACCTTCGACCGCGTCGCCATCGGCGAATTCCATGGAAACGACTTCGCGCAGATAGCCGTTCTTTTCACGCATGTCGAGGTGGTCAAAGACAGCAGGGGAAATTCGGTAGGCCATGCCGGCACAGACTGCATCGGCTTCCTCGATCAGAGTCGCGACTCGCCCGGGGGACTCCGGTGTGCCGCGATGGTCATGGGACCCTTGCCAGAATCTGCGTGTCCAGCCGCGAATGCGCGCGGGACGTCGCTCGATGTATGGAAAATCCACCTTCCAGATCAGCGAACCGTAGCCGAATAGCCAGACTTCTTCGTGACCGTCGAACCGGTTCAGCTGCCGATTGATTTCCACCGTATTGACTGACATTCGAAACGCCATGGCCAGAACGCGTACCCGGCCATCCTATCGCCCACCGGGCAGGGAGCGCCACATGCCCACCACCCATGCCGGTCGCGTTATGCTTTGGACATGGAATCCATCAAATCTGTTCCCCTTGTGAAACGTGCCGATCTCGGCGATGACGAAATGCTGGATCGGGCTCGTCAGTTGTCTTTGGAGCTTGCGGCGCGGCGTACCGTGCGCGACTACTCGCCGCGAGCAGTGCCCCGTGAGGTTATCGAGGCGTGTCTGCTTGCCGCCGGCACCGCTCCGAGCGGCGCCAACCAGCAACCCTGGCATTTCGTGGCCATTTCCGACCCCGACACCAAGCGTCGAATCAGAATTGCGGCCGAGGCCGAAGAACGCGAATTCTACGAGCGCAGGGCGCCGGAAGAATGGCTGCAGGCACTGGCCGAGATTGGCACCGATGAGAACAAGCCGTTCCTCGAGATCGCGCCCTGGCTGATTGCGGTGTTCTATGAACGCACCGGCCCCCTTGTCGATGGACGCAAGGCCAAGCGCTACTACCCGCACGAGTCGACCGGAATCGCGACAGGCATGTTGATTGCGGCCTTGCACAAGGCCGGCCTCGCCAGTCTTACCCACACACCGAGTCCAATGGCCTTCCTCAACGACATCCTGGATCGGCCAAAGAATGAGGTGCCTTATCTGCTGCTGGTTGTAGGCCATCCGACAGAGGAGTGCCGGGTTCCCGACATATCGCGCAAGACACTTGAGCAGATCTCCACTTTCGTCGAGTCCAGTCCGGAACCCGATTCATGAAGTTCACGAG
>NZ_JBAWHJ010000162.1:0-7331 GCF_049593775.1 Dokdonella sp. | reverse complement strand
CGTCACCGCTGGCGAGAAGAAATATCGCGGTAGCCAACACTGAGCCATGCAAGCAATAGCCGGCATCGATACGCCGGCTATTGCTGCCCGGAGTTGGCAGCGCCGCCTTTCAGGGTAGTCCCGAAGTGAGCGATGCCAGCTTGCAGACTACTTCCCGCTGAATACCGGTTTGCGCTTCTCGAGGAAGGCCGTAGTGCCTTCCCGCATGTCGTCGGTCGAGAAGCACAATGCAAATGCCTTGCTCTCGAAGTCCATGCCTTCTGCAGCCGAACACTCGCCGCCCACGAGTACGGCATCGAGGATGCCGGCCAGGGCGTTCGGCGCCGAAGCGGCCAGCCGGTCGGCCAGGCCATCGACCTCATCGTCCAGTTGCTCGGCGGCGACAACGCGATTCAGCAGGCCGAGCTGTTCTGCGCGTTGCGCACTGACGGCCTGGCCGAGCAGGCAGAACTCGAGCGCTGCCGCGCGCCCGATCAGCCGCAGGAGGCGTTGTGTTCCTCCGAATCCCGGCAGCAATCCCAGGGTGATTTCCGGCAGGCCAAGTTTGGCCTTTTCACTGCCAATGCGAAGATGGCAGCACATGGCGAGCTCGAGTCCGCCTCCGAGGGCAAAGCCCTGAATTTTCGCAACAACCGGCTTTCCGAGCAGCTCGATGCTGCGCATCATGCACTGCCCGGCGCGCGAGAATGCCTGCGCGTCGATGGGCGACAGAGATTGCAGCTCCGCGATATCGGCACCGGCGACGAAAGCCTTCTCTCCGGCACCGGCCAATACGACAACCCGCACGGATTCGTCGTGCTGCGCCTGATCGAAGGCGACTTGTAGTTCGCCGATCGTTTCCCGGTTCAGCGCATTCAGTTTGTCAGGACGATTGACGGTCAGGGTGCGGATCGCGCCGCGGTTGGTGCAGAGGATATTCTGGAATGGCATCGTGTTTCCGCTAGGCTGCTGTTCATGTTGAGGCAGGATGATAGCAGCGCGCCTTGCCCGGTGTTTGTCTTGACTGGCGCGCTTGTTCAGCATGGAGCATGGGCGCCAAGCTATTGATTTATAGTGAGTGTTTCGGCATTCTTGTGCGTGCTTCACTGCGAATTTCCTGGCCCGCTGCGACAGGATCGAGAACTTTTTCCGTTCCTCGCACTCTGTGCATTGGCGTGTACGTGCCAATTGGAGCGCAAGCGCCGCTCAGGTACACTGATCGGCCTTTTTGCCTGTGCCGGGATGTACATCCGGTCGGGCGTGGCATGTTTACGGGTTTCAGATTCTCACTGGAGGCAGCATGAAATTTGGTTTGTCACTCGCCCTGGCGGCGTTGTTTGCTACAGGTAGCGCAGTTGCCCAGGACACCACGTCCGAAAAGGGCAAGCTTTCATATTCACTGGGATTCCAGATCGGCAAGGATTTCACCGAGCGCGGCATCACCGTGGATATCAACACGGTCATCAAGGCCATGCAGGACGGTTATGCCAAGCGCGATCCGACCGTTCCGGAAGCGCAGATGCGTGAAACCCTGTCGGCTTTCCAGACCAAGATGATGGCGGAAGCCAAGGCCGAGTACGACAAGGTCGCCGGTGCGAACAAGACCAAGAGCGACCAGTTCCTGGCTCAGAACAAGACCAAGAAGGGCATTGTTTCACTGCCGTCCGGTCTGCAGTACCGCGTTATTGAAGATGGAACCGGCAAGAAGGTCGGGCCGACCAGCGAAGTTACCGTGCATTACCGCGGCTCCCTTGCTGATGGTCTCGAGTTCGACAGCTCGTTCGCTCGTGGTGAACCGGTCAAGTTCAAGGTCAATGAAGTGATCAAGGGCTGGCAGGAAGCGCTTCCGCGCATGAAGGTCGGCGATAACTGGCAGATCTTTGTTCCATCGGATCTCGCCTACGGCGATCGTGGCCAGCCGCCACGCATTGGTCCGAACCAGGCATTGGTGTTCGACATCAAGGTTATCGATTCGAACTGATCGATCCGGTTGGAGCGATCAAGAACGCCGCGGCCATCCGCGGCGTTTTCTTTTGTGCTGTATGAGGTCATCCGGCAACTAGAGGAAATTGCGCATGTCCTCCAGCGCGCGCTCCATGTCGAGCTTGATGCGATTGATGATGCGCATCGCGGGTTCGGCGCTTTCAGAATCCGAGCCGGTGCCGGCGACGCTGGCCTGACCTCTCGTAACCAGCGCGGCGTCATCGTCGCCTACGAACTGGGCGAGGTAGACATAGCCCTGACGCAGGCCTTCCTTGACTTCGGGATGGTCGGGACCCAGTTGTTTGAGCAAGGTCAGAATCGCGAATCGAATGGATTCACGGGAGTGTGGCAACAAGCTTTCCGGCAGTCCGTAAACGCCGGGTTCAACCAGCGAAAGAACCTTGCCGTAATCACTCACTACCTTGGTCGCCATTCCCAGCATGCCTTGTACCATGCGGCCGATATACAACTAATGTAACAGCAGGGCGTTGGCGCGGACTATTCATGAATTGCACGCGACTTCGCTTGTCCTTTCAATCCAGAAGGCTTTCCGCTCGCCCGGTGATAGCGCCTGCTGTCACCTCGAACGCGACAAGCAATGTAGATCCAATGTGCTGCGCGATCATCGCGCGTATTGATGAACAGGCCAGACCCCAGGGGTCCTGAAAGAATAGAGCAGCGAATGCAGATCGAGTTTCCCCAGCCAGTTCTCAGCCCGTGCGTTGGCATTTGCCAACTGGACGATCATGGCTTGTGCGTCGGTTGTTGGCGTAGCGGTGACGAAATAGCACGATGGCTGGGCATGAGCGCTGAAGAGCGTGAGCATCTTATGGACGACGTTCTGCCCCGGCGCCAGTCCGAACGGACATGAGCGAACATCTCGGCATCCAGCAGCTACGCCGGGCAGTACGGGCACTCAGCGATGTTCCCGAGCCGCCAGGCTGGAACGCGTCGGAGTTTCCCGATTTGTGGGATGAGACTACCCGGCTGCGCCAAGCTGCGGTCTTGTTGCCTGTGGTTTGTCGCGGCAACGAGTTGAGCATGCTGTTCACGAGACGCAACGAAGGCCTGCGCCATCACGCGGGGCAGGTCAGCTTTCCGGGTGGTGCGGTGGAGCCCGCGGACACCGATGTCATTGCAGCGGCCTTGCGCGAGACCTTCGAGGAGACAGGAATTACCTCCGGATTCATTGAGCCATTTGGCTACCTCGATTGTCTCGACACGATTTCCGGATTTTGTGTTTCGCCGGTAGTTGCGGTGGTCCGCGATGGATTCGAGCTGGCGCCCGATCCCGGTGAAGTTGCCGAAGTGTTTGAAGTTCCTCTCGACTTCATCCTCGAGCCAGGGTGCATGCGGCGGACTGAAATCGTCTGGCAAGGGCGGGGCAGGGAGATATTCGAGTTCGACTATGCTGGCCAGCGCATTTGGGGTGCTACCGCGGCTATCCTGCAGAATCTTCTGCGCCGTCTGGAGGCCATACGATGAAGTCCCAGCCCCTGATTTCAGTTCAACACCTGGCTGAGCGCCTCCGGACCATGGATTCCCTGATACTGGATTGCCGCTGGGACCTGGGCGATCCGGCCGGCAGTCGGCATGCGTACGCGCAAGGCCATGTGCCTGGTGCCATCCACGTTGATCTGGATACGGACCTCTCCGACCTTTCCCGGGCGGGATTGGGGCGACATCCTTTGCCTTCCGCATTTGCGTTTGGTGAGACCTTGTCGAAGTGGGGGTGGCATCCGGGACGCCCGGTGGTCGCCTACGATGACGCCGGCGGGGCACTGGCCGCGGCTCGCCTCTGGTGGATGTTGCGCCTGGTGGGTGCCGAACATTGCCAGGTTCTGGATGGAGGATTTGCCGCCTGGCAAAAAGCCCGGATGCCGATTGAAACAACGGAGTCGGCAGTCGCCGCCAGCGTGGTCACGGTGGATTTCGATGAGCAGCAACTGGTGGGATTCGATGCCTTGGAGCGAGGTCTGGCTGATGCCTCCATCTGTCTCGTCGATGCGCGTGGAGCAGCACGCTATCGGGGGGAGGTCGAACCGCTGGATAGACTGCCCGGACATGTACCTGGAGCCGTCAACCGGCCCTTTACCGACAATCTCGATGCTCAGGGCTTTTTCCGCCCTGCGAAGTCATTGGCAGAAGACTTCCAGGCCCTTGTCGGGCGACGTCCGGTCGATTCCGTCGTGCACATGTGCGGATCCGGAGTTACCGCCTGCCACAATCTGTTGGCCATGGAGCATGCCGGGCTTCACGGTTCGCGCCTGTTCGCGCCATCGTGGAGTGGCTGGATCGCCGATTCTGCCCGGCCTGTAGCGGTTGGTTCAGGCCCGTAGACGGGCAAACAGTGGGCGCTGGGCCGCAAAACCATGTGCGCGCGCAGCGAACTGTCACTGGTTTGCCCCTATACTGCCGCTGCGCCTGTTCCGGCGTGAGCCCTGAAATGAGGTTGATTGCACCTTGAGTACGTCAGAAACACGAGTCCGGCCGCGCCGGGCAGGAAATACGACTGCAGCAAAGAAAGCACCGGTTGCACGCAAGGTGGCTGCGAAGAAGGATTCTGCAAGGTTGCCCGCCAAGTCTCCGGCCAAGGCCATGGAACCTGCCAGCAAGCGCGCGGCCAAGCCAGCTGCTGCGCGCAAGGCTGTCGCCAAATCGGCACCAAAGACTGCGTCCAAGGCAACCCGCAAACGGGTCAAGCCCGATCTTGAAAAAGACGTCTTTGAAAGCTTGCACAAGGCGGTCACCACGGCGCTCGAGGACCTCAAGGCACGTGATACGCAGGAAATCGATGTGCGCGGAAAGACATCCGTCACCGATCTGATCGTGGTGACAAGCGGCACGTCAACGCGGCATGTCAGGTCGATCGCTGATGAGGTTGTGCGTTCGGCAAAGAAGATCGGCCTGCCACCGATCGGCGTTGAAGGTGAGCGGGAAGCCGAATGGGTGCTGGTTGACCTGGGCGATATCGTCGTCCACGTGATGTTGCCGCGTACGCGCGAGTTCTATGGTCTTGAACGCCTGTGGACCGTCGGTGACGACGAGCATCCGGAATTGCTTGACGGTTAGCCTGCCCGACCATGAATACCGCGTGCGCACCCTTTTTCCATGCAGCCTTCCGGCAAGCCATGCAATCGGTGCTTGAGTGCGCTTTCGACTCGATGGCCAATTGCCACGAGAATCCACTGGCTCGCGATCACTGCGCCTGTTCGTGAACAGGCCGGGCTAGTGCATTTCCCGGCAACTTGCCGAGGTGAACGGAAAGGACGGTCATGCGCACGCGTCTGATATCGGTTGGCGAACGCATGCCGGCTTGGGTCTCTGAAGGGTTCGCCGAGTACGCCAAGCGCCTGTCTCGCGAACTGCCGATCGAGTTGACGGAGATTCCGCTGGGCAATCGGGGCAAGAGTCGCGACCCGGTCAAAGCCAAAGCTGATGAAGGGAGCGCCGTGCTGGCGACCCTGGGCAGCGATATACACGTGGTCGCGCTGGATGGCCGCGGAAAACCGTGGTCCAGTGAACAGTTGGCCGAGAATCTCGCAACCTGGCGAATGCAGGCGCGTGATCTGGCCATCCTGATCGGAGGCCCGGATGGTCATGCCGCCGAAGTGATGGCGCGCGCCAATCAGACCTGGTCGCTGGGCCCCCTGACCTTGCCGCACATGATTGTTCGCCTGATCGTCATCGAACAGTTGTATCGGGCCAGCACCATATTGGCCGGGCATCCCTACCACCGCGCGTGAGTCTTGCCCGGTGTTCCGGATCGCCACAGCGAGTGGGTGTCACTGTCCTGACTTCAATCCAGTTGATCTGGCAAGATTCCCGAATCAACCGGAGGCCCGAATTGCTCTATCTCGCTTCAAAATCGCCACGTCGCCGCCAGCTTCTTGAGCAGATCGGCATCGATTTCGAGATCCTCGATGTCGAAGTGCCCGAAATTCGTGGTGCAGGGGAGCCTGGCATCGACTATGTCAGCCGGGTTGCCCGTGAGAAAGCTGGTGCCGGATTGCTGCAGGTCGTTGCTGTCCCCGGCGCAATCGTCATGGGCGCTGATACCGAGGTCGCGCTGAATGGCGAAATCTTTGGCAAGCCGACTGACGCGAACGATGCGGCCGGCATGCTCAGTCGACTGGCGGGACGTACGCATCAAGTCATCAGCGTGGTCTGGTGCATCAGTGCAGGCCAGGAAGATCATGCGGTTTCGCTGTCAGAGGTCAGCATCGCCCCGATGGATCGTGCATGCATCGATGCCTACGTGGCTACCGGTGAAGCGTTTGGCAAGGCCGGTGCCTACGCGATACAGGGCCGCGCGGGGGCATTCGTCAGCCATTTGAGCGGCAGTTATTCGGGGGTCATGGGACTTCCATTGCACGAAACCTCCCTCCTTCTGGAGCGATTTCGGGCAGGTTGAGCTCCAGAGCAAGGTGGTCATCGCGGCACGGTAGCGGCAACGGCTAGCTGCATCATTCGACAAGACACCGCTGCGCCAGCTATAAAACACTTCAATTCCTGGTGCCAACATCTTGTCGTGAGCGAAGAAATCCTGATCAACGTCACCCCGCGCGAGACCCGAGTAGCGCTGGTCGAGAACGGCATGCTGCAGGAAGTGCACATCGAGCGCGCCAGCCGGCGTGGCTATGTCGGCAACGTCTACAAGGGCAAGGTCAGCCGGGTCATGCCGGGCATGCAGGCCGCGTTCGTTGAAATTGGCCTGGACAGGGCCGCATTCCTGCATGCTTCGGACATCATTCGCCCGCATCCAACGTTGATTGGCGAAAATGGCGAGGCTACGGCTTCGCCGACCCCGCCAATCAACGAACTGATTCGCGATGGCCAGGAAATCATCGTCCAGGTGGTCAAGGATCCGATTGGAACCAAGGGCGCGAGATTGACCACGCACTTGTCCATACCCTCTCGCTACCTCGTCCTGCTCCCGTACAGCACCGTGCTGGGCGTGTCGGTGCGTATCGAAGATGAAACCGAGCGCATGCGCCTCAAGGAAATCCTCGCCGAATCGATCGGAGAAAATCCACTAGGCTATATTGTTCGCACCAATGCGGAAGGCCAGACCCGTGAAGCGCTGGCAGAGGATATCGGCTACCTCGGCAAGCTCTGGTCGTCACTGCTCGAACGCATGGCCGTATCGCGCGTCGGCTCCCGCGTATACGAGGACCTTCCGCTGGCCCTGCGCTCGCTGCGCGACCTGATGCGTCCGTCAATCGAGAAAGTGCGCGTGGATTCGCGCGAAACGCTGGATCGCGCCGTCGATTTCACGACTCAGTTCATGCCGGATCTCGCGGATCGAATCGAACATTACCCGGGCGAGCGGCCGGTATTCGATCTCTATGGCATCGAGGACGAAATAC
>NZ_JBAWHJ010000161.1:0-1766 GCF_049593775.1 Dokdonella sp. | reverse complement strand
CGTCTATGTCCCGAGCGATGACAGCTTCGCGCGCTGGGTGAATGTCTTCACCAATACCAGCGGCGCACCGGTTTCATTCAATGCTGTAACCAGCAACAATCTCGGTTCGGACAGCAACACAGTCGTTGTCTCAAGTTCGTCGGGTGATGCCATCGCCACATCTGCGGATGACTGGGTTACAACCTTCGAGGACTATTCCGGAACAACCAGTTCGGATCCACGACTCGGCCATGTCCTCAAGGGCCCTGGTTCAAGTGTCGGACTGGCATCTATCGATATCGTTGATGGCGGCAACAATCCGTTCTGGTCCTATCCCTTGACGCTGGCGCCGGGACAAACCGGAATCATCATGACCTTCGTAACCGGTCAGCCTTCCAAAGCGGCTGCGGCTTCCCAGGCTGCACGCCTGACCACGCTTCCAACCACGGCACTGACCTGCCTCGGCACTGCTGAGCAGGCTCAGCTCCTCAATTTCCAGGTTGGCGGTGGCGGTGGTGGTGGACCGCCTCCTGCAGCGATCGATCTGCCCAGTATGAGCCGACTGGCAGCGCTGCTGCTGATCGTTGGCCTGGTCCTCGTTCCGATCTACCTGCGTCGTCGCAAGAACTCGTCACTCTGACGTCTCTGCCCCGGGCGAGCCAAGCTCGCCCGGGCAAGTTCCCGACATCATTGCTGATCCCAACTCTTTCCCTGACACGTGATGGCGAATTCCGAATTGCAGCTGACCTATCGCTGCCGTCGCGCAGTGCGCGCGCTGGCCATCCTGCTACTGACCATTTCCGCAACGGCCTGCAATCGCGCGCCGGAGCATCCGAACGTCGTCATCATCACCTTTGATACAACGCGTGCCGACCATCTGGGCACCTATGGCTATCCCCTCGCCCATACGCCGACTGCCGATCGTCTTGCTGCCGAAGGGGTACGGTTCGACGATGCCGAAGCCACGGCGCCGATCACGGCCGTATCGCACAGCAGCATCATGACAGGGCTGCTGCCACCGGCTCACGGGGTCCGCGACAACGGATCCTTCGCCCTCAGCAGTGACGCTGTCACTCTCGCCGAGCACTTCAAGCAGGCTGGCTACGAGACTCGCGCATTCGTGTCCGCCATCGTCCTCAGCAAGCGCTACGGAATCGACCAGGGATTCGACAGCTACGATGACGATCTCTGGAGCGAGAACGAACCGAAATTGTTCATGATTCGTGATCGATCTGCCCGCGAGACCATCAATCGCACGCTGGCCTGGTACGACACCCGGATCAGCGAGAAAAGTGACCAGCCGTTCTTTCTCTGGGTGCACCTGTTTGACCCACATCAGCCGCACAATCCTCCTGGCTGGACGATTCCCTTGAGCGCCAGTCCCTACGATGCAGAAATCGCGTCTGCCGACCATGAACTTGGCCGCCTGGTGGAGGCGCTGCGAGACTCGGGCGAGTTGGATAATACGGTGTTCGTGTTTACCGCCGATCACGGTGAAAGTCTCGGCGAACACAACGAAAAAACCCATGCAATCTTCGTGTATCGCTCGACTACACGCGTGCCGCTGATCGTGCGCTACCCTCCGCGCTACCCGAAAGGCGAGACCTATACTGGCCCGGTCAGCATTGTCGATATCGCACCAACCCTTCTCGAACTCGCGCACTTGCCCGGCGCCGAGCTGACCCAGGGCATCGATCTGACACCTCTGGCGCGCGGAGATTCCGATCCCGTTGATCGTGCGCAGTATTCGGAATCAAAATTGTCCGAACTCGGGTTTGGCATGGCTC
>NZ_JBAWHJ010000160.1:0-5047 GCF_049593775.1 Dokdonella sp. | reverse complement strand
GCCATGTGCAATATCGATCCTGAAACGACGGCTTCCCTGGTTGCGACGGATAGCGATGGCGTCGAAATTCGGGCAGAAGCGCGGGTGCATGTCGATGGCGTGACCGAATCGGCGGAGTTCGCCCTGGCCATCGATCCGGACTTCACCGGGAAGGGACTCGGTCGAGCCTTGTTGTCCATGCTGATAACCGAATGCCGGAATCGCCAGCTGGTTGAGCTCTGGGGCGAAACGCAGTCTGAGAATGCAGACATGATCGGGTTGGCCAAAGGCCTGGGTTTCGAGCTGAAGCGGGAATCCGGTGACGCCTCCAACGTGAAAATGCGCCTGTCCCTGCAGGCTGGGCACACTTTGTTGCCGCGCTCCGACGCGGCCTGAGCAACATTTTCATCGCCGCCCATTCCGCACCAGTCGGCCGCTGCAAGGTAGACTGCGCGCCCGCGCTGGCAGCATCCTGCATCCGGCGCTGTTGCTGCCCACAGGTTCAATGACTCAAGCCACCCTGATCCCCTCCACGCTGCCCACCACTCCGAAGCAGCGTCGTCAATGGACCAATCCTCACGGTTCCGCCCTCGCCCTGGCCCTTGCGGAAGCGGGCCGAAGGCACCCTGGACTGGTCGTGGTCCTGACCCGGGATACGCATGGCGCACATGCGCTGGAATCGGAGATCCGTGTATTTGCCGATCCCGAACTGGAGGTTCTGCAGTTTCCGGACTGGGAAACCCTGCCGTACGATCTGTTCGCCCCGCATCCAGACATCGTGTCGCAGCGCGTTGCAACCCTGCATCGGCTTCCGCGGCTTGATCGTGGCGTACTCGTTGTTCCCGTGGCGACCCTGATGCAGCGCCTGGCACCACGCAGCTACATCAGCGGCTCCAGTCTCGTGCTCGACAGCCGCCAGCACTTCGATCTGGGCGCCGAGCAGCGTCGTCTGTCGGCCGCCGGATATCGCAACGTTCCGCAAGTGCTTGAACCCGGTGATTTCGCCGTTCGTGGGGCAATTGTCGATATCTTCCCGATGGGCAGCGCGACGCCGTATCGCATCGAGTTGTTCGACGAAGAGATCGACTCGATCCGCACCTTCGACCCCGAGTCGCAACGATCGGAGCACAAGGTCGACAGCGTGCACCTCCTGCCAGCACGCGAATTCCCGTTGACGGAGGACACTGCACGCAGCTTCCGCAACATGCTGCGCGAACGATTTCCGATCGATCCGCGCCGTTGTCCGCTATACCAGGACATCAAGGAAGGAACCGCGCCGGCCGGTATTGAATACTATCTTCCGCTGTTCTTCGCTGACTCGACTTTCGGAACAACCGAGACCCTGTTCGACTATCTCGCGCCGGGTGCATTGTTCGTGGTGGACGATGGAGCGCTTGATGCCGCCGATCAGTTCTCCAGGCAAACTGCCGAGCGCTACGAGCAGCGTGCGCATGACGTTGAACGCCCCATCCTGCCTGCCGGCGAGCTCTATCTGTCGCCGCAGGATCTCCGCGAACGCCTGAATCAGCAGATCCGAGTCGACCTGGTTGCCCCTGGCAGCGACGATCGCGCAATCGATCTGGGTACGCAACCCGTCCCCTCTTTGCCGATCAACCGCAAGGACGAGGCGCCCGCCGCCGAGCTGCAGCGCTTTGTTGCCACATACCCGGGCCGCGTGCTGATTGCCACTGAGTCGGCCGGTCGCCGCGAGGCCCTGATCGAACAGATCACGGCCGCCGGAATGTCGATCATGACGACAGCGTCCTGGCAGGAATTCGTCGGATCAGGACCCGCTCATCCGCTCGCCATCACGGTCGCTGCCCTTGAGCAGGGCTTCGCCCTGACCAAGCCACAAGTCAGCGTCCTCACGGAACGCGAATTGCTCGGCGAGCGGGCCCAGCAGAGCCGCCGACGCAAACGTTTCGCGCGCGATCCGGAAGCCGTGATCCGGGACCTGTCCGAACTGGCGACCGGAGCTCCGATCGTGCACGTCGATCACGGAGTCGGGCGCTATCAGGGCTTGCTCAAGCTTGATGTGGGCGGTGCCGATGGCGAGTTTCTTGCGATCGAGTACGCCAAGGGTGACAAGCTCTATGTACCCGTTTCCCAGCTGCATCTGGTTAGCCGCTATTCGGGGACTTCGCCGGAGCTGGCACCTCTGCATTCGCTGGGCGGTGAAGCCTGGGATAGAGCCAAGCGGCGTGCAGCGGAGAAGGTTCGCGATGTTGCCGCGGAACTGCTGGCGATCTATGCCCAGCGCGAGGCACGCCCCGGCACGGCCCTGAGCGTTGACCGGCTCATGTACGACCAGTTCGCCTCGGCGTTTCCATTCGAGGAGACGCCCGACCAGTTGCAGGCCATCGAGGCCGTCATCGCCGATCTGGCCCGGCCGCGCCCCATGGACCGCGTGGTCTGCGGCGATGTCGGTTTCGGCAAGACAGAAGTCGCCCTGCGGGCGGCATTCGTCACCGCCATCGCCGGCAAGCAGGTCGGTATCCTCGCACCGACCACCCTGCTCGCCCAGCAGCACTACCAGAACTTCCGCGACCGTCTGGCCGACTGGCCAATCCGCGTGGAGGTCCTTTCGCGATTCAAGTCAAAGAAGGAAACCAGCGAAGCGCTGGCCAAGCTCGCCGAGGGCAATATCGATATCGTGATCGGCACCCACAAGCTGCTTCAGCCTGACGTGAAGTTCAAGGATCTCGGCCTGCTGATCGTCGATGAAGAACAGCGTTTCGGCGTACGCCAGAAGGAGCAGCTGAAGAAGCTGCGCGCCGAAGTCGACCTGCTCACCCTGACCGCGACACCGATTCCGCGCACCCTCAACATGGCAATGTCCGGCCTGCGCGATCTATCGATCATCGCCACGCCGCCGGCACATCGTCTGGCCGTCAAGACGTTCATCGGCGCCTGGGATCCTGCCTTGATCCGCGAGGCGTTCCAGCGCGAGTTGCAGCGCGGTGGACAGGTCTATTTCCTGCACAACGAAGTCGACACCATCGAAAGGATGGCTCGCGAACTCGAGGCGCTGGTTCCCGATGCGCGCATTCGTATCGCACATGGCCAGATGCCCGAGCGTGAGCTTGAGCAGGTCATGCTGGACTTCTACCGCCAGCGATTCAATGTAATGGTCTGCACGACAATCATCGAATCCGGCATCGACGTACCCAGCGCAAACACCATCGTGGTCAACCGGGCCGACAAGTTCGGCCTGGCCCAGTTGCACCAGTTGCGCGGTCGCGTTGGTCGGTCGCACCATCGCGCGTATGCCTTCCTGGTCGTTCCCGACACCCGCTCGATTACGGCGGATGCGGAAAAGCGCCTTGAGGCACTGGCCTCGCTGGAGGAGCTTGGAGCCGGATTCACCCTGGCCACGCACGATCTCGAGATCCGCGGTGCCGGTGAACTGCTCGGCGAAGAACAATCCGGACAGATCGAGCAGGTCGGCTTCTCGATGTACCGCGACATGCTGGATCGTGCGGTGCGCGCCCTGAAGTCCGGAAAGGTGCCGGATTTCGACCTGACCAGCGAACACGAAGCCGAAATCGAGTTGCATGTGGCGGCGCTCATTCCCGACGACTACCTCGCCGACGTCAATGCACGCCTGACACTCTACAAGCGTATCGCCAGCGCCGAGGACGACGATGCGTTGCGCGACCTTCAGGTGGAAATGGTCGACCGCTTCGGATTGCTGCCAGACCAGGTCAAAAACCTGTTCGCAGTCACCGAATTGAAATTGCTGGCAACGCCGCTGGGTATTCGCAAACTCGAACTGGGTGCCAATGGCGGAAGAGTCAACTTCACGCCCAAGCCGAGCATCGATCCGATGACGGTGATCCGCATGATCCAGACCCTGCCCAAGGTCTACGCACTGGACGGCCAGGACAAACTCAAGATCAAGCTTAAACTGGAAGGCGCCAGTGAACGCATCCGCGTGGCGCGGGAGATCGTCGCGGCTCTGGCAAAGCGCACCTCGGGATGAAGCTGAGCCCGATCAGGACCTGACAGCGTGACGTTCACAAGCGCTGTGCATCCGCCATCAGGCTTCCGATTCTGCAGGCCGTCCATCGACCAGCGGTTCGAGTTGACTGTCCAGCGCAATCCGTTCGTCGAAGACAAAGCATCGGCCTTCGTATCCGAACCCGCCCACGTGCTCGAAGTAGCCAAGGATCCCGCCGTCGAGCTGGAAGACGTTGGCGATGCCTTCGGATTGCATCCAGAGCGCTGCCTTCTCGCAGCGGATTCCGCCCGTGCAGAAACTGACTACGGTCGTTCCTTCGAGTGCGCCGCGACACTCCGCGACAGCAGCCGGCAACTCGGTGAATTTGTCGATGGGCAGGGTCATGGCACCCTCGAAACTGCCATAGGCCACCTCCTGCTGGTTGCGTGTATCCAGCAGCACGAGCGGATTCCCCTGCTCGTCCTTGCCATTGGCAATCCAGCGCGCCAGCTCAGCCGGCGAAACCACGCGCGCCCTGCCGGCCAGCGGTTCCGCTTCCGCCTGTCGGAAACTGATGATCTCGGGCTTGACCTTGGCCTTCAAGCGCGCAAACGGCTGCGCGACGCTGTGGCTGCGCTTGATCACGATTCCGGCGAATGGCGGATCTGACTGCAGGCGTTGGACAAAGGCCTCGATTCCCTGGTCGGGCCCTGCCAGAAACAGGTTCAGGCCCTCCCTGGCAACCAGGATAGTACCCAGAAGTCCATGGTACTCGGCGCAATCGCGCAACTGAGCCACCAGGGATTCAGGGTCTTCGACTTCAACAAACCGGTAGGCGGCGATATTCAGGATCATTTGCCGATTTTACGGCATCAGCGCAGCGACGGTCGTGCCCTCTGACCAGCGCAGCCTCAGGCACTGGCTCTGGTCAGACAGATCAATCCGCGCTAAAAGGTCTTGCCCCTGCGATCGGGGCAACACCAAATCAACAGCAAGGTGCACCTGCACCAGTGAGGTCGTCATGTCCAAGGGTATGGATTCAAAGAAAAACACGAAAAAGAAACCGGAAAAGACGTTGAAGGAAAAGCGCGCCGAAAAAAGCGAGAAGAAAAAGAGCAAGTAGGTGAC
>NZ_JBAWHJ010000159.1:0-2850 GCF_049593775.1 Dokdonella sp. | reverse complement strand
GGGTTGGGGTGTACGAGATTCGATATTCGGGATTCGAGATTCGATGCGGTAGATTCTGGATGCGTGGAATCGCTCCTGCCAATCCCGAATAACAAATCCCGAATCCTGGCCCTTCACATCTCGTGCTTGTTCAATTCATAGCCGCGGCGCTTGTATTCACTCCAGCGCTTGCGGGACCCGTCGCGTTCCGCGGGATCGGCGGCCACGACTTCCAGTATGCGTTCGTGCTTGCCCAGCGCGCAGTCGTCGCGCAGGTTGATTGCGAGTGGGCGATCGCCGACGTCCATGCCTGGCGGCACGATGAGCACGGCCGTGATCGCATCATCGTCGTCGCCGGCAATCTGATGTGGGATGAATGCGTCGTCATCGAATGCCCAAAGACGCGCATCGATCTCCTCGGCCTGATCCTGGTTGCGGGCCAGGATCACGGTCGGTTGTTCGCTGGCGAACGCCTTGCGTGCGAGCTCGCAGACCAGCAGCAACGGTTCCTCGCGGAACCGGGGCTTGTCGATCAGATAGAAGTCGGCGCGCGGCATCTACTCAGAGCGTCGAGGCTGGAGCGCTGCCAGGCTGCAGCATGGTCATCAGGATCGTGCCAATGGCCGAAGCCATCGCGCAACCTATGACAAGTCCGAAGAACGAGAGAATCGGCGTCATGCGGGCACCGGCCGGTCGCGTCTTGAAAAAATAATACGGGACGAAAACGGCCGCAAGCAGGATGATGCCGATGTTCAGCCAGATCGGCCGACGAATATCCAGCTGGGCGCTATCCACCTGCAGCCATCGGAATCCGAGCACGAACAGGACCACGTTGGCGACCAGCTGCGGCAGGCTCAGGCTGATGCCCGATTCTGACGGAGCCGGGCCGAACGCCGCGACGATGATGCCGCCCACCAGCGACACGCCCAGCATTGCCGTGATCGCCGCGTTCTTTTGCCGCCTGGCCTGTTCAGCTTCCATGCTCAAGCGCAGCGGTTGATCAGGTATTGGGTCAGCAGCGGCACCGGGCGTCCAGTGGCGAGGCCCTTGCGGCCCTCGTTCCAGGCCGTGCCGGCGATATCCAGATGCGCCCAGCGGAAACCGGTGGTGAAGCGCGAAAGGAAGCAACCCGCCGTGATCGCACCGCCGTATTTGCCGCCGAGATTGGCGACATCGGCGAATGCCGAATCGAGGGCGCTCTGGTATTCATCCCAGAGTGGCAGGCGCCAGGCGCGATCCAGCGTGTGATTGCCGGCGTCGAGCAACTGTGCGGCAAGCTCTTCGTCCTGGGTCATCAGTCCACTGGCGTGCTTGCCAAGAGCAACCACGCAGGCGCCGGTCAGGGTCGCCGCATCGATGATCACCTCGGGGTCGAACTTCTGAGCGTAGGTGAGCGCGTCGCAAAGGATCAGGCGACCCTCGGCATCCGTATTGAGCACTTCGATGGTCTGCCCGGACATGCTGGTGAGCACGTCGCTCGGGCGATAGGCATTGCCATCAGGCATGTTCTCGACGGCAGCGGCGATACAGACCAGGTTGATCGGCAGGGCAAGTTCGACTGCGGAAACAAATGTGCCGAGCATGCCGGCAGCGCCACACATGTCGAATTTCATCTCCTCCATGCCTGCGCCGGGCTTCAGGGAGATGCCCCCGGTATCGAAGGTGATTCCCTTGCCGACCAGAACGGTGGGCTTTGCCCCCTTGCTGCCGCCGTTCCATTTGAGTACGACGAGTTTTGGCGGGTTTGCGGATCCCCGGGAGACGGCGAGCAGGGAGCCCATGCCGAGCTTTTCCATGTCCTCGCGTTCCAGGATCTCGCATTCCACGCCGTCGTGCGACGCGGCGAATGCCATCGACTGGTCGGCGATATAGGCGGGATTGCAGATATTTGGCGGCAGGTTGCCGAGCTCGCGCGCGAAACGCACGCCACTGGCGATGGCGGCGGCTTCGCTCAGGGCACGCTTGTTTTCCGTGCTGGTGAAAACCAGCGACTCCAGTCGCGCGGTCTTCGGCTCGTCTTTCGGCTTGAAGGTAGCGGTATAGCGATAGGCGTGCATGTCCGCAGCCAGCGCGGCGGTGCGCAATTTCCAGGCTGCATCGCGATCCGCTACCTCGAGTTCGACCAGGCAGGAGGTCGCGCTGGCAATCGGCAGGGCCTTCAGGGCGCGACCGGCTTCAAGTGCGGCGCGGTTGAAGGCTGCCGCGTCGAACTTGGCTTTTTCCCCGAGTCCGACAACCAGGACGCGGCCGGACTTGATGCCAGCAAGACCGAAGAAAATGGAACTGCTGCCAAGCTTGGCGGTGATGTCACCGGATTCGAAGAGGCGCTTGAGCGCTCCCGCCGAGGCCTTGTCGATACGTGTGGCGGCCGCGCTCATACTGCCATCGGAATACATGCCGACGATTACGCAGGGAGAATCGGTGCTTTCCGGTGGGGTGTCGCTCAAGCTGAACTTCAGGGTCATCAAAGGTTCCGTTTGCGGGATTAGAATGCCGGAGACGGCGCGCAAGTTCGCGCAGGTCGGTAAACTGCACGGGCTGCGCGTGGATTGCCCGTGGCGCCAAACCCGTCATTCTAAGGCACACCGCCGTTGCTTCGCATCATCGACCGATACCTGTTTCGTGAGCTCGTGATGTCATTTCTTGGCGTCGGCGCGGTTTTGCTGCTGATCAGCGTGGGTGAAACCCTGATCGCGGTGCTCAATCAGATCGCAAAAGGCAGCGTGCCAGCCGATCTTCTGGTCGCGATGATTGCCTTGCGCGCCATTGACAGCCTCAATGTGCTGTTGCCGCTGGCCATGTTTCTCGGTGTGCTGCTGGCCTATGGTCGGCTCTATCGGGACAGCGAAATGGCGGTCCTGAGCGCATCCG
>NZ_JBAWHJ010000158.1:0-13966 GCF_049593775.1 Dokdonella sp. | reverse complement strand
AAGAAAGGTACCTCGCGTATTGACCTGGTGCATCAGGTCGAAACGCTTCATCGGCGTGTCGGCTGTGCCTCGCAACCAGATCGCGCTGGCATTGTTGACAAGAATGTCGATCCCGCCGAATCGCGCTACTGCTTCGTTTACGGCAGCATGCACACTTTCCTCGCTGCGGATATCCACCATCAAAGGCAGCGCCTGGCCACCTGCGGCTTCAATTTCCGCTGCGGCGGTGTAGATGGTTCCCGGCAACTTGGGATTGGCTACGGCACTCTTCGCCGCGATGACGATGTTTGCTCCGTCCCTGGCTGCCCGCTTTGCAATAGCCAGTCCGATTCCGCGCGAAGCGCCGGTGATGAACAGGGTCTTTCCTTTCAATGAACTCATGAATTCCCTCAATCGCGTTGAAAGCGCGGCAAAAAATGCATCAACTGGTTCAGGCGGTCGACGGGATCGTCGAGCTGCAACAACATCTGTCGCTCAGGCTGCTCCAATGGCAAGAATTCGGCAAGGCGAAAGCCCACCCAACTCGCATCATCATAGTGGCTTCGTTCAAACCGGGAGTACTCCCCGCCCGCCTGATCATGGATGCGCTCGAGAATGGTTGCCAGCAGACCACAATCCGCCGGCACGGGTACAACCGTTTCCCCGGACAAGTACTCAATGTCGCCCTGGATCAGGCCGTTGTCGCGAACCCGCGTGCTGAGCACACTGAATCGATCCCCACCTTGTGCATGAATACCCAGCAGGCCATCGGGCAGCGTATGAAAATCGGTGATCCGCGCAACCGTGCCTACCGCAGCCGGCACCGAGGGTTCGCCAGATTCCTCGCCTTCAAGTATCAGGCAAACGCCAAACCCCGAATCGCTGCGAGCGCAGTCCCTGACCATATCCAGATAGCGCGGCTCGAAGATGCGCAAGCTCAGATGCCCACCGGGAAACAGGACTGATGACAAGGGGAACAACGGCAAGTTATCGGTTTGCATCAGCAGTTCAGCGCTCTCAGGACGATCCGCACGCGCGCAGCAATTCGACGAATCGGCGTGGTGCAGCTTCGAATCCCCCGTTGGACATGAATACGACCTGGTCACCTTCGCGAATGTCTGCCTGCATGGCATTGAGTAACTCATCCACACTGGCGGCTGCCGTACCACGGCCAGCCATGGCATCCACGACTCGGCCAGCATCCCAGGGCAATTCGGGTCGCTGAAGGAAATGGACACGATCTGCATCGGCAAGCGACGGCGCGAGTTGGTCGGCATGCGCACCCAGGCGCATCGAATTTGATCGAGGCTCCAGGGCAACGACGATGCGCCTGCTGCCGACGCTGGCACGCAGACCGGCCAGTGTCGTCGCGATCGCAGTAGGGTGATGGGCAAAATCGTCGTAGACCACTACACCCGCCTCTTCAGCCACGCGCTCCATACGCCGCTTGACGCTGCGGAAATCCGCAAGCGCCGGCAGCAGCGTTGCGACATCGGCGCCGGCGGCGTTGGCCGCAGCCAGTGCCGCCAGTGCGTTCATGACATTGTGCCTGCCGAGCAGAGGCCAGCGCACCGCGCCCAGCGAACGTCCGTCGCGCAGCACTTCAAACGCCGAACCATCGCTTTCGAGCAACCGGGCCTGCCAATTGCCCGATTCGATTCCGAAGGTTTCAACAGGCGACCAGCAGCCCATCGCCAACACTTCGGCAAGCCGCTCGTCTTCGCCATTGACGATGATCCGCCCATTGCCTGGCACGATTCTCAACAAATGGTGGAACTGACGCTGGATCGCTTCCACGTCGGCGAAAATGTCAGCGTGATCAAATTCGAGATTGTTCAGAATGGCCACGGATGGGCGGTAATGCACAAACTTTGATCGCTTGTCGAAGAATGCCGTGTCGTACTCGTCCGCTTCCAGCACAAAGGGTGGGCGATCATTCTTGTCACCCTGTTGAGCCACGCTGCCCAGCCTCGCGGATACCGGAAAATTTCCGGGTACGCCGCCAATGAGGAACCCCGGCTCAAGTTGGGCGTATTCAAGCAACCACGCCAGCAGCGATGTCGTGGTTGTCTTTCCATGTGTTCCGGCCACCGCGAATACCTGGCGATCTCCCAGCAACTGCTCACCCAGCCATTGTGGCCCCGAGATATAGGGCAAACGCTGGTTGAGCACGTGCTCGACCGCAGGATTGCCGCGCGACATGGCATTGCCGACGATGACCAGGTCGCAGTCGGCATTGATATTCTCCGGTGAGTAGCCGGGCATCAGCGCGATGCCCAATGCCTCCAGTTGCGTGCTCATCGGAGGGTATACGTTGCTGTCGCTGCCCTCGACTTCATGGCCAAGCTCACGCGCCAGGGCGGCGATGCCTCCCATGAATGTGCCGCAGATACCGAGAATATGAAGTTTCATGAGTCGAGTTTAGTGCAGAAGCCGCCGCGCACCTGAATGCCCGCGAGCCCCTTTGGGGAAATGGATCGGCGAGTCGGCAACGACGCTCACATCGCGGCGTCATTGAAGAAGATCAGCCGGCTCAACGCGTAGTCGGCGATGGCCCAGGAAATGGCCAGCATCAAGCCAAGCCAGAACGGCGCATCAATGGCCTGGCGCACGATGTGCGCGTCCACGGCAATCTTCCAGATCAGCACGCCCAGACCAAGCCAGGCAACCATTATCTGTGCCGGCGTGAGAATCACCTCGGCACCCTGCGGATTGCCGAACAGCCAGGCCAGCGGAAGGATCAGCAGCGAGAACGCCATCGAACAGGACACCAGAGCCGTCATGGTCTGGAGATAGCGATTGCCGAGACCGCGAATGGACAACGCCGTCCAGCACAGGGCAAGCAGCAGTGAAATGGAAAGCAGCGAACGTGCGAGCAAGGTGTCATCAAAGCCCAGCAAGCTGCCAGAGGCATAGTCGAGCAATACAGCGGCAACGAGCATGCCCACGAGCAAGCCGCTTGAGTGCGGAAGATCTTGCGGGCCGCCTCGAAAACGGCAGAGACCGATCACGATTTCGACCAGTCGCGACAACGAGATTGTTTTTTCGCTCATGCCTAGAACGCCAACGTCAGGCAGCGGGATTGCACCGCCCCACCCGCACGGTTACACCTGTCAACTGACAGAATCAGGCCGGAAGTGCAGCGACGATGCGATTGAACACTTCATCGAGTTCACCCACGCCATCCACGGTAACCAGCTTGCCGATGGCAGCAAAATGATCCGCCACCGGTGCGGTCTGCTCGGCATAGACCTTCAGTCGGGCACGAACCGTTTCAGGGGTGTCATCAACGCGCCCTTCGGCTGCAGCGCGGCCGGCGATGCGCTCAACTATCAGCTCGTTCGGCACCTCCAGCTTGATGGCTACGTCAAACGGCTGGTTGATCCGATCCAGCAGCGACTCCAGCGCAGCACACTGGGCCAGGTTGCGCGGGTATCCGTCGAGGATGAATCCGGAGCGGGCATCCTCCTGGGCGACTCGATCCTCGAGCATGCCAAGCACGATATCGTCGGAGACCAGTTTTCCGGCATCCATGACGGCCTTGGCCTTTAGCCCCAGCGGCGTGCCCGCCTTGACTGCAGCCCGCAGCAGATCGCCCGTGGATATATGGGGGATGCGCAATGAATCCCTGAGCATCGCCGCCTGTGTGCCCTTGCCCGATCCGGGCGCGCCGAGTAGCACGAGTCGCATACTGTTCCTTCGGTGACGCGCACTCGCGGAAACCTCCACGACCCTGCGCTAGAATTCAATCGGGAAAACGCGGCGTAAAGCTATCTGCTGGAGCAGGCGCAGTCAAACCGGCACACTTGACAGGCCGCTGAGGCAAGGCCCATCAAGCGGCACACCCCCCTTCCAATCGACAGGAAATCTCTACCGATGCAAGGCAATCTGCTCTACGCCCAGTCCGGAGGCGTCACCGCCGTCATCAATGCCAGCGCCTGCGCCGTTATCGAGACCGCTCGCAAGCACAAGGTCCGAGTCCTTGCCGCCCGCAACGGGATTATCGGCGCTCTGCGCGAGGAATTGATCGACACATCCAAGGAATCCGCCAGTGCGATTGCGGCATTACGCCACACACCGGGAGGCGCGTTTGGCTCGTGCCGGTTCAAGCTCAAGTCCATTGAACAAAGCCGCAGCCAGTACGAGCGCCTGATCGAGGTGTTCCGCGCCCACGATATTCGCTGGTTCCTCTACAACGGTGGCAATGATTCGGCGGACACCGCGAACAAGTTGTCCCAGATCGGCAAGGCCCTTGGCCACGAAATGACCGTGGTCGGCGTGCCCAAGACCGTCGACAACGATCTCGCGGTTACGGATTGCTGCCCAGGATTCGGGTCGGTGGCCAAGTACACGGCAGTTTCAGTGCTTGAAGCCAGCCTGGACGTGGCATCCATGGCTGAATCCTCGACCAAGGTCTTTGTCATGGAGGTCATGGGCCGCCACGCCGGCTGGATTGCCGCAGCAGCAGGCCTGGCGGGAAAGTCAGCCGACGATGCACCGCACATCATTCTGTTCCCCGAGATCCCTTTCGACGAGAAATCCTTCCTGGCTCGGGTCAAGGCCACGGTCGAACGCGTTGGCTGGTGCACCGTCGTGGTTTCTGAGGGCGTACGCAACAAGGATGGCCAATTCCTTTCCGAAGTGGGCACACGCGATGCGTTCGGACATGCCCAGCTCGGTGGCGTGGCTCCGCTGCTGGCGGATCTGGTCAAGCAGAAGCTCGGATACAAGTACCACTGGGCCCTGCCCGACTACCTGCAGCGCTCAGCGCGTCATATCGCATCGAAGACTGATGTCGAGCAGGCGTACGCAGTCGGCAAGGCCGCAGTCGAATACGCACTTGCCGGAAAGAACGCAGTCATGCCGGTGATCGTCAGAACCTCCGATTCACCATACCGCTGGAAGATCGAGCCGGCGTCGCTGAAGAAAGTCGCCAACCACGAGAAAAAGCTGCCCAAGAGCTACATCCGCCGAGATGGCTACGGCATCACCGAAGCGGCACGGCGCTATCTCGAACCGCTGATTCGTGGTGAGGAGGCTCCACCATCGGGCAAGGATGGCTTGCCGAAATACGTGAAGCTCAAGAACGTGGCCGTGAAGTCAAAACTGGCTCCCTTCTCGATAGCTGACTGATACGTGCCAGTACCCGGGCCGCCCGGCGTACGCAGCATCGACGCTGCCCCGCAAACCCGGCCATGGCCGGGTATGCCCATTCGCCCATGGAGCCTGCACGAATGCTGCACCGCACGAATGTGTTGCCAGTCAAGGCATGGCTATACTCGTCGGGTTTGTGGGGTCTCTGCGGTTTCCTTTGATTTGCCTGCTCCTTGGGAGGAATAAATGTTGCAGCAACATGGTTTACTGTTTTCGATGATCTGTGCGGTATTGGCCATTCTCTACGGCGTCTGGTCAATTCGATGGATTCTTTCCAAGCCGGCCGGAAATGAGCGCATGCAGGAAATCGCCGAGGCGATTCAGCTGGGTGCCCGTGCCTATCTCAACCGCCAGTACATGACGATTTCCATCGTCGGCGCCGTGCTTTTCGTTGCGCTCGGCCTCGCCTTGAACTGGCCAACCGCATTCGGCTTCGCCGTCGGTGCAATCCTTTCCGGCCTCGCTGGCTACATCGGCATGCATGTCTCGGTACGAGCCAACGTGCGCACAGCCGAAGCGGCACGCAGCGGTATTGCTGCGGCACTGGCCGTCGCGTTCCGTGGCGGCGCCATTACCGGCATGCTGGTTGTCGGCCTCGGCCTGCTCGGCGTCGCCGGCTACTACGTATTGCTCTCGAAACTGGGGCATACCCCGGACGAGGCCCTGCACGCATTGATCGGACTGGCCTTTGGCTCGTCGCTGATCTCGATCTTCGCGCGACTCGGCGGCGGCATCTTCACCAAGGGCGCCGATGTGGGTGCCGATCTCGTCGGCAAGGTCGAAGCCGGTATCCCGGAAGACGATCCGCGCAACCCGGCCGTGATTGCCGACAACGTCGGCGACAACGTCGGTGATTGTGCCGGCATGGCCGCCGACCTGTTCGAAACCTACGCAGTCACCCTGATCGCGACCATGTTGCTCGGTGGCGTCATGTTTGCCGGCAATCCGAACGCCGTGCTCTACCCGATCGTGTTGGGCGGCGTTTCCATCATCGCCTCGATCATCGGCACCTTCTTCGTCAAGACCAGTTCTGGCGGCAAGATCATGAACGCCCTGTACAAGGGTGTGATCGTCTCCGCCGTGCTTTCCGCAATCGCCTTCTGGTTCGTGACTCAGGAGCTTTTCGCCAGTGGACTTGAAGTCGGCGCCGGCGTCGTCATTCCTGCTGCCAACATCTTCTATTGCAGTCTGGTCGGCCTGATCCTGACCGGCGCCATGGTCGTGATCACCGAGTACTACACGGCCACCGAGTACGCCCCCGTGCGTCATGTTGCGCAAGCCTCGACCACCGGGCATGCCACCAACATCATCGCCGGCATCGGCATCTCGATGAAGTCGACCGCCTGGCCGGTGCTTTCGGTGTGTGCCGCCATCTGGGCTGCCCATCATTTCGGCGGCCTCTACGGCATTGCCGTGGCAGCCACAGCCATGCTCTCGATGACCGGCATGATCGTCGCCCTCGATGCGTACGGCCCGATCACCGACAACGCCGGTGGCATTGCCGAAATGGCTGACATGCCTCCGGAAGTCCGTGCAGTCACCGACCCGCTGGATGCAGTCGGCAATACGACCAAGGCCGTGACCAAGGGTTACGCGATCGGATCTGCCGGTCTGGCTGCCCTCGTCCTGTTCGCCGACTACACGCACAAGCTCGCCGTCGAACATCCGGACAAGATCTTCACCTTCGACATATCCAACCACTACGTGATCATCGGCTTGCTGATCGGTGGACTGATCCCGTTCCTTTTTGGTGCCATGGCCATGGAAGCGGTAGGGCGTGCAGCCGGTTCGGTGGTTGAGGAAGTCCGTCGTCAGTTCCGTGAAATCGACGGCATCATGGAAGGCACGACCAAGCCCGACTACTCGCGTGCGGTCGATTTGCTGACCAAGTCGGCGATCAAGGAAATGATGATTCCATCGCTGTTGCCCGTGCTGGTTCCGATCGTGGTCGGATTCGGGTTCGGCTGGATTGGCGGTCCAATGGCCGGCGCGCAGGCGCTTGGCGGCATGCTGATCGGCACGATCGTCACCGGCCTGTTCGTGGCCATTTCAATGACGACAGGCGGCGGTGCCTGGGACAACGCCAAGAAGTACATCGAGGATGGCAACTTCGGCGGCAAGGGTTCCGAAGCGCACAAGGCCGCCGTGACAGGCGACACCGTGGGTGACCCGTACAAGGACACCGCCGGCCCTGCCGTGAATCCTCTGATCAAGATCATCAACATCGTGGCCCTGTTGCTGGTGCCACTGCTCTGATCGCGGTCGCCAGGACGGGCCGCTGGCCCGTCCTGGCGTACGGATCTGTGGTGACCTTGTCACGGCCGAAACCGAACACCTTTTGCAGGTTATGCTGAACAAAGCGATGTCCAACGGTTCGGAGATGTTCGAACCCCGGATTAATTGAATTCATCGAGAATGTTGGGGTTCGCTGCGCTCACCACCAACCTACGGTGGAGCCGACATGAGGCACATCGCCCATCTGCTCTTCGCACGGGGAGCATTCATGCCCTATGCCGTTTGATAGGTTGCGAGAAAAGCATCGCAGCTGAAGTTTGCTTCTACAAAAATCGAGCTTGCAGTCGGCTGCTCAGGTTTTCTTCGAAACCAGTCCGCGCAGCTTGCCCATCGCGTCACCGATGCGGTTGAAACGCGCACCAATGCCATATTCGCGCTTCAACATCGCGATGTCTTCTTGCTGGCGAGCGACGATCTGTGATTCCCAGCGCCGCTTGACCTCCTGCTGGTGTACCCGCGCACGCAACTGACTGCGATAGTTCTCGGGCAGCACTTCACGCATCAACTCGGTAGGATCCCGCATCAGATAGCGACCTATCTGGTCGTACAACGCTTCGTTGACCAGTTCGGGTGCAACCGTCTTGACTGCCGTGGCCAGGTCATCAAAATTGCTGAAGGTCATTCTCAATTGACCCGTGGCAGCATCGGCCGTGAACACGGCGGTCAACGGAATTCGGCCCTTGGCCTTGAACGTTGATCCCACAACTTCGCCGGAAGTATCCTTGGTCTGCGCCAAAGGTGCGCCAAACCTGTGCCGCTGGAACAGCGTCGACAGCGCGCGAACCCGGTTCGATCCTTCGACCTGAACGCTGGGGCATTCGGAACTGGCGATCGGCGCAAAGAACGACAACGTGATTTCTTTCGAGGACGGCTGGCGGGCTTCATGCAGCTCATACTCATGCTCGACATAGCCAATCACGTCACCGTAACCAGCCAGTGTGTGCGTGATCGCGACCTTCGGCTGAAGTACCTTCAACTTTGCGACCAGCTCACCCAGGTAGGTGAACAAATCGGCCATGGCCGGCTCAAGCACCGTGCGATAGGCGGTTTCGCGAGCAGCCTTGAGTGCCGCAGCATCCTCGTCGCTGGACTTGCGCCGCTGCGCTTCGTTTTCAAGTTCGTCGAGCAAGCCCACGATCATTCTCCTGCGGCTGCAGCTGCAGTCGCACAAATTTCTTCAATGCCCTTGGGCTAGCTGCCGGCATCGCCGGTCGTGCTGACCTGCTGGCGACGATAGTACCCCCGTCGGATTGAAGCAAGAATGCTGCCAAATCGGGGCTGTCTTGCAAAATAGTTGAAGCAATGCGATTCAGTCGCCACATTTCGCGGCACAACCTCGCTCACACCCATGCAATAGGCCGCTGATGGGTGACGGAGGCATCGCCGTTCCTGCTAAGTTACCCAGGCGAAGAAAAGGAATTGATTCCGTGACATCAACTGTCAACAGCATGGACATCGCGAGCACGCCAAAGCCGATTTGGGAACCTGGCCAGGATCGCATCGAGCGCGCAAACCTCAATCGATTCATGCGCTTCGTCCGCGAGCGAACCGGCAACGAAGATATCCGGCGTTACTCGCCGCTCTACGATTTCTCGATCCGCAAACCCGAGCGCTTCTGGCAACTGGTCTGGGAGTTCTGCGGAATACGGGCCAACGGTGATTTCGAACCTGCCCTGGTCGATGGCGACAAGATGCCCGGCGCGGTCTGGTTCCCCAATGTCCGCCTGAATTTTGCGCAAAATCTGCTGCGCTACAAGGATGATCGAACGGCCATCGAGTTCCGCAACGAGCGGGGTCAGTCTCGGCAGATCACCTATTCGGAATTGCATTGCGAGGTGGCGCGTGCGGCACAAGCCCTGAGGAATGCCGGAGTCGGTGTCGGTGACCGCGTAGCAGGATTGTTGCCAAACATTCCGGAAGCCATTGTCGCCATGCTGGCGACCGCATCGCTGGGCGCAATCTGGTCATCGTGCTCACCTGATTTCGGCATCGAAAGCCTGGTTGACCGGTTCGGCCAGATTGAGCCGAAAGTCCTCTTCTGCGTCGATGGATACACCTATGCAGGCAAGGCGTTTGCGTGCCTTGAAAAGGCAAACGGAGTTGTTGCTAGCGTGCCGTCCATCGAGGCTGTCATCGTCATTCCCTACGCTGGCGATCCCGCCCTATCGGAGTATTCTGGCAAGCTCAGGAGCTGGCCCGATTTCGTTGGTACCGGCAACCCGAACCTGGAATTCGAACTTCTGCCGTTCGATCACCCGGTCTACATCCTCTATTCGTCGGGAACGACCGGAGCGCCAAAGTGCATCGTTCATGGCGCAGGCGGCACCCTCATCCAGCATCTCAAGGAATTGGTCCTGCATACGGACCTGAAGCGTGAGGACCGTTTCTTCTTTCACACCACATGCGCCTGGATGATGTGGAACTGGCTGGCTTCCAGTCTCGCCGTCGGCGCGACAGTGGTGCTCTACGACGGCTCGCCATCCTGGCCAAAAGACGACGTGCTATGGGATCTTGCAGACGAGATCGGCATCACTGTATTCGGAACCAGCGCGCGCTGGCTGGCCTCCATCGAAAAGGCCGGGCTTCGTCCCGGAGTCACGCACAAGCTCGTGAGCCTGCGAACGATTCTGTCAACCGGCTCACCGCTTGCACCGGAGAGCTACGATTACGTTTACGGCCAGATCAAGGCGAACATCCTGCTGGCATCGATCTCCGGGGGCACCGACATCATTTCCTGTTTCGCGCTTGGAAACCCGTTGATGCCGGTTTACCGGGGTGAATTGCAATGCCGTGGCCTCGGCATGAAGGTCGAGATTCTCGACCATGCGGGCGAACCAGTTTCGGAAATTGGTGGTGAACTCGCCTGCACCGCCCCTTTCCCGTCGATGCCGGTCGGGTTCTGGGACGATCCCGATGGCGCTCGCTACCACGAGGCCTATTTCTCCCGCTTCCCGAGCGCCTGGTGTCATGGTGACCAGGCCATCCTCACCAAGCGCGACGGTGTCGTCATTCTGGGTCGCTCAGACTCGACGCTGAACCCCGGCGGTGTTCGAATCGGAAGCGCCGAGGTCTATCGCCAACTCACGGGGATCGAAGAAATTCTCGAATCGATCGTGATTGGCCAGCAATGGATGAATGATGAGCGCATCGTGCTGTTCGTCCGTCTGCGCGAAGGCTGCTCACTCGATGACGCGTTGCGCGAAAGGATCAAGTTGCAGATTCGAAATAGCACCACGCCTCGCCACGTCCCGGCAAAGATCATCCAGGTAGCGGATATTCCACGCACCCATTCAGGCAAACCCAGCGAAATTGCAGTTCTTGATGCCATACACGGGCAACCAGTACGCAATCGCCAGGCACTGGCCAATCCTCGATCACTCGACGATTATGCGATCATTCCCGAATTGCAGGATTGAACGCCTACCCGCCCGGCGGGACGGACCAAGGATCGAAGGAAATGCGTGAAACAAAAGAGCCCGTACTTGTGCTTGGTTCCGCGGGGTTTATTGGTTCGGCGCTGTGCTCGAAACTCGCCAGCCAGGGTCGGCCGGTTTGTGCGCTGGGCCGCTCCGAACACACGGGCGCTTTGGGCCCTATCACCCATCTGCGCGGATCGATCGAGGACAAGCACCTGCTGCGCGAGGCCGTGGCCCGGTGCAGCACCCTCGTCTACACGGCCAGCATCAGCACGCCCGCGACCAGCGCTGCAGATCCGGCACTCGAAGTCATCGGAAACCTCCTGCCGTTGTCGCGCGTGCTCGAGTGCGCTGCGGACTTTCCCGGCAGGCACCTGGTCTATCTGTCATCGGGCGGTACCATCTACGGAGACCTCGCCACCAATGCCAGCGAGGACTTTCCACTGCGGCCACGCTCATACTACGGAGCAGGCAAGGCGGCCGCGGAGGCATTGCTGCACGCTTGCGTGGCAACCAGCGACTGGACGGCCACCTCGCTCCGACCCAGCAATCTCTTTGGCCCTGGCCAGCCAGTCTCAAAGGGATTTGCCATTGTGCCAACCTTGTTTGACCGCGCCAGCGACGGCGAGCCGTTCCAGATCTGGGGCGATGGTTCGATTGTTCGCGACTATTGCTATATCGACGATCTGATTCGCGCCATCATTGCTGCAACCACGGTCGCACAGACAAAACGGTTCAACGTCTACAATGTTGCCAACGGTCGCACCACGTCGATTCTGGAACTTGTGAAAGCCTGCGAACGGGCCAGCGGCCAGCATATTCAAGTCGAGTTCAAGCCCCCTCGCGGCGTCGATGTCCCCAGCGTTTCACCTAGTGCAAAGGCAATCAGGGAAGATCTGGGCTGGAGCGCAGAGATCGATCTGGAAACCGGCTTGCGTCGAACCTGGGAGTGGCGCCAGCAGTCGACCCCTTCGAATTGAACTACCCGCGAACTGCAATCGAGAACATTCCTGATGCACCCTGAACGCATGGAAGTAGACATTGATGTATCCATAGTCGTCCCCGTCTACGGGGGCTGCGATGCACTGAACGAGCTCAGCCAACGCGTTGGCAAGTCCATGCAAGGGGCAGGGCTGACCTACGAATTGATCCTGGTCGATGACCGTGGCCAGGCCGAATCGTGGCCGGTCATCCGCGACCTGGCGCGGAATGATGCTCACATCGTCGGACTGCGCCTGAGTCGCAATTTTGGCCAGCATGCCGCGACCATCTGCGGCATCGAACAAGCCCGCGGCAACTGGATCGTCACCTTGGATGACGACCTTGAGCATCCTCCGGAATCGATCCCCGCGCTGCTCGAAGCAGGCAATGAAGACTGCCCGCTGGTCTATGGGCTGTTTCCGCGGCGCACCCACGCACGCTATCGAAACCTCAGCTCTGAATTGATGCGCCGCGCTTTGAAGCGCGCGTTTCCGGATCTCAATACCGAGTACTCATCGTTTCGAGCGATCCACGCGCCACTGGCTCACCAACTGATCGGCTTCAAGCTCAGTCGCCCTTACATTGATGGCATGTTGTCGTGGATGACCTCGTCAGTCGCAACGGTCGAGGTCACCCACGGAGAGCGCAAGCATGGCGATAGCGCGTACACCTTGCGCAAACTCGTATCGCACGCCGTCAACATCTTCGTCACCTTTTCGCACTGGCCATTGCGCGTCGCAAGCTATAGTGGCGCTGCGCTGGCACTGGCCAGTTTTGTCTACATGATGTTCGTTGTGTACGGCTACTTCACCGGCACCATCACCAACCCGGGCTACACCTCGCTGATGTCCGTCATCCTGTTTGCCTGCGGCGTGCAGCTTCTGATACTCGGCGTATTGGGAGAATATGTCGGGCGCCTGATGGGCGCCGCGTACCACAAGCCGGTTTACCTGGTCGAGTCCAGGACTTCATCTGGAGCGAAGGGATCCATTCGCACGTGACTGATCAATTCGATCCGGAAACACATTCCGGGGAATCATCCCAGTCCAGCACACGAAACTACCGCAAGATTGGCGGCGAATTCCTGCGCTACCTGATCATGGGTGGCAGCAACACGATTGCTGCTTACGCGATCTATCTGTTGCTGCTGAACTGGATGCGTTACGAAGTGGCTTACACCATTGGCTATGGCGTGGGTATTGTCATGGCCTACGCATTGAGTGCGGTGTTCGTGTTCCGCCAACCCATGCGAAAACGCTCGGCCCTGAGATTCCCGCTGGTCTATGTGGCGCAGTTCCTGATCAGCCTCGGGCTGCTGCGCCTTGCTGTCGAAGTCATCCACATTCCGCAGTGGCTGGCACTGGGATTCGCGGTGATCCTGACCATCCCGGTCACCTTTCTTCTTTCACGCTGGGTGCTGCACTCTGGCTGAGGCATTGGCCGGCCGCCGCGCACAAACGACGTACTGCGCCCCCAACGGCAACCAACGCAGCAAGCGATCAAACCTGCGTGCCCAGGGGCGGTCCAATGGCAGGAAAAAGAGATAGCGCTGCGTGACAATTTCAAACCCCTGATTACGCAGCAACTCGCGAACGCGAGAGGCGCGCAGCAACACCGCATCGTGATCAAACGGACAGCGCCAAACCGCCCAGCGCGTCATCGGGTTGATCGGGTTGTGCTCGTACACGGCAAACAAGCCACCCGGTCTGGTCACCCGCCAGGCTTCCGCAACAAACGATGGCCACTGATCAGGCGGCACATGGTGCATGACGCAGGTAGTGCTGCAGAAATCGAACGTAGAATCCTCAAACGGCAATCGCGAATCTTCCTGAACGGAATATTCGATGTCCGCATTGGACAAACGCGCATCCTCAATGGCCTCAGCGGATACGTCCACACCGTGCAAGCTGCCCACATGCGGCGCCAGCAGCGGGTGCGACACCCCCACTCCGCAACCGATATCCAGGCTGGAAACCTGCGACTCGGCCATGCCTGCCTGAGCACGCAAGATGTCCAGAGTATCGACCACCCTGCCCCGTGCAAACATGTCCATGCCGAGACCGGAAAAGCCGATCGAGCGGTTTACATCGTCCCTGTAGCTGCCTGGATATGCATCCGAAGACCAACGATTGTTGCTGCTC
>NZ_JBAWHJ010000157.1:0-5588 GCF_049593775.1 Dokdonella sp. | reverse complement strand
GAACGGTCATCTGTGCTGAACTCATGGGCTAGGCATATCCCATGCGGGTTCCAGAGAAACACCGGGTCGCATGGGATTTAGAAACTACTCCTTTGCCCGAGGCTTGGCAACCGTCTTTCCGCGCTTTTGCCGGGGGCCGACAGAAATTATAAGTAATTGTTATTCCTCAAGAATAACGTCAACCCGGCGATTCTTGGCTCGCCCCGCCGCGGAGTCATTCGAGGCTACAGGCCGCTCCGCGCCTACGCCTACGGCCGTCATTCGGGCGGCATCCACGCCCATCGCGACGAGGGTCTCTCGGACCGCTTCGGCGCGTTTCTGGGACAGAATCAGGTTGGCATTGGCACTTCCGGTCGAATCGGTATGCCCCTCGATCAGGATCTTCTTGGCGGGGTCGGCAGCGACGAATTCGGCCAGTTTGTCGAGCGATTCACGGGCTTCTGGTCGCAAACTTGACTGCCCGGAGGCAAACGCCACGTCATCCAGGGTCATTTGCATGCCCCGAGAGCCCTGAGTGGCACGCAGGTTGCTCAGGCGGACCCTGAGCGCGTCCGCGGCAGCGCCAGCCAGTTCGGCCTCCTTGCGTGCCAGGGCGGTCTCCTGGGCCTGCGCATCGGCCAATCGCCGGGCCTGCGCAGCCTCTTCGCGAGCGTCGGCGGTGGCCTGCTCGCCCATCATCAGGGCCTGCTCGGCATTCAGGGCCTCACGCTGGGCCTCTTCCGCTCGGATCTGTGCCAGCAAACGCTGCTGGTCGAGCTCACGCCGCGCCTGCTCGGCCTCATTGCGTGCAGCAGCCAGCTGCAGGCGGCCATGTTCGCGCTGCAGGGCTTCCTGTTCATTCTCCAGCCCCGTCACCTGGGCGGCAGCCCAGGCAATATCGACGCGACGTTCGGCCATGTACAGCAGGTGAGGACGCTTCTTGCCCCGGCCATCCTTCTGCAGCATTTCGAGCGCGGTTTGCGCCCTGGCGATCTCGCTGGCCGCATAGGTGCCGAGTTTGGGGTCGGATTTCAGTTGGGCAAGGCTGCGCGAAAGGCGCTCGACATCGACATCACTCCTGGCGGCTTCACTATGGCCGGATACGAGTAGCGCAGCGAAAACCAGCGCTGCGGCGAGGATAAGGCGGATCATGGCGATTCTCCGTAGCTGCCTTCGCTGCTGCTGAGGACACGCTCGATCTCTGCATTTTCCTGCTTGAGGTCATCAACAGACTCACGCAGCTTGCCGAGCTTGGCCTTGGTCATGGCCAGTTCGCTATTGACCGAAGATTCCTCAGCCAGAGCGCTGGCCTCTTTGAAATCGCCATCCTGGCTGGCAAGCCTGGCCTGGCGGAGCTTGTCTTCCGCAAATCGCAGCTCCAGCGGCGCGTAGGTCTGGGCATCGGCGCTGCGCGCACTGGCCAAACGCTGCGGGGCATTGCCGAGCACATCCGGCGGCGGACGCGTCGGGCCGCAGGCTGCCAACAACAGGGCCAGGGAAACGACGATTGGAGCATGGATTTTCATACCGCTTGGTGTCATAACTGTTCTCTGCGCGCGGAGCATTTCCCTATTGTGGGAAGGCTCGCCCGCAATCGCAACGATCTTGATTGGATTGGAATCACGTTTCAGGGGAATTGATCAGATGGATATCGGGTATTTTCTCAAGCTGATGACCGAGAAAGGCGCGTCGGACATGTTCCTGACGACAGGCGCCCCGGTGAACATCAAGGTCGAAGGCAAGCTGTATCCGCTCGGCAATACCGGCCTGCCCGGCGGCATGGTCAAGAAAATCGCCTACTCCTTGATGGACGAGGGCCAGGTTCCGCAGTTCGAGAAGAATCTCGAGCTGAACATGGCCATTGCAGTGAAGGATGCGGGCCGCTTCCGCATCAACGTATTCAAGCAGCGCGGCGAAGTCGGCATGGTCATCCGTGCGATCAAGAGCGAGATCCCGACCATCGAACAACTGCGACTGCCGCAGTTGTTCAAGGACCTGATCCTGGAGCCACGCGGGCTCATTCTCGTTGTCGGCGCCACCGGCTCGGGCAAGTCGACGACCCTGGCCGCGATGATCGACCAGCGCAACTCGAGTACATCAGGGCATATCCTCACCGTCGAGGATCCCATCGAGTACCTGTATCGGCACAAGAAATCCGTGGTCAACCAGCGCGAGGTCGGGCTCGACACACATAGCTACCATGAGGCCTTGAAGAACGCGATGCGCGAGGCGCCGGATGTCATCCTGATCGGCGAAATCCGCGACGCCGAAACCATGGAGGCGGCCATTTCATTCTCCGAAACCGGCCATCTGTGCCTGGCGACCCTGCATTCCAACAATGCCGACCAGACCCTGGAGCGCATCCTCAACTTCTTCCCCGAGTCTGCGCACCGCAACATTCTGATGAACCTTGCCCTGAACCTGCGCGCGGTCATTTCGCAGCGCCTGGTCATGGGCAAGGATGGCCGACGCCTGCCTGCGGTCGAGGTGCTGCTCAATACGCCATTGATTCGCGACATGATTCGCCGCGGCCAGATCCATGAAATGAAGGAAGCCATGGACCGCAGCCTGCAGGAGGGCATGCAGACCTTCGATCGGGCGCTCTATACGCTCTACAAGGAAGGGCTCATCGAACTCGAGGAAGCCCTGAACAAGGCCGATTCGCGCGACGGCCTGGCCCTCAAGATCCGTCTGGCCGAAGGCGGCGAAACACCGATGGATGAAGGCTTCGAAGACGCGCATTTCTGAGTAGCGTCGGTCCCGGCGGTTCGCAAGCCCTTAGTCTTGCGCTGTCGGAAACGAAGCGGCTCGACACATGAGGCAATCTGCCCCGCCCGGAATCAAGCCTGCGGTATGAGGCCGGCTTTCGGGAGTGCGATACTGCAGGCCCGAGGACAGCCGAGGCCAGACATCCGATGATCCAGCATCTTCGCAATGTGCTCGAACCCGCCGAGCTTGCCAGTTTGCGCGCCATTGCAGGGCGAGCGCAGTTTGTCGATGGGCGCATTTCCAATCAGCACAATCCGCTGAAGAACAACATGCAGATCGCGCAATCCGATCCGGACGCTATCGAGCCCGGAAAAATCCTGCGCGATGCCCTGTTTCGTCATCCGGACATGTACGTTTCGGCATTCCCGAAAAACATGGCCAATCCGACCATTTCCCGTTACGAGCCAGGCATGAAGTACGGCTGGCACATGGACGAAGCGCTTTTTCCATCACAGCCCCCGATGCGCTCGGATGTCTCCTGCACCGTATTCCTGTCCGATCCGGACGATTACGACGGCGGCGAACTGATGATCGCCCAGGGTCAGCACGTGCTGCCGGTCAAACTGGCTGCTGGCGACGCGGTGCTATACCCGTCAACCACGATCCATCAGGTTGCTGCGGTGACCCGGGGCGTTCGCCTCGTCGGCATCACCTGGCTGCAGAGCTACATTCCGAACGCGCAACATCGCGAATTGCTGCAACAGCTCGAAGAGGCTCGCACTATCGAAACCTCGCGAGGAGAGCAGGCCGAACTTCGCATGCTGTTGATGCTTGGCTCGCTGCGCAACAACCTGTTCCGGATGTGGTCGGACGCCTAGGTCAACAGCAACGACGGCGACAGATTTTCCATGATTTCGGAACCCGCTTGAGTCACGGCATTCTTTTCGCGTGCCCGCAGAAACACATCGCTCCCTGCAGGGCAGTTGCGGGGCATCGCTGAGGGTAGCTTGATCATGGCGCATGCGGCCTGGGTTGATCGTCGGAGCAGCGCGCCACCCCTCATTCCAGTCTTGATTGCGCTTCGCAATAAGCTTGCTCAGTGCATCAGTGCATCAGTGCATCAGTGCATTTTGATGCGCCTACTGAAAGATTGATTTGAGCTGGGGATGGCTCGTTGCCAGACGCTCCGCAAAGCGCATGCCTGTGGCAATTTCATTGGCAAACTTTCGTCGTGACAGATCCAGATCGTGGACGCGATCGGCCGGTGAGTAGGCATGAGCGGGACTCTTCGCATAGGCACGCATTTCCGGCCATTGCATGACTGGAACGCCGTCGGCATTGCCTGCGCCTAGCCCAAGATGCATGCGAACCGATTCAAGTAGTTGATCCGGATGCGTCAGCCATTGCTCGAAGTCGAGCAACATTACCCTGCCCTTTCCTGCGTCGGCAGCTTGCGCTTGATGGAATCGCGCCAGTTCGGAAATCCAGCCCATGGCAACCATTTCGGCAGGTTCAAGCTCATGCAACCTGGGCGACTCTTCGCCAATGAGGTGATGCAGAAACTGGAGCCGCGCCGGTGCACTTTGCAGGGCGTCGAGCCCTCCCCCCTGGCCCTTCATCATCGTGGCCAGATAGCTTTCCAGCGGCATGTGCAGAAGAACCACACGGGTCGCGGGATCGTGCTCGAGGACGCTATTGATCAGGTTGTTGCAGTTGCTCGTGGCCTTGATCAAGGCACGTTGGCCTGGCGCAAAGATGCGCCCCAGTACACTTATCGAGGCGGCAAACAACGCGCTCCACTCTTCGCCGGAAACCCGTGAGAGTGGCGACTCCAGCTCCCGGTGCGCGGCTGCCAGTTCACGTAGTGCCAGTGGCTCGCGCAATCCCAGCACACCGGGGTACTTGTCCAGCAGGCGGCTGATCAGCGTCGAACCACAGTGGCCGATATGGAAGATATAGTGCGGTGCCGGAGATGGAGTCGGCATGGCCGCTGCAACGGCCTTCAACGTCTCCAGTGCTACCCAGAATCCCTCGCGCCCCTGCAAGCCAAGCCGCTCGTCCAGAAACGATGCCGCACGAAGATCAGCCTCGTTTAGTCGAATGAATAGCGCGCGCCGCTGGATCGTATCGAGCTGTTGCAGGAATGCACCAGAGTCGCGAGCAATGCCTTCAATGACCGCCGGATCAACTGGCGCGGTCATCGTATTCGCCCTGCATGGAGAATGGGTTCATTGCGCGAGCGGCAAGTTGCCGGGGTCGACGCTGGGATTTTTCTCGAACAGCAAGTAGGTCGAAACGATGTATTTCGCATTGGATATGGGCGGCATGCCAGCATGTTGGTACATCCAGTAAGGCGGAAACAGCAGTAGTCGCCCCTTGCGTGCCTGCACGGCCATGTTCAGATCCATGAAGCGCGTTTCGCCGCCCTGCTCGACATCATTCAGGTACCAGAGAAAGACCATGTAGCGATTGCAGCGATCGTAGATCGAGTCGAAATGAGGTTGGAACTGCTCAACCTGATCTGCCGCGTAGCGCTTGATAATGAGGTCTGCAGACAGGTGCGACGGTGGCACCGGCAAGCTGACTCCGATTTCCGCGTTATAGAGCTCCAGGTACTTGTCGATAAGGCTGATGAAATAACCCTTCATGGCCGGATCAGCGAAATTCGTCAGATTGAGCTCTGTCCACTTGCTGCCATCAAGACCATTGCGCACGCCGCTTCCATTGATGATCTGGGCGTCACGCATCTGCTCGAAGCCTGCGACCAGTCCGTCGCAGAGCTCTGCGGGCAGAACGTTGTCATACCAACGCACGTAGTGACGCAGATCGACCATTGGCTGGTTTGCATCGACGACTGATTCAGATGTCATAACCCCAGTGCTCCATGATCGGAGCCAGTG
>NZ_JBAWHJ010000156.1:0-5818 GCF_049593775.1 Dokdonella sp. | reverse complement strand
CACCTCGCAAGGTCCTGCTGACTGAAGTGGGACAGGAAATCGTCATGCGCGCACGTGATGTGCTGCATGAAGTCGATCAGATCAAGGCGATTGCCCGACGAACACTGGACCCGGAATCCGGCACCGTGCGTCTCGGCATTTTCCCTACCCTTGGCCCCTACTTGCTCCCGCACATGGTTCCATCCATTCGCAAGCGCTTTCCTAATCTCGAACTATTGCTGGTGGAGGAGAAAACCGAGGTCATCCTGCGTCAGCTGCGCGAGGGTCGCCTTGATGCCGGAATCCTTGCACTGCCACTGCACGATCATCAACTGCACATCGAGAAGCTGTTTGACGAACCATTCGTTCTTGCGGTGCCTGAGAGCAATCCGCTCGCGCGCCGCAAGAACATACGGCTCGACGACCTGGCAGACCAGAACCTGCTCCTGCTCGAGGATGGCCATTGCCTGCGCGATCAAGCACTTGAGGTCTGCCAGCTCGCCGGCGCGGGGGAACGCAGCGGGTTCCGCGCGACCAGCCTTGAAACGCTGCGCCAGATGGTCGCCGCAAATGTGGGCATCACCTTGCTGCCTACTCTTGCAGTAAAACCACCGGTTCCGCAGGTCGAACACGTTCGCCTGATAGAGTTCGCTTCACGCCCGCCTTGCCGACACATCGCGATGGTTTGGCGCAAGAGTTCGGCCATGCATGGATTCCTTGGCAGCTTCGCGGAATTGTTCCGCCAGTTGCCGAAAGAACTGCTGGATCCGCACAACCACTAAAGCCCGGCACGCCAACCGGAAACCCGAGCATGTGCAATGTTTGAGAATGACCGTGTTATCGGCTAGCTTTGCCGTCCTGATCAACCCGCGTTCGCGCTTCAACTTAAGGAATCATCGTGGACAACAACAACGAGGCCATCATCATCTCCAGCCTCGACCTCCAGCGCATCGAGGAACTCCTCGAGCAGCCGCAGTATCGCGACGCTGCCGGTACCGCATCGCTTCGCGCCGAACTGGAACGGGCGAACGTTCTCGATCCGGCAAAGATGCCAGCCAATGTCGTCACCATGAATTCGACCGTTACGGTCGAAGACGAGTCCGGCGGTGGCCGCCGTGAAATCAGCCTGGTCTATCCGCGCGACGCCGATAGCGCCGCGAACAAGGTGTCGGTCATGGCACCGGTCGGCAGTGCCATGCTTGGGCTGCAGGTTGGCCAGTCAATCAATTGGCAGGTGCCGGGAGGACGCGCACTGCGCTTGCGGGTCGTCGACATTTCCTACCAGCCTGAAGCCAGCGGCGAACTGCATCGATAGGCAGCGTCACTTCGCGTACTCGCCATAGGGGATTCCGATTGCACTGATCGATTCTTTCGATTTCCCGGTTCTGGTTCTCGGTGCTACGGTTCCTGAACCGAATCGCTTTCTCAATTGATACTCACCCTCTCCAGCCAACCGCCACGAGGACAACACGATGAGCAATCTGAAAGGTTCCCGCACCGAAGAAAACCTGAAGGCCGCCTTTGCAGGCGAATCCCAGGCCAATCGCCGCTATCTGTATTTTGCACAGAAGGCCGATGTCGAGGGCCACAACGATGTCGCGGCGGTGTTCCGCTCCACGGCGGAAGGTGAAACCGGGCATGCGCACGGTCATCTGGAATATCTTGAAAGCGTCGGCGATCCAGCCACCGGCCTGCCCTTCGGCGACACGGTCAGCAACCTCAAGACCGCGATTGCAGGTGAAACGCACGAATACACGGACATGTATCCAGGCATGGCCAAGGCTGCGCGCGAAGAGGGCTTCGAGGAAATCGCAGACTGGTTCGAGACTCTGGCCAAGGCGGAGCGTTCCCACGCGAATCGATTCACCAAGGCGCTGGGCGAAGTCAACGCCTGATTCACCCGTCCCATGACGCAACCGGGCCCGCGCGATGCAGGCCCCGGTTGTGGACAACCGCAGACGCCAGTCCGGCAAGGCAGCGACCCGCTCCGGATCGCATCGCACAACTGCAGGGAATCTCATGGCTGATGAATCGACCAGGCCGCGCGAAGGCAGCCTCGAAGCCCCGACACGCCACCCGCTGGACTGGAAAAATCCCGAGTTCTACGATCAGGCTGCTCTCGACAAGGAGCTCGAGCGCGTCTTTGACATCTGCCACGGATGTCGACGTTGTGTCAGCCTTTGCCACGCGTTTCCCACCTTGTTCGACCTGGTCGACGAATCCTCGACGATGGAAGTCGATGGCGTAGCCAAATCCGATTACACCAAGGTGGTCGACCAGTGCTACCTCTGCGACCTCTGCTACCAGACCAAGTGTCCGTACGTGCCACCACACGAGTGGAACGTCGATTTCCCGCATCTGATGCTGCGCGCCAAGGCACTCAAGCATCGCAACGGCGAGACGACACTTGCGTCGAAGCTGCTTTCAAGTACGACCGCAGTCGGCAAGGTCGCCACGATTCCGTTGATGGTGAATGTCGTCAATGCGGCCAACAAGGCCAAACCGACCCGGGCCCTGCTCGAAAGAACATTGGGCGTCGATCGCCAGGCACGAGTGCCCGAGTACGACTCGCACACCGCGCGCAAGCGCATGCAGCACTTTGACGGCACGGCCGGCGCAATCAGGCCTGCGGGACGCACGCGCGGCAAGGTTGCCCTGTTCGCGACCTGCTACTGCAACTACTCCTATCCACAGGCCGTGGAGGATCTCGCAGCGGTGCTGCGGCACAACGATGTCGCGGTCAAGCTGGTCGAGCGCGAGGTCTGCTGCGGCATGCCTAAGCTGGAGCTCGGCGATCTCGAATCAGTCGCGCGCTACAAGGAAAAGAATATTCCCGTACTCGCCGCAGCGGTCCGCGACGGCTGGGACATCACCGCCCCCATCCCGTCCTGCGTGCTGATGTTTCGCCAGGAACTGCCGCTGATGTTTCCCGACGACGCAGAGGTGCAACTGGTCAAGGCGCACTTGTTCGATCCGTTCGAGTACCTCTGGCAGCGTCATCAGGCGGGTCTGCTCAAGCTTGAATTTCCGAACACCCTGGGCAAGATCGCCTACCACGCGCCGTGCCACCAGCGCGTGCAGAACATCGGTCCGAAAACACGCGACGTGCTCAAGCTGGTTCCCGGTGCCGAGATCGAGATGATCGAACGTTGCTCTGGCCATGATGGGACCTACGGCGTCAAGAAGGCGACCTACGCCATTTCACGCAAGATTGCCCGACCTGTCGAGAGCCGGGTCAGGCAGGCCGAGGCCGCACACTTCGCCAGTGATTGCCCGATGGCTGCTTCGCATATCGCCCATGGCAATCAAGACAAGCCCGGCGCAGAAAGTCCGCTTGCCCTGCTGCGCCAGGCCTATGGAATCTGATCATGCAAAAACTGACCCGCAACGATCTGTATAGCCTTGAACACTACGCCAGCGAGCGCGGTGACTTCAGGACCCGCGTCCTCGCCCACAAGCGCAACCGCAAGGTGATGCTGGGCGCACATGTCAGCCTGCTTTTCGAGGACCGCCTGACGATCCAGTATCAGATCCAGGAAATGTTGCGTATCGAACGCGTTTTCGAGTCCGCAGGCATCGAGGAAGAACTCGATGCCTACAACCCGCTCATTCCCGACGGCGGAAACCTCAAGGCAACCATGCTGATCGAGTATGACGATGTCGACATGCGCAAGACCGAACTCGAAAAGCTGTTGCGCATCGAGGATCACATGACGGCTTGCGTGGAAGGACATCCGGTCGTAGCGGCAATCGCCGACGAGGACATGGATCGCAGCAATGAAACCAAAACCTCTGCAGTGCACTTCCTGCGCTTCGAGTTTACTCAGGCGATGATTGCCAGTGCGCGTGATGGCGCAGACGTCGAGTTCGCTTGCACGCATCCGGCCTACAGCGAACGCACCCGGGTTGTCGGCGCGACGCGAGCAGGCCTGCTCGCGGACTTCGACTAGCCTTCGCAACGGCTCCTGTGCCGATACACTCTATTCAGAAACAGCCTTGGCGTCAGGCAATGGTGACGACCGACGTGCCGGCTTGCACAGATGGTGCGGCAGCAATCCGGCTGGCCGCTGTTCCTCGCGCAGCCTCCACGCGCTTCAGCGCAGCTTCGACATCAGCGACGAGATCCAGGCAGCCCTCGATTCCGATCGAAACGCGCAAAAGTCCGTCAGCGATGCCGGCGCGGCGACGCGCGTCGGGTGCCATTGCCGCATGAGTCATGCCTGCAGGGTGGCAGACCAGGCTTTCCACGCCCCCCAGAGACTCCGCCAGAGTGAAGTATGCGAGGCCGTCTACGAACAGCCGGGCCGCTGCTTCGCCTCCTTCAAGTTCGAAGCTCAGCATGGCGCCGAAGCCTGCTTGCTGTCGCTTGGCCAGCGCATGGCCAGGATGCGAGGCCAGCCCCGGATAGTGGACAACGCGCACCAGCGGATGCCGATCGAGCAGATCTGCAAGGGTTCTCGCGTTTTCCTCATGCACCGCGAATCGCGCTTTCAGGGTGCGAAGGCCACGCAAGGTCAGGTAGCTGTCGAATGGGGCGCCCGACAACCCGAGGCAGTTGCACCACCACGCCAGTTCTTCTCCGAGGGCAGGATCGCGCCAAAGCACCGCGCCTCCAACAACATCCGAATGGCCGTTGATGTACTTGGTCGTCGAATGCACGACGATATCGGCACCGAACCGGAACGGTTGCTGCAAGACCGGCGACAGGAACGTGTTGTCGACCACGGCCAGCGCGCCGGCGGCGTGTGCCGAATCGACAGTCCGGCGAATGTCGGTGATTCTGAGCAGCGGATTGGAGGGGGTTTCGATCCAGACCAGTCTGGGTTTTTCCGCCAATGCGGCAGCCAGTGCCTGCGGATCATGAAAATCGACGAAAGCCACGCGATATAGCCCGCGCCGCGCCTGCGCGTTGAACAGGCGCCAGCATCCCCCGTAGCAGTCGTGCGGAACAACCAGCAGGTCACCCGGCTCCAGCAATGCCGCAACCAGGGTCACGGCAGCCATGCCGGTCGCGGTGATGACGCCACCCGAACCACCTTCGAGGTCAGCCAGGGCCGTCGCCAGGGTGTCGCGCGTCGGATTGCCGGATCGTGAATAGTCGTACTGCCGTTTTTCACCGAACCCGGCGAAGCTGAAATTGCTGGACAGATACAGCGGCGGCATCACCGCGCCATGTGCCGGATCACAATCGACGCCAGCACGCACCGCTCGTGTCGCCAGACTTGAAGGATTCATGCCGCCACCCCCGCATTGAGACTGTGCTGGATGACGGCGGCGATCGCACCCTCTTCCTTGATAAAGGCGTCGTGGCCGAATCTTGACGATATGGACACCAGGTCGGCATGACTGCCGATTCGACGAACGAAATCCCTGGTCAGCGGGACCGGCACCAGCAGGTCTTCGTGGATGCCGACTACGGTCGTCCTGGCAAGAATCGTTTCCGGTTCGCACAGGTGGTGATCAAGCGAGCGCGAGAGGCAGAGGAAACTGGCAGAGCTGAAACGGCCCACAAAACGCTCGCCATGGGCTGCAAGCCAGCCGAGAACGCCACTGGATGGGTCGCTCTCGCCAAAGCGGGACTCCAGTTCGTCAGGCGTGCGGTAGCCAAGCACGGCAAGCTGACGTGCGCGTGCCAGTGCCCGACGCCTCTCCTGGGGATTGCTTGCGGACTCGACGCCGGCTCGCTGCAAGGTGCGCAGCGCGAGTGCCCAGGGACTGGCGCGATGAGCCGCACCAATCACGATCAGGCGCGTCAGCCGGCGGCCAAGCAAACCGGCAAGATGTTGGCCGACGCAGCCCCCATACGAGGAGCCGACGATGGCTTCGATCTGTGCCAGAC
>NZ_JBAWHJ010000155.1:0-3629 GCF_049593775.1 Dokdonella sp. | reverse complement strand
CCCCTTGATGGACAACTGATCGGACGACCCTAGCCGGGCCATGCCGAACGGCAGCCCAACGAATGCATTCGCTCGGGCCTGGGCAATCAGGCAAATCGAGAAGCACCTGTCCGGAGCATCGTTGCAGATTGCAATGCGCGAAGCCTGATGCCGCACATTCAGCGCGTTTCCGGGCCACGCGAAACCCGGCACGACCTTCCTGAACCGGTTCCAACTTGCCAGAACGAAACGTGACGGGCGTTGGCAATGCTCAGCCTTGCACACAGCCCATCAAGCGGTGTTGCAGCAACCCGGCATTCGAAATGACATTTCAGATACCGATGAATCCAGAGGGCAAGGGCGCGTAGCTCATTGATGGGCGCGCGCATTGTTCGTCCAGGCGCCCACGCTGGCAGCGACTAGCGGCTCGCATCGTTTGCGCTCTTGACGGCACTCAGCATCCCGTCCAGGTCGCTTCTTGAAAATACACGCCCATCCTTGATGACCATTTCGATCGAGTCCGTTGCATCGATGTTTTCCAGCGGGTTCCCAGCGAGCAGGACAAGGTTCGCCTTGAATCCCGGGCGAATCTCTCCTGTGTTTGTCTTCAGCCACGCCGCTGGAACGCTGGTGGCTGAAGCCAATGCCTGGGCAGTTGTCATTCCTTCCTCATTCAGCGCCTCCATTTCTTCGTGCAGTGAAAACCCGGGAACGGTTACGGGAGTGTTTGCATCGGATCCGGCCAGGATCGGTACGCCCTTTTCAAGCAAGGCACTGAACACGATATGCTGCGCCTTCGAATAGGCCTTCCAGTAGATGAGGCTCTTTTGCCGCCTCACTTCATCCCAGTCCGCGGGGAATCGGTAAATGTTCACGTCCGGGAGCCACCCGATACCGTGTGATGTAATTACCGATCCTCCGGCTATACCCGGATTCGCGTACTGAATTTGCGCCTCGTCCAGCACGCCTTGCAGATCCGACTTTTGCCGATGCAAGCTGTCGATCAGCGCGAGTGTGGAGGTTACCGAAATCCCCTTGTCGAGCAGGTGATCTGCGACGTCGTCACTGCGACTGCGTACGAAATCCAGGAACTCCTCCGCAGTCTCACTTGAGAATCGACCGAACTCGTCGCGAAGCGCCTTCATGAGCTCTTCGACGTGAGCCACCTCGCTCTGGTTTGATTGCCACACTGCTTCGAGATCGGCATCGAGCGGAATGTGGCCGACCAGCGGTATGGACTGCTCCACGGTCTCCCGGCTGAGCGCTGAATAGCTCTCCCTGGAGAGAAAGCTGCTCGCCTTGACGGCGTCGTAGCCCTTGGCTTTGAACGCTCGCACGGCTTGCTCGACTTGAGAATCCGTCCTAACGATTGTCTTGTGCTGTGTCCAACCCACGAACCACCCTTCGATCAAGTCGAATGTCGCCATCTGCGGGGCGACGACGAACATGTCCGGGCCGATTCGGCCGTCCACGATTTCGTGCTTCCAACGCAGGCTTTCCTCGCTGCCATTCATTTCGCGTATCTGGGTAACACCGTTCGCCACATACAACAGCAAGTCATTCTCGCTTTCCCACGTATGCACGTGCGAATCGATATAGCCGGGAACGAGAAACATGCCGCCACCATCGATAGTCTCGATGCCGTCGGCCAGTTCATCCTTCATCCCAACCGATTCAATTTCGCCACCGTCGATGACGACTGTCTGGTCTCTCGTGAAATGGTCTGCCGAGGGTGACAGGACATTGACATTGACAATGGCGTAGCGCTCGACATCACGTTCTGGAAGATTGATTTCCGCGACACGTGCGTGCCCCCCATACATCTTGCTCAGCTCCCGATCGATGAACAGAAGCGACAACAGGGATAGTACGACCACGGCCAGCGTGATTCGAATGAGCCATTTCTTCATCTTGCTGTCACTCCCGAATGGATCCATGAGGTTGGCACTAGAGGCAATCGACTCACCTGTGAGAATGCGACAATGCAATCTAGGCACTGTCTGGATGGAGCTTATATCGTGATATAGACAGTGTCAAGATAAGACGTTATCGTCTGCCATGGATGTGACCGAAACAGAACATGGCGCACGATGAAAAAGAATTATCACCACGGCGACCTTGCACCGGAATTGCTTAGGGCCGCAGAAGAGGAACTTCGGGAAAACGGTGTGGAGGCTTTTTCCCTGCGCGCCGTCGCCAAGCGAGCGAAGGTGAGCCACGGCGCTCCCGCTCATCACTTCAAGGACGCGCAAGGCTTGCTCACCGCGCTGGCTGGCATCGGCTACGAGCGCCTGGTCCAGGTGCAGGACAAACGGAAGCGTGCAGCAATGGCAGATCCCAAGGCACAACTCCTGGCCTCTGGTCTGGGATACATAGACTTTGCCGAGAAGAACGCCGCGCTGTTCCGGCTCATGTTCTCCTCAGAGCGGCCTGATCGGAGCGATGCGCGGCTCGCCACCGCAGCCAATTCCGCCTTCCACAACCTAACTGTTGACGTGGGCTCCCTTCTGGGGAGTGATCCCCGAAGCAACCCGACAGCGATGAGGCAGGTCATGGCTTCATGGGCCATAGCACACGGACTGGCCGACCTGATGATTGTCGGTCGCGCCGAGCGAGCCATGGGATTCGGAAGCATGAAGCGCAAGGATCGCGACGAAGCACTTGCAGACATCATGCTGAGGGCGATCACCGAGTAGGCAATTTCGGCTGGTTGATCCAGCCTCCAGACCCCCATTCCATCAGGATTTCGCTGTAACGCGACTCCACCCAATGCCAGTCACCCATGCGCATGTTCTGCAGGAAATCTGGCGAATGTCGTTCCAGGAAGCACATCGGGTCACATGGCTTCCGCTAGCGTCTCTCGTCAGTGACGCGCATTTGCGGTGTCGCCCAGATCGAAACCATCGGCGAAGATGGTATCCACCACTATCGTCGCCGGCAGATACAGATGGCCACGCTGCGGACGACGGGCATCGCTTGCCGGCAAGCCCAGAGTCGGGCCTGATCCAGCCAGGGCACTTGTTGAGGTGACCGCACTGCCCGAAGCCGCTGTATCCATGCCGTGAGGATTGCGCCAGGTCGACCAGTTCATGTTCATGGGTCCTCCGCTGCATTCGGTATCGCGCAGCGCCGACGAGCTCGACGTTTCGATCAGGTTTGCACCAATCTCGAGCTGGGTATCGAAAGCGGCAGGGACGGTGGCGAGACAGGAGTGCCAGGCGTAGGGAGCCACGCTCCCACTGTTGACAATGTTGTTGCTGAAGCGCGTGCCAAAGCTGGTCGGATTGAACACGCCCCAACCGAACGTCAATCCGGCCCCAGCGATGGTGTTGTGGTGTACATCATGGTTGCGCATGTAGCAGCTTTCCTGAAAACACTGCAGGCCGAGGCGGATGCCACTGTTGATCAGCAGGTTGTGGTGAATATGGACATCCGTCGAGTTGGCCTGGGCCGATATCACGATGCCATTCTCATTCGCATCTGCGGCGGAAAAGGCAATGTAGTTTTCCCGGTAGGTATTCCCTTGCGAGTTGTCCTTGTCGTGAATGCCTCCGGTTGTCGCTCCAATACGAACCTGATTGTTCTCGACCAGCGAGTCACCCGCGTCGAACAGGGTCAAGGCGTACGCACCCGAACTGAGCATCTGGAAC
>NZ_JBAWHJ010000154.1:0-4818 GCF_049593775.1 Dokdonella sp. | reverse complement strand
ACACCTCCTACGATTTCCAGATGGCCGGCAACTGAGCCTTCGACCGCGCATGCAGCGATCATCAGACCACGAAGCGCATGACAACCGGTCAGATCGACCTGGCTGGGCATTCCCGTTGATTGCATTTCTCGCGGTAGTGGCTGTGCTGCTGGGTCTCGGGCTGATCCTGCTTCCGCGCCTACCTGCCGTTGCGCTGGGCATGGGTGTTGTCGTCGTGTCGATCCTGACGGCCATCGTCGCCGTGGTCGGCCTGCGTGCACGCGGCATTTCGAACCGCTCGGAAGCGGCCGCGATTCCCACGCAACCCGGCAGCACCCGACCGCCGCCGGCCATGCTCGAGGAACTCGAATCACTGCGGGCGATGCAGCATGATCTTGTTGCTGCCAAGCAGGAGGCCGAAGCCGCGACCATGGCCAAGGGCGAGTTCCTGGCCACCATGAGCCACGAGATCCGCACGCCGCTGAACGGCATCGTGCCGCTGCTTGATCTGCTCCGCTCCACGCCGCTGCGTCCCGACCAGCAGGAATACCTTGCCACGGCGCACCAGTCTGCACTGGAGTTGCTGCGCATCGTCGATGACATCCTGGATTTCTCGAAACTCGAAGCCAGCAAGCTCGAGCTGGAGGATGTCGGCGTCAACCTCAAGGAGGTCGTCGATTCTGTTGCCACCCTGATGGAGGGCAGCGCCACCGCGAAGGGTCTGCGCCTGGGTGTCGTGATCGACCCGTCGGTGCGACTGGCCGTGCGCGGCGATCCCATTCGCCTGCGCCAGGTGCTGACCAATCTGGTCAGCAACGCGATCAAGTTCACCGAGCGCGGCAGTGTCACCATCCAGGTCAGCAAGCGCGCCGAGACGCGCAGCCACTACGAGATCACGTTTGCCGTGCGCGATACCGGCATCGGCATCTCGGACACCGCCAAAAAGAAGCTGTTCCAGCCGTTCTCCCAAGCTGACACCTCGACCACACGCGTATTCGGCGGCACCGGCCTCGGCCTGGTCATCTGCACGCGCCTGGTTGATTTGATGGAGGGCAAGATCGGCTTGCGATCCGAGGTCGGGCGCGGATCTGTTTTCTGGTTCAACGTACCGCTGCAAAAGGCGATTGGCGACGTTCGTTCCCGCAGCGATCTGTCCGGGGTCCGTACCCTGCTTTTGAGCGGGGATGATGCATTCCTGCGTCGCGCCGGCAGCCTGGTTGGTCAGCTTGGCATGAGTCACATGCACAGCAATCTCGCCGTTGATGCACTGAGCAAGCTGCGCGCCAGCTCGAGCAAGGGTGATCGGTGGGTGTATGAAGTCCTCATTGTCGATGTCGAATCGGTGGGCGCACCGACCATAGCCCTGATCCGCAATATCCGGCGGGATCCCTCACTCGACCCGCTTTGCATCCTGATCGCAGGCAACGACGAAGCCGTGCAGGACATTCGCAGCGATGAACGCGTGACCGCCTTGTCGGGCAATTTCGACCTGCGCGAGTTGCGTGAGACGCTTGGTCGCCTGCTCGGGGTTGGCCACGGTGAAGAACAGCGCGACGCGCCGATGTTTGGCCTGTCCAGCGAAATGATGACCTCGCAGGCACCGGCGCCGGCATCCGTGCAGTTGCAGGGCCGCGCCTTGCTCGTCGAAGACAATCCGGTCAACGCACAAGTAGCCGGAAGGCTGCTCTCCCTGCTGGGCCTCGGCACCGAGTTCGCCAGCGATGGACAGGAGGCCCTGGACAAGATTTCACGTGGCCACTACGACATCGTGCTGATGGATTGCCAGATGCCCGTCATGGATGGCTATACCGCGACCCGGACACGACGCACGGAAGAACGCGCGCGGAATCTGCCACGCCTGCCGATTATCGCAATGACCGCCAACGCGATGGCTGGCGATCGCGAGAAGTGCATCGACGCGGGCATGGATGACTACCTCAGCAAGCCACTGGATCGCCACCTGCTGGCGAGCACGCTGAGTGGATGGCTGGCGCATTCGACCGAGCCGTCACCCGCGCCAGCTCCGCCGGCCACGAACGCGACCACGGCAGCACCTCGGCGAATCGTCGGCACACCAAATAGTGAATCCGCAGAACTGCAGACTGCCGCCGTCAATCAGGAAGTGGTGCAGGAGCTGCTTGAGGTCATGGGTGACGGATTCGCGAGCTTGCTGCAGATCTACCTGGAAGACACGCCACGACTGCTTTCAAGATTGCGCGAAGCCGCCGACATGACCGACCACGATGCGATCGCTGAAATCACCCATTCACTGAAATCATCCAGCGCCAATCTGGGCGCTCTGCCACTTGCCGAACTGGCCAGGCGCGCCGAAGCCGATGCCCGCTTGCAGTCCAGTGACGAGCTGGGCTCGCTCTCGAATCGCGTCGAGAACGAATTCCAGCGGGTGGTTTGCGCGTTCGAGGAACTGGGCTTGCGCTAACCAGGCCCGACGCGCATACAGAAGCTTGTCCACGCATCGTGCGGAGCAGGCTTTGTGTCGGACAGCATGGACTGGACGCTTTCCTCTTCGCTTGGTTCTCCCTGCGCAAGCAGGAAGAGTCTTGCAATAGTGGAGATGCTGGTCATCCGGCTGTCTTGCGTCATTGCGCCAGTCACTAAGCTGCCGGGCAATCTGCCATTCGACTATCAGGAAGCGATTCCCACCTTGGCGGGAATGACCAAACACGGGCCTCGACGCTAGCTGCCAATCTTGGTCTGCAGGTAGTTCGCCTCGCCCAGTTGCGCGATCAGTGCCAGTTGGGTTTCGAGCCAGTCGATGTGTTCTTCCTCCGATTCGAGGATGTCGACAAACAACTTTCGACTGACAAAGTCGCTGGCGCTCTCGCAGTACGCAATGGCCGCCTTCAGATCCGGAACCGCAAGCTGCTCCAGCTTGAGGTCACAGGCCATCACTTCACTGGGCTTCTCGCCAATCATCAGCTTGCCGAGTTGTTGCAGGTTGGGCAGGCCGTCCAGGAACAGGATGCGCTCGATCAGGCGATCGGCATGCTTCATCTCGTCGATCGACTCCTTGTACTCATGCTCGGCCAGATCCGCATAGCCCCAATTGCGGTACATGCGTGAGTGCAGAAAATACTGGTTGATCGCAGTCAGCTCGTTGAGCAGTGACTTGTTCAGATGCTCGATGACCTTGGCGTCGCCTTTCATGGGCGCGTTCTCCGTGTGGGGTAGGGGTGGCCGCACCAAAGTGACGGTGCAGCGCATGGCGCGACTATAGCGGTTGCGCAGAAATGATCGAGAAACGCGAATCGCACGCATTGATGCGTGCACGTGATACCGGGGAAGTACTGCGGCCAGCAGGCTGCCGGACTATTCCGGCAGGGGGAGGAATACGGCCCGACGAACACTCTCGCAGCCCTGCCTGGCCCAATCCGACTGTTGGCTAGGCGGCGATCGCAAGCCGCAGGGGGAACGGACGAATGGCGGGCGGTCGCGATTCATTGAGAATTTCGCGCGCCATGTCTGCGCAACTGCCGCAACCACTGGCCAGGCCGGTGCGCATGGTCAGTTCCTCAAGCGAGCTGACGCCGCGTGCCGCCGCTTCGCGGATCGCATGATCAGTCACACCATTGCAAATACACACGTACATCGCCAAACCCTGTTCGGGACTGACGCTATTCAATTGCAAATACGAATGATTGTCAACTACCAACGCATTTGATCCCTGGTCCCGGCCCATCGCGAGGCCGCCATGACGGCCGCAAGACACGAGGAAAAAGCCGGAAAGTGCCATCCAGCCAGCAAAACGGGCATCTCCGGATCGGTTTCGACCGGGCTGGCTGACGAACGGGGGCCCGTGCAGCCTTCTAGCGCGAGAACGCCGGCTCCGCACTATCGGATTCGGCGCTGCCCCCTTCCCGCAATGGCATCTGGCATAGCGCCTCGGCCATGGGCAGAAGATGGCGTAAAGCCTGTTCGTACACGCGACGCTTGAAGACCACCACATGCTCGCTGGGATACCAGAAATCCACCCAGCGCCAATGGTCGAATTCCGGCTTTTCGTTGGCATCCAGGCGGAAATGCGCTTCCTCGCCGGTGAATCGCAGCAGGAACCACACCTGTTTCTGGCCCACGCAAGTCGGCCGCACGTTGTGCCTCACATAGCGATTGGGCAGACGATAACGCAGCCAGCCAGGCGTGGCGCCCAGCACCTCGACATGGTGCGGGTGAAGGCCCGTCTCCTCTTCCAGTTCCCGATACATCGCCTCAATAGGCGTCTCGTCGGTACGCATGCCCCCTTGCGGGAACTGCCAGCCATCACGGTTGACCCGGCGCGCCCAAAATACGCGGCCATCATCCCTGATCAGGACGATTCCCACGTTCGGACGATAGCCATCTGGATCGATCACGCAAAAACTCCATGAGTTGCCGGCCTGGAAGCCTCTTCAAGCAAGTACAGAATAGCGTTGAATCTGCACGAATCCGCTCTCCACACGCGCTTGCGCATCGATTCTTCCACAGTGCCTGCGACCGCAGCAAGGCAGCGCATCGGTAATTCGTACACGAAAAAGCGCGCAAACGCTTGACACCGTTGGCCCAGCCTCTAGAATCCGACCCCCCTCAGAGCCTTCGGCTCGCATTGTTATGCAGGTCTGCCGGTCAATGCACGGCACCCATAATGATCAGGATTTCTGGCTATGTAGCTCAGCTGGTTAGAGCACGGCACTCATAATGCCGGGGTCGGTGGTTCGAGTCCACCCATAGCCACCATACAAATCAACCACTTACACTGAAGCAGCGACATAGATGGCCAGACAGAGGCCGGATTGCCGTTTGTGCGGCTGCGTGATCTCCTCATGCGCCCGGACGCCTGCTCGG
>NZ_JBAWHJ010000153.1:0-10849 GCF_049593775.1 Dokdonella sp. | reverse complement strand
GCCTCGCCGAGCTTAACAAGAGCATTGGTGACTGCCGGCGTGGCGGCTGCGTCCTGTGCATGTGTGGCGGGTACGCATGCGACCTGAACCATGATTGCCAGAACGAATCCACCCACCCACAAGGCGCGAGGGCGCGATCGTCTTTCCAGCCGCGCTCTCGTTTCCGGACTGCATCGCGTTGCCCGCATCAAGTCTGCCCTTCCTTCTTCCGTGAAGCACTGCGTGCGCTGCGAAGCGACTGGAGCTTCTCACCAATCTTCAGTTCCAACCCGCGCTCGACCGGCTTGTAGAACACGGTATCCACCAGGGCATCGGGCAGACATTGCTGGTCCAGTGCAACACCGCCCTCGATATCGGGGTCGTACTGATAGCCCTTGCCGTAGCCGAGCCCCTTCATCAGTTTGGTCGGTGCGTTGCGCAAATGCATGGGGACTTCCAGTGTTCCATTTGCACGCACTTCTGCACGCGCCGCGTTGAATGCCGCATACGCCGCGTTGCTCTTCGCGGCAATGGCCAGGTAGATCGCCAGCTCGGCGAAGGCAAGCTCTCCTTCCGGCGAACCGAGGCGCTCCCAGGTATTCCAGGCTTCCAGCGCAAGGGTCAGCGCTCGTGGATCGGCAAGGCCGATATCCTCGATCGCCATGCGGGTCAGGCGACGCGCCAGGTACGCAGGATCAACGCCGCCATCGAGCATGCGCGTCAGCCAGTACAAGGCCGCGTCCGGATCCGACGAGCGCACGGATTTGTGCAGGGCAGAAATCTGGTCGTAGAACTGTTCCCCGCCCTTGTCGAAGCGACGCGTGCGATCCGCCAGCACCTGGGTCAGGGTACTTTCGTCGATGCGACCGTCATCGGCCAGTTCCGATGCGATTTCAAGCAAGGTCAGTGCACGGCGCACATCGCCATCCGCGGCCTGGGCAATCAATGCAAGGGATTCGGCTTCGACCTTCAACTCCATGTCGCCGAGTCCACGTTCGGCATCATCAAGCGCGCGCTGCAAGGCTTCGACAATCTGTGCGTTGGTCAGTGACTCCAGCACGTGTACGCGACAGCGTGAAAGCAACGCAGAGTTGAGTTCGAATGACGGGTTTTCGGTGGTGGCACCGACCATGATGATCACGCCGCGCTCGATGTGCGGCAGGAAGGCATCCTGCTGGACCTTGTTGAAACGGTGCACCTCGTCTACGAACAGGACAGTTCGCCTGCCCTGCGCGAACCTGGCTTCCGCCTCGGCCAATGCCGCGCGAACATCGGGCAAGCCGGAAAGCACGGCCGAGATCGCCTTGAAATCCGCATCGGCATAGTGCGCGAGCAGCAGCGCAAGCGTGGTCTTGCCGCACCCGGGCGGCCCCCAGAGAATCATCGAATGCAGCTTGCCGCCTTCGATCGCACGTCTCAGCGGCTTGTCGGGCTCAAGCAGGCGGCCCTGCCCGACGATCTCGTCGAGGGTGCGCGGACGCATGCGTTCGGCCAGTGGCTTGAGTCCTTCCGGTTCAACAAACAAGCTGGGAGTTTCTGCAGTCTTCTTTCGAGCCATGTCGCCATGATACGGAAAAGCTGTCAATGCATCGGGACCAGCGTCTCTTTCAGGGCTAGAAGCTCGGTTTTGCCCGGTAGGAGCAAGCTTCAGCTGCGATGCTTCTTTCGTAGAATATCAGCGTCATGACTGAAGCCTTTTTCCAATGGAGAGCCCCGCGAGCGGCTCTATTCAGATCTCCGTGCTGCGCAGTCGCAAGGCATTGCTGATCACCGAGACCGAGGAAAAACTCATTGCGGCCGCAGCGATAACCGGACTCAGCAATAATCCGAAGAACGGATAGAGCACGCCCGCCGCGATTGGCACTCCAAGCGCGTTGTAGCCGAATGCGAATCCCAGATTCTGGTGGATATTGCGCACAGCCGCCGCAGATAGTCTGCGTGCCCTGAGGATCCCCCCGAGCTCGCCCTTGACCAGGGTGATCTGGGCGCTCTCCATCGCGATGTCGGTGCCATTGCCCATGGCGATCCCCACATCGGATGCGGCCAGTGCAGGCGCGTCGTTGATGCCGTCGCCGGCCATGGCAACGCGTGCACCGGCCTCCTGCATGCTCACTATGGCGTCAGCCTTGTCCTTTGGCGACAACCCGGCACGAACTTCGTCCAGCGGCAATCGCGCGGCAACGGCCTTCGCGGTCGCTTCGTTGTCGCCGGTCAGCATGACCAGACGCAAACCTTCAGCCTTGAGCGCCCTTAGCGTTTCAACGGCATCGGCCTTGATCGGATCCTGTACGGCGATCAATCCGGCCAAACGGCCTTCGACCGCAACGAACATCACGGTCTTGGCATCCTTGCGCAAAATATCCGCCGGGCCGGAAAGCGAGTCCGGAAGGCTGTAGCTGGCCATCAGCCTGGCATTTCCCAGGTCGACCTTTTTCCCATCCACTTCGCCTCGCACGCCCTCACCCGTCACGGATTCGAAGCCGTGTGTTTTCCGGATCACGATGTCACGGTCCCTGGCGCCATCCAGTACGGCACGTGCGAGCGGATGCTCGCTGGCCGCCTCGAGGCTCGCAGCCATGAGGAGGACCTCGTTGTCATCAAAACCTTCGGCAGCGACCACATCGGTCAATCGCGGCTTTCCGTCGGTGATCGTGCCCGTCTTGTCGAGGACCAGGGTGTCGACATGACTGAGCGCCTCGATCGCGGCTGCTTCACGGAACAGCACGCCCACTTCGGCACCGCGCCCACTGGCCACCATGATCGAAATCGGCGTCGCCAGACCAAGCGCGCACGGGCAGGCGATGATCAGCACGGCGACCGCGTTGACAATGGCATAGGCCAGGCGTGGCTCGGGGCCAAACGCGAACCAGAGTCCGAACGTGAGCAGCGAAATGGCGACGACAGTCGGGACGAAGTAAACCGAAACCTTGTCGGCCAGCCGCTGCAAGGGTGCCTTGGAGCGCTGAGCCTTGGCCACCATGTCCACGATCTGCGCCAGTACCGTTTCGTTGCCAATTTTTTCGGCACGCATGACCAGGCTGCCAGTGCCGTTGATCGTGCCACCGGTCAGCTTGTCGTCCTTGTTCTTGCTGATGGCGATGGGTTCGCCGCTGAGCATCGATTCATCAACACTGCTGCTGCCCTCCTCGACCGTGCCGTCGACCGGAATCTTTTCACCTGGTCGCACGCGCAGGCGATCGCCAACTTCGACCTGATCCAGCGACACCTCTACATCGTCACCTTCACCGCTCAGGCGCAAGGCGGTTTTCGGAGCGAGATCAAGCAGACGCCGGATCGCCGCCGAAGTCTTGCCGCGGGCGCGCAACTCCAGCCATTCGCCAAGCAGAACCAGGGCGATGATCACCCCGGCTGCCTCGAAGTAGAACGGAACATGACCGTGCTCGTCGCGCATTGACGGCGGAAACATCTCCGGCGCGAACAACGCGGTGAGACTGAAGCCATAAGCCACCAATACACCGAGGCCGATCAAGGTGTACATGTTGGGTGACTTGTGAAGCACGCCCTGCCAGCCACGCAGGTAGTAGGCACCACCCAGCCAGAGAACCAGCGGCGTCGCCAGCACGAACTCCGCGTAGCGCAGCAAGGTCGATGTCGATTCTGAAAAATGCAGTCCGAGCAGATGCGGGCCCATGGCAACCAGCAACAATGGGATGGCAAGCACCGAAGCAATCAGGAACTTCCAGCGCACATGCCGCAACTCGCTGTCGTCGGCGTCCCCGGTCGGAACCATCGGCTCCAGCGCCATGCCGCATTTTGGGCAACTACCAGGACCCCCTTGCCGGATCTCGGGGTGCATTGGACAGGTGTAGATCGCCCCTTCGGCAACGGGCACGGCGGTCTGTTCCCGATTCGAATCCAGGTAGCTCCCCGGATCGGCGACGAATTTCTCGTGGCAGCGCGCCGAACAGAAGTGGTAGGTCGTGCCTTGCCACGCGGCAGTGTGCCTCGCCGTTTCCGGATTGACCGACATGCCGCAGACCGGATCTTTCGCCGAGTTCGTCGGCTTCGCCTCGTGCGACCCGGATTCGGTGTCCTTGGCATCGACAGTCGCCTGCTCGTGGCCGTCAGCCCTCTGATTGTGATGCGTGATCATGTTGTCCTACTCCTAGATCGACACCCTGCGCACACGCAGCCAATGTCCGAGATGGACACTCATCACCAGCAAGCCTGCCATCGAGAGCATCAGTGCCGGAGAAGACCCGGCACCTGGTTCAACCATGGCGAACGCACTGCCCGCATAGCCACTCGCCGCTGCGACACCTGCAAGCGCAATCACCGGATGGGCACGTGCTCCCTGCCAGCCGCTGCGCAGCACCGACCCGGCCAGCGCAAGAATCAGCGGCGTCGTCAGCGCCAGCGCCGAGAACGTCAACAGGGATGTCGATGCACGTCCCAGCTCGCCGTCGAACGCCGACAGGGTCGCTGCAACGAGCACCAGGGGAACGACCAGCGTCGCCGCGAAAACCAGCCTGGCCCGGGCGATTTCGCGTGGACTGTCATATCTGATGGCAAACTCAACGGCGCGGTCGCCGCAAATCTCTTCGGAAGCGAACGAGGCCTCGAGTTCGCCGGCGCAGATGTCGTGAAGACTGGGTGCATGGAGATCAAGATCTTCAACATGATGGATGAGCGAACCTGCCGACTCTCGCGCAACAGCGGCTCTATCGTGTTTCACGCGCAGCGACTTCAGCAGCGCATTCACTCGCGCAAGGCAGCAACGGTGGCTGACAGCGCGCGAAACCTCACTTGACTGGAACACCGTATTGTCACTCTTCATGGTGTGGCCTCCTTGTTGAGCAGAGCTCGCAAGATGGGACAATCCCCATCCATGCCTTCGCCCGGACAACCCGACATCAGGTTGGCCAGTGCAGCGCGCATGCGCTGAAGTTCGCTGATGCGATTGTCGATATCGACTAGGCGCACTTTGGCCGCCTCGTACATGGCCTTGACGTCGCCGCGACTGCTAATCGCCAGCAGTTCGCCAATCTCCCCCAGACTGAATCCGAGATGCTGGGCACCGCGGATGAAGTTCAGACGATCAAGTTCACTATCGCCATACTTTCGGTATCCCGATGGCGAACGTTCCGCCGGCTTGAGCAGGCCACTGCGCTCGTAGTAGCGCACCGTATCGATACCGACACCGGCCGCGCTCGCAAGCTGGCCTATGGCGAAATGGGTCATGACATCCTCCGATCGGGTTGGATCGGACTCCTGCAATACCATTGAGGGCCTTGCCGGAATCCGTGGCCGACAGCATGCACTCTGGACCATGGTCCAGAGTCAAGAGTTTTGTCGAGGGGATTCAGCTGGCAGTCAGTTTCGCGATGCTGCGAGCGCAACACACCTGACGCGGGTCAATCCCTGATCGGGAAGACCTCTGCATCGGCACCCGGGTCGCCGACAACATCAACTCCATCAGGAGGCGTGAAGGAAAACGTGTCGACAGCGAGCGCTGGCTTGCGCTTCCAGTCCGAAAACAGGATCTCGGTGGTATTGCCCAGGGAATCCTCGAAGCGCATCTGTTCGAGACCTCCCTGCCCAAAACCCAATTCGGCGTAGGCGAATTCGGGCTCCTTCACCTTCGATACGAGCCTGAGCCACTCGAGGCCACCCCGCTCACCGGATTCGCTGGTGGTGAACTCCTGGTCAAGTCGCGACAAGTCAGTCAGCACGGACAAGGGGCTGTGGGCTTCTTCGGTACCCTGGCTGCGTACGCTGACCTGCTCCAGATCCGGGTCGTAGACCCAGACCCGGTTGCCATCAGCCACGATCACCTGCTCGTAGGGGGTTGTTGTTTGCCAGCGAAACTGCCGTGGCGCTTTCAGCGCCAGGCTGCCCGAGGAAACCTCTCCTCGATTGCCCTTTGGCCCGATCACCGATTGCTCAAAGCGACCGCTGATGACCTGGATGCCATTTGAGAACGCTTCCAGCTTCGAACGCGCCGTGTCGGCAGCTTCGGCATAGGACACGAAAAGACAAAACAGCAGAAGGAATGCACGCAGCATCAGGGTTGTCCTTGAATCGGGAACGACTCCCGCCTGCGCGGGAATGACGAGCTTTGAGTCAATAGCATTCAGCGCAGAATCCCACAGTGTCGCTGAAGCGTGGCTTGCCGGGCACGCTCAATCGCGCGGTGGTGGCGGCGCGATCACGGTGCGACTGCCGTTGTGCTCGGGTCCACTGACGACGCCATCACGTTCCATCTGTTCGATCAGGCGCGCGGCACGGTTGTAGCCGATGCGCAGGTGCCGCTGCACGCCCGATATCGATGCACGGCGCGTTTCAGTGACGATCGCCACGGCCTTGTCATAGAGCACGGCGTCCTCGCCACCCTCGGCATCGGCAGCATCCTGGGGAAGTCCGGTCTCGCCGATGATCTTGCCATCGGCCATGGTCTGGGTTTCTTCGAGAACGCCGTCGATGTAGTCGGGCTTGCCCTGGGCGCGCAGCCACTCGACGACCTTGTGCACTTCGTGGTCATCGACAAAGGCGCCGTGCACGCGTTCTGGCGTGGCCGTGCCAGGCGGCAGGTAGAGCATGTCGCCATGGCCGAGCAGCGTTTCGGCACCCGATTGATCCAGGATCGTGCGCGAGTCGATCTTGCTCGACACCTGGAATGCGATACGAGTAGGAATATTGGCCTTGATCAACCCGGTGATGACATCGACCGAGGGGCGCTGGGTCGCCAGGATCAGATGCACACCGGCGGCACGCGCCTTCTGGGCAAGGCGTGCGATCAGCTCTTCCACCTTCTTGCCGACGATCATCATCATGTCGGCAAACTCGTCGATGATGACGACGATATACGGTAGCGGCGTGAGCGGCTCGGCCTTCATCGAGGGCTGCGAGGCATCGGGCCTGAACAGGGGATCGAGCAGGGGCTGCCCCTTGGCCTCCTCGTCACGCACCTTCTTGTTGAATCCGGCCAGATTGCGCACACCTACCGCAGCCATGAGCTTGTAGCGACGTTCCATCTCGGCCACGCACCAGCGCAGCGCGTTGGCCGCTTCCTTCATGTCGGTAACGACAGGGGCGAGCAGATGCGGAATGCCTTCGTAAACCGAAAGCTCGAGCATCTTCGGATCAATCATGATCATGCGAACGTCGGTCGCATTGGCCTTGTAAAGCAGGCTCAGCACCATCGCGTTGAGGGCCACGGATTTTCCCGAACCCGTTGTTCCGGCGACCAGCAAATGCGGCATCTTGGCCAGATCCACGACCACGGGCGCACCACCAATGTCCTTGCCGAGGGCCAGGGCCAGCGGCGATTTCATCTGGTCATACTTGTCTGAACGTAGGATCTCCGAAAGGTAGACGATTTCGCGATTGACGTTGGGGATTTCCAGGCCAATCACGGATTTGCCCGGAATCACGTCGACCACGCGCACGCTGATGACGGAAAGGCCACGCGCGATGTCCTTGTCCAGGCTGGAAATCTGGCTGCCCTTGATGCCGGGCGCCGGCTGCATCTCGAAGCGGGTGATGACCGGTCCCGGATGCGCGCTGACGACTTCGGCATCAATGCGGAAATCCTTGAGCTTGAATTCGACCTGACGCGAAAGCGCATCGAGGGTTTCCTGCGAATAGCCGGAGACGCGCTGACTGGGTTCGTCAAGCAGGGCCAGTGGCGGCACTTCACCTTCGCTGGATGAACCGACAAACAATGGAATCTGGGTCTCGCGCCGGGCCCGGTCGCTCTTGCCGATCGGTGCCAGGCTGGGTTCGATCTTGAGTGGCTCGCGCTTGGATTGTCGGATCGTATCGACCTTGCGCACGACCTCGCGCTCTACCCTGGCCTGTCGCGCCGCACTCCAGTCTTCCGCCTGCTTCGAGCGGCTGCGCGCCCAGGCGAATGCTGCAAGCAGGCTGCGCCCGATCCAGTCCATCAGCTTGAACCAGGACAATCCGGTTGCCAGAGTGACCGCGATCAGCAGCAGCGCCAGCAGGAACAAGGTAGCGCCGAGGAAACCGAAGCCCTTCATCAGCGATCCGCCGATCAGAGCACCCAGCACCCCTCCGGCCTTGGCTGGCAGCTGGCTGGGTTCGGTGAAATGAAGGAATGCCAGCCCCGAACCTGCAACAAAGAAGGCCAGACCGCCGACCAGACGAAAAGCCGGTTCCAGAGGCGACCCATCGCGGCCACTTCCGCCACGCAGGACAATTGCTCCGACCAGCAACAGCAATGCCGGGAACGCGTAGGCCAGTGCACCGAAGAAATAGAACAGGAGATCGGCCGCATAGGCACCAATCTTGCCGCCAAAGTTGACCACATGATCGGGCTCGCCAACATGTGACCAGCCGGGGTCTGCAGGGCTGTATGTGAACAGACAGGCAAACAGGTAGATCGCCACTGGCAACAGCAGCAGAAAGCCCACCTCACGCAGTCGACGTTGCAGCTTGTCGTCAAGCGGGGTGGGTTTCTTGGTCTTGGATTCTCGCGCCACAGGAAGAAGTTACCTTAAAATGTCAGCGCAAGCTATTGTTTTGAATCAAACAACGCCTTCGAGTGCCGGATGAACGATGTTTCCTGCATCGACATTGATACCGCCCTTGAGCGGCGCATAGTCACGCCAGGAGGGTCCGCCGGCCAGACGTTGCACGTACGGCAGGATCGCCGCCGATATTGCCTGCGATGAAGTCTGGGGTACGGCCCCCGGCATGTTGGTCACGGCGAAATGGGTTACGCCGTCGACCACGTAGGTCGGATCTTTCCAGGTGGTCGGCTTCGAGGTCTCGAAGCAGCCGCCCTGATCGATCGAAATGTCGGCGAGCACACTGCCCGGCTCCATGTCCTTGACCATCGCAGCCGTGACCACGCGCGGTGCACGTGCACTGGGCACCAGAACAGCACCGACCACTAGGTCGGCCGTGCGCAACTCGCGGGCAACGTACTCTTCATACGGATACAGGGCAGTCACATTGGCGCCGAGGGCCATCATCTGGGCCAGGCGGTCCGGGCGCTTGTCGAATACCACCACATTGGCACCGCCAGAAGCCGCAAGCGCTGCCGAATTGCCGCCAGCCGCACCGGCACCGAGCACGACCACCTTGCCGCGATCCGTGGAAGGCAGGCCGCCGAGCAACTTGCCCTTGCCGCCCGCAGGCTGGTGAAGCAGATGGGTGCCGACCTGAATCGCGATTCGCCCGGCGATGATCGACATCGGAGCCAGTAGCGGCAAGGTGCCATCCGCATCTTCGACGGATTCGAACGCGATGCCGGTCAGGCCAATATCGAGCAAGCTCCTGGTCAATGCGGGTTCGGCCGCAAGATGCAGGTAGCAGAACAACAGGTGATCCTTGCGCAGGCGCGACAGGTCACCGGCAATCGGTTCCTTGACCTTGACGATCAATTCGCCAACTTCGTAGAGCTTGTCGGCATCGGCGACAACCTTGACGCCATTGCGCTCAAATTCCTCGTCACTGAAACCGCTCTTGGTGCCAGCACCGGACTGGATGAAGACTTCATGGCCTCGCAGGACAAGATCGGCGCAGGCTGCTGGCACCAAGGCCACGCGACCTTCAAGGGTCTTGGTCTCGGACGGGATACCGATACGCATCAGATTCTCCAGTTAAATCAATAAACGCGCCATGCGGATGCCGGCGCGGGTCATTCGACTGCCAAACCACGCCATTGCGTGTGAACTCTTGATTCGTCCGTCCCGGCACCCCATTCTCAACTACCGCTGCGGACGACCGATTCACCGAATCGAAGTCCATCGCGGCTGTAAAACCATGGCGTGCCGGCACTTTCCGGGCTTCAGCTCGAAGCGCCGACACGAATCAGATTCGCCACAACACAAGGCCGGAAAAGCGGTCGGGATTATACATGACGACTCCGAAGCACACGCGTCTGCTCATTCTCGGAACCGGCCCTGCCGGCTACTCCGCAGCGGTCTACGCAGCACGGGCAAACCTCAAGCCAATGATGATCACCGGGCTTGCCCAGGGCGGTCAGTTGATGACCACCACCGATGTCGACAACTGGCCGGGTGATGTCGAGGGCCTGCAGGGCCCGGCGCTGATGGAGCGCATGCAAAAGCATGCCGAGCGTTTCGATACCGAAATTGTCTTCGACCACATCCATACGGTCGACCTCAAGCAGCGCCCTTTTCATCTCCAGGGCGACAGTGGCGAGTACACCTGTGATTCGCTGATCATCGCCACGGGCGCAACTGCCATGTACCTCGGCCTTGAATCCGAGGAGAAGTTCAAGGGCCAGGGCGTTTCCGCCTGCGCCACCTGCGACGGATTCTTTTTCCGCGGGCAGGAAGTGGCTGTGATTGGCGGAGGCAACACGGCAGTCGAGGAAGCGCTGTATCTGTCCAATATCGCCAGCAAGGTGACTCTGGTCCATCGCCGCGACAAGTTGCGCGCCGAGAAGATCATGCAGGACAAGCTTTTCGAGAAGCAGGCCGCGGGGAAAATCGACATCCTCTGGAACCACAGTGTCGATGAGGTCCTCGGAGATTCGACCGGGGTCAACGGCGTGCGCGTCAAGAGCACCGAAGATGGATCCACCCGCGACGTGCCGGTCACGGGCATGTTCGTTGCCATTGGTCATACCCCGAATACCGGCATTTTCGAAGGCCAGCTCGACATGCGAAACGGCTACATCACGATTCGCACCGGCCTCGAAGGCAACGCCACGGCAACGAGCGTTCCGGGTGTATTCGCCGCGGGTGACGTCGCTGATCAGGTTTACCGTCAAGCCGTCACCTCTGCTGGTTTCGGCTGCATGGCTGCACTGGACGCCGAGAAGTATCTCGACAAGCTCGGGTTGGCAGGCTGATTTCTTGCAGGAAGCGGCTTCAGCCGTGATGCTCCTGCTTCTGGTCGACAACGTGAAGCA
>NZ_JBAWHJ010000152.1:0-1803 GCF_049593775.1 Dokdonella sp. | reverse complement strand
GCAAGGTGCTGCTAGATTTTGACCCGCGCGGAAAACTTGTCCAGATCTCGCAGGGCAGTACCGTATTCCTGACCGCTACCCTGGGCAGCGCAGACAGCCCGCCGCCACCGCCACCCGGTGGTGGATCAGGTTCGCCACCGTTTGGCAACGCCGAGTATGAGATGAGCATCGAGCCAGGCGGCAACGACGGTCCCGAGCTCAAGGCCAGGCTGCGCCAGCGATCCGACCGTGTCGATTTCAATGTAGAGCTTGAGGATTTGCCCACAGGATCCTATGGGCTGGTCGTCGGCGGCGTAAACCAGGGCAACATCAATGTGGTTTCCGTGCCGGGCGGCACCGAAGGCGAGATCGAGTTCCGCAATCCGGTCGAGCCGGGCAAGGAACTGCTCGACTTCGACCCGCGCGGCAAGGCCATAGACATCATTTCGAACGGTAGTGTCGTGATAGGTGGCCTGTTCCCGAATACACCGCAATAGCGGCAACTCTTGAAATCCGCGTCCGCCTCGCTCACTCCGGTGCTGATATCCCCCAGCCTGGATGAGCGTCGCGGCCCGCGGTGCGACGCCACCCGTTGCGACTGAATGCAACCATCGCCGGCCACCATGCCGGCGCTGGCACGTTTCAAATCCAGTGCTGGATTGCAACACGCGCCAGCCCAACCTGCTTCAGGAATCCAGCTCATGATCCACTCCGTCGCCACACAATCGAAACTGGTCATCGCCACCTTGTTCCTGCTCGCGCAGGCGGCAGTGGCTGCCGAGACCATCGATATCCAGGGTCATCCGGTGCTGGTCGATTCGAACACCATCATCGTTGTAGATGACGAGATCCTTCCTCCCGGGAGCCCCTTGCCAACCAAGTTCGGCTTGCGATCCGAGGTCCGATTCGACGCGAATGCCACTCATGCGCCGCAGGGTGCAGTTGCCGCGGCCACCGTGATTTTCTCCTATGCAGTGCGCGGTTCGGTGACGTCGACGGACCCATTGCGCGTGCTCGGCCAGGAAGTCACGGTAACCGGAGACACCGGGGCGACCGGTCTTCCCGGTGGCAGTATCGACAACATCGCTGTTGGCGATCATCTGGACGTGAGCGGTTACGTTGACACCAATTCGAGCTTGCAAGCATCGTTCATCGAGTATCTGCCGGCACAGACGCCACGATGGTTGCTGTCGGGCTACGTGACTGCGGCTAACGCCAACGAGATCGAACTTGGTCCGCAACGTGTCAGTCTTGACGGCGTTACACCGAACGATTGCGGGGCCAGTGTCGACTTGGGTGCCTTCGTGGAAATTCGCGCCGACAGCATTGCCGACTTCACTTCAGGCAGCGTCCTTGACACGGTCACGCGACTGACTTGTGTGGTTCCGATGCCACTTGGAACGCCCGGCGCGCTCGGGGCACTGAATGGTGTCGTAGGCGAGATTCTTTCCGACACCGAATTCGAATTCGGCCCCTATGTCGTATCGCACGACGATCTGACCGAATACCGCTTCGGTAGCGCCGACGATCTCGCGCCTGGCGCAGTCATCGAAGTCGATGGCATTTTCGGCGATAACCTTGCGTTTGTGGCCGAAGGCATCCAGTTCGACGCGCCGACGATTCGCATCGAGGGTCCGGTCGAACCTGCCGATGTTGTCGCAGGTGCCGAAGGCACCGTCCACATTCTCGCCAACACGGTTCGTCGATCGGCCCAGCTGCGCGACGAGGATCTGATCTATGCGAACGGCATCAACCAGCCGCGCCAGGTCGAAGTGCGTGGCTACATCGATAGCGCGGGTGTCCTCTGGGCAACGCGCGCTCGCT
>NZ_JBAWHJ010000151.1:0-3279 GCF_049593775.1 Dokdonella sp. | reverse complement strand
CCACTCAACCCTGTGTTGGCCGAAGCGACTCTGGGACAACAGTTCCTGCAGTGCCGGCAGAAGCTCTTCCAACTGGCGATCAAATCTCCATGGCGGGTTGATGATCGCCATTCCACAGCCATTGAGGCGCAAGGCCGAATTGTCGGGGTGCAGCAGGAATTCGGCAATCAGGACCTTGCCGAATCCGCTCTTGGACAGCCATCGATGGAAGGGCAATACCTGCTGACGCAGCTTGATCGGGTACCAGACCGCATACATGCCGGTCGCCCATCGTTTGGAGGCGTCGGCGAGGGCCTTCTCGATGATGCGGTATTCGTCGTCCTGCGCTTCGAACGGCGGATCGATCAGAACCAGACCGCGTCGCTCCTTGGGGGGTAGGAGGGCATTCATGGCCGCGTAGCCGTCGCGTTCGTGAACGGCGAATCGTGCATCCCCCCGGAACAGGGATTTCAACGCCGAACATTCCTCGGGTTGAAGTTCGCAAAGTATTCCGCGATCGATATCCCGCATCAGCAGGCTGGCGATCAGAGGTGAGCCAGGATAGCTGCTCAGCTCTTCGTGACCCGCGTTGAGTGATCGAACAAGATTGACATAGACATGGACCAGAGTTGGCGCTCTCGATGCAGCCAGCAGGCGCTGGATCCCGTCTGCCGCCTCGCCCGTGCGTTTGGCCTCGGTACCGTCCAGTTGGTACCGCCCGCGTCCGGCATGGGTGTCCATGAAGGCAAAAGGCGTCTGCTTTGCCTTCAGTGTCTCGATCAGACCGATCAGGATCGAATGCTTGAAGACATCGGCGAAATTGCCGGCATGGAAGGCGTGGCGGTAGTTCATGGTGGCTGGGATCCAGATGAATCATCCGCTGTCGTGCGGGTTGTTGCCCAACATACGCGCCTCGGCACGCTGTCAGCAAGTGTGTAAAAAGCAACTCGCTCCGAACATGCGGGGGTCTTGTCCGGCGAGCCGAGGTTGCGATCCGGTGAGTTCCTGCCAGGCGTTACTTCTGGCCATGCAGTTCCATGCTGTATGGCTGTTAATCTGCACGACTGTTTGCCTTGAGGGGATGGGTCCGTGAGAACGTTCTTCAAATGGTTGTTTCGGCTGGTCTTGGTGCTGGTCGTGGTGGTGGCACTGTTGTTCGTGAACGTCTGGTATTTCAAACCATACAAGATCGACTGGTTCTACGCTCGCGTGTTTGGCCAGTTCGCACTTGAAAGCCCACAGATGCTGAGCAGCATGCGCATCTTGCCGCCCTGGGCCGATTTCTACAGTGGCAAGCTGGATGATGCATCGATCGCACAAGGCGACGAGATGGCTGCGAAAATCAAGGCCGATCTCGATACGCTGCGTCGTTACGATCGTGAATCACTGGATGCCGAAGGCAAATTGTCCTACGACTCGCTGGAATTCTTCCTTGCCGACCAGGTTGAAGGGGATCGATTCCGCTACAACGATTTTCCGGTCAATCAGATGTTCGGCGCGCAGTCGAGCCAGCCCAATTTCATGGCGCAGACACATCAGGTCAACAATGCCTCGGATGCCGAAAATTACATCAAGCGCCTGGACCAGTTCCCGCTGAATTTCTCCCAGGTACTTGAAGGGTTGAAATTGCGTGAGGAGAAAGGCGTGATTCCGCCCAAGTTCACGGTCGACAAGGTGCTCGACCAGATGAACGGCTTCATCGGCATGCCGGCATCGGAAAACATGCTCTACACGAGCTTCAAGGAAAAGCTGGACAAGCTTGAAGCGGATACCGTCGATCAGGCCGCCAGGGACGATTTGCTGGCTCGTGCCGAGACATCGATCGACCAGAGTGTCTATCCGGCCTATCGCGACCTGATCGCCTATTTCACCGAGCTGCAAGGCAAGGCGACCGAAAATCTCGGTGCCTGGAGCTTGCCGGATGGTGATGAGTACTATGCATGGAGTGTCCGTAGCCATACGACGACGGACATGACGCCGCAGCAGGTTCACGAACTCGGACTGGCCGAAGTCGGCAGGATCAGCGCTGAAATGGACGCCATCCTGATCGAGCAGGGCCTGGTCGAAGGCACGGTAGGAGAACGGGTGCAGCAGCTGGCACGCCAGCCGGAGCAGATGTATCCGAACACGCCTGAAGGCAAGGCGGCCATGATCGCCGAGTATCAGGCCATCCTCGACGACATCAACGACAATCTCGGTGACACCTTCAACAGGCGGCCGAAGCTCGGTGTCGAGGTCAAGCCGATTCCCGAATTTTCCGAGAAGTCGGCTCCGGGTGCGTACTATCAGGGTGGTGCCTTCGACGGTTCGCGCCCCGGTGTGTTCTTCGCCAACATGCGCGACCCGGGTGAGACTCCCAAGTTCGCGATGCGCACGCTTTCCTACCATGAAGGCATCCCCGGCCATCATTTCCAGATAACGATTGCGCAGGAGCTTCAGGGTGTGCCGTTTTTCCGTCGGGTACTGCCATTTACCGCGTATTCCGAAGGCTGGGCACTGTATGCGGAGCGTCTCGCCTGGGAGATGGGCTTCGAGGATGATTCGCTCGACAACCTGGGCCGTCTACGCGACGAGATGATGCGCGCTGTCCGTCTCGTCGTGGACAGTGGTATCCACTACAAGCGGTGGACGCGAGAGCAGGCCATCCAGTACATGCTCGACAATACCGGCATGGGCGAGGGTGATGTCACTGCCGAGATCGAACGCTACTTCGTCAACCCGGGGCAGGCGCTGGCCTACAAGGCCGGAATGCTCAAGATCCTGGAACTGCGTGAGAGGGCAAAGTCCGAACTTGGCGACAAGTTCACGCTGAGTGCCTTCCACGACGAGATCCTGACCCATGGCGCCCTGCCGCTTTCACTGCTTGAGCGCGTGATCGACGAATGGATAGCGAAGGTGAAAGCGGGGTGACAGGCGTCATCAGCCAGGGCTGACGCCTGGAACTGATCCGCGACACGCGGATCAGAGATGCTTCCAGCGCACCGATTCAGGTGCGCTGGAGGTCACCATGAATCTTTCCATCGAACAACGTGAAACACTGGGTCGCTGGCTTCCGACGCTGATTGCCGCGGCAGCTATATGGCTGATCGCGCGGGGGCTTGGCAAGCTATTCCATGCCGTTGGTTTCGGCCTTGTATGGGTCTATTTCTGGACACAGGGAGTGCCGTCTTTCCTGCATTGAAGCCGTGTTCGTCAGGCGGCGCGTTCGTCACTTGCCATTTGCACGCGGCCTCGCAGTGAATTGGCCATCACCTCGGTGATGAATACATCGACGAACTCGCCGATCATTCGCGCATGGCC
>NZ_JBAWHJ010000150.1:0-9130 GCF_049593775.1 Dokdonella sp. | reverse complement strand
GGCTTCATCAATCGGATTGCCGAGCACGTCCATGATGCGGCCAAGGGTTTCCTTGCCGACCGGCACCTTGATGCCTTCGCCGGTGTTGTTGGCGACAAGCCCGCGCTTGAGGCCGTCGGTTGAACCGAGCGCAATCGTGCGCACGACACCGTCACCGAGCTGCTGCTGCACCTCGAGCGTGATCGCCATGCCATCGATGGTCAGGGCGTCGTAGATCTTGGGCACGGAATCGCGCGGAAATTCGACGTCGACGACGGCGCCAATGATTTGTACGACTTTGCCTTGGTTCATGGGAATACTCCGGATGTCTCTTTCAATTCTGCAATAGCTCAGCCGAAGCCGTGCTGTTGATGATTAGTGCGGCCACGGATGGCCGTTTCTTGATTCTCGCGATCAGGAACGATCGCACTCATACAGCAGCTGCGCCGCCGACGATCTCCGAGATTTCCTGGGTGATCGCGGCCTGCCTGGCCTTGTTGTAGACGAGCGTGAGGTCACCGATGGCCTTGGTCGCGTTGTCGGACGCGCTCTTCATGGCAACCATGCGCGCGGCATGTTCACTGGCAAGGTTTTCCAGGGTCGACTGGTAGACCAGCGACTCCACGTAACGCGTCAGAACATGGTCGAGGACCGAGGCTGCATCAGGCTCGTACAGGTAGTCCCAGGCGTGCGTGGTCGTCAGTTCGTCCGATGGCGGCAGTGGCAGCAACTGGTCGATCGTTGCCTTCTGCGTCATCGTGTTGACGAAGTCGTTGTAGACCAGCGAAAGGCGATCGATCCTGCCTTCGGTGTACGCATCAAGCATGACCTTGATCACGCCGACCAGCTTGTCGACCTGCGGCCTTTCGCCGAGATGGGTAACGCTGCCGACCATGTTGACCTTGAGGCGACGGAAATATGAAGTCGCCTTCTGGCCGATACACACCATGTCGACTTCCACACCCTTGTCCTGCCAGCTGCGGATTTGCGCAAGCAGGCTGCGGAACAAATTGGTGTTGAGTCCGCCGCAGAGTCCGCGATCAGTCGAAACAATCACGAAACCAACGCGCTTGATCTCGCTGCGCTCGACCATGAACGGGTGCTGGTATTCGCTGTTCGCATGCGCGATGTGGCCAATGGCCTGGCGCATGAGGCGAGCATACGGACGCGAGGCCTTCATCAGGTCCTGCGCCTTGCGGATTTTCGATGCCGAGACCATTTCCAGCGCGCGCGTCACCTTGCGGGTGTTCTGCACACTCTTGATCTTGGTTTTGATTTCTCTGCCGCCGGCCACGTTTACCTCACACTTTCGTCGTTGCAGCAATCATTCGGCTGCGGGACTTGCTTTCGGGATTCGAAATTCGTGATTCGGGATTCGTAAAAGCCAGGAGTTTCGCGGATTCGGCTCTTTCGAATCCCAAATCCCGTCATCCCGAATCCCAATGGGTCCTACCAGGACCCCGTCGTCTTGAACTCGTCCAGACCTGCCTTGAACTTGCCTTCGATGTCGCTGTTCCAGTCGCCGGTGTCGACGATGTTCTTCATCAGGTCGGCGTAGTTGCTGTGGAAATGCTGGTGCAGGGCAGCTTCGAACGGCAGGATCTTGGCGATCGGCAGGTCGTCGAGGTAGCCCTTTTCGGCGGAATAGACCGACAGTGCCAGTTCGGCGATCGACAGCGGCGCGTACTGCTTCTGCTTCATCAGTTCGGTGACGCGCTGGCCACGCTCAAGCTGGGCACGTGTCGCGGCATCGAGATCCGAGGCGAACTGCGCAAACGCTGCAAGTTCACGGAACTGTGCAAGAGCGAGCTTCACGCCGCCGGAAAGCTTCTTCACGATCTTGGTCTGCGCGGCACCGCCCACTCGCGACACCGAGACGCCGGCGTTGACGGCAGGACGAATGCCGGCGTTGAACAGATCGGTCTCGAGGAAGATCTGGCCGTCGGTGATCGAGATCACATTGGTAGGCACGAACGCGGATACGTCGCCGGCCTGGGTCTCGATGATCGGCAATGCGGTCAGCGAGCCGGTCTTGCCGGTGACTGCACCGTTGGTCTGCTTCTCGACATACTCTTCGTTGACGCGTGCGGCACGCTCGAGCAGGCGGGAATGCAGATAGAAGACGTCACCCGGATAGGCTTCACGGCCAGGCGGGCGCTTGAGCAGCAGCGAAATCTGGCGGTAAGCCCAGGCCTGCTTGGTCAGATCGTCATAGATGATCAGTGCGTCTTCGCCGATATCGCGGAAGAATTCGCCCATCGAGCAGCCGGAGTACGGTGCGATGTATTGCATGGCCGCCGATTCGGAGGCAGAGGCGGCAACGATGATCGTGTGCGCCAGTGCGTCGTTCTCTTCGAGCTTGCGCACGACGTTCGCGATCGAGCTCTGCTTCTGTCCGATGGCGACGTAGATGCATTTGATGCCGGAATCTTTCTGGTTGATGATCGCGTCGATGGCCAGGGCAGTCTTGCCGGTCTGGCGATCGCCGATGATCAGCTCGCGCTGGCCGCGACCAATCGGAATCATCGAGTCGACTGACTTGTAGCCAGTCTGCACCGGCTGGTCGACCGATTTGCGCCAGATCACGCCCGGCGCGACCTTTTCGATCGGTGCGGTGTGCTTGGCGTTGATCGGGCCCTTGCCGTCAATGGGATTGCCGAGCGCGTCGACGACGCGTCCGAGCAGTTCGCGGCCGACCGGCACTTCGAGGATCTTGCCGGTTGTCTTGACCGTGTCACCTTCGCGCAGGTGTTCGTAGCCACCGAGAACCACGCAGCCGACCGAGTCACGCTCGAGGTTGAGGGCGAGGGCAATCGTGTCGCCCGGCATCTCGACCATTTCGCCGGACATCACATCGTTGAGACCGTGTACGCGAACGATGCCATCGGACACGCTTGTGATCGTGCCTTCGTTGCGCGCATCGGCAGTGAGCTTGAACTCCTCAATGCGGTGCTTGATGAGTTCGCTGATTTCGGACGGATTGATCGTGGTGGCCATTCTGGTTTCCCGGTTCGTGCATGGCTCGTGCCATGCGCGGATTTTTCAGTATGTGGAGTTGGCAATTGGCGCCAGTCGGCGGTTGGAGCGATCAGGGCTGACTGATCGCGGCGTTGCCGACCTTGAAATACTTCCGCTCACTGGATGAGCGCTTGTTCGAGCCGCGCCAGCCGACCGCGCACCGAACCATCGATGACGGTTTCTCCGGCGTCGATGATGGCGCCGCCGATCATTTTCGGATCGATGGACTGGGTCAACTCGATGTTGCGATCAAATCGCCGCTTGAGTGCAGCGCTGATTTTTTCCAGCTCGGCAGTATCGACACGCTCCGCGGTGCGCAAACGCACCTTCAGAGTGCGCTCGGAATCAAGCTTGAGTTGTTCGAATATGGCGCCGATCTCTGGCAGCACGGGCAAGCGGCCATTTTCCGCGAGCAGGCTGATGAATCGGGCGAAATCGCTGTCTGGTTTCTCCCCATGCGGAAGGAACAGCGACGCGAGTTCGCTACTCCCAAGGCGGGGGTTGCCAAACAGCGCCGCCAGACGCGGGTCGGCCGCCACTTCGGCGGCGAAACCCAGCCTTTCGGCCCAACTGGCCAATGCTGCATGCGAATGCGCCGTTTCGAAAGCGGCGCGCGCGTACGGTCTGGCCAGGGTCAGTGCGCTGGACATGGGCCTAGATCTCGCTCACGAGCTGGTCGAGCAGTTCCCTGTGCGCATTGGCGTCAATTTCGCGCTTGAGGATCTTCTCGGCACCGGCGATTGCCAGCGAAGCCACCTTGCCGCGCAATTCCTCGCGAGCACGATGGGCCATGCTGTCGATTTCGGCGGCAGCGATGGCTTTCTGCTTGGTGCCTTCCACGATCGCGTCGGTGCGTGCCTTTTCGACGATCTGGCTGGCTTGCTGGGTCGCCTTGTCGACGATCGCGACAGCTTCGACTCGAGCCTTGCGGATCTCGTCAGCCACGCGTGCGTCGGCGTCAGCCAGTTCCTGATGGGCGCGATCAGCGGCAGCAAGACCTTCGGCGATCTTGGCCTGGCGCTCTTCGATGGCCGCGATGATGTGCGGCCAGCCGAATTTCATCACCAGCCAGACCACGGCGAAGAACGCCAGGGCCTGAATGACCAGTGTAATGTTCGGAATCATGAATAGTGCTCCTGCGTGCGGGCGGCCGTCAGGCCGCCGCGCGGATGCCGGGTTTCAGGCGGTTACTGGACGCCGAGCGTGGCGAGCAGCGGGTTCGCGAACAACAGCAGCAGGGCGATGGCGACACCGATGATCGGCACCGCGTCGAGCAAGCCGGCAACGATGAACATCTTGGTCTGCAGCATGGGGGTCAATTCAGGCTGGCGCGATGCACCCTCGAGGAACTTTCCGCCGAGCAGGGCGAAGCCGATCGCCGTTCCGAGTGCGCCGAGTCCGATCAGGAGGGCGGCGGCAATGACCGTCATGCTGAGCAGGTCGCCGACTTGGGCAATATTGGCAATGGTTTCCATGGTTCTCTCCGGTTGGATCTGGTCTGGTTAAAGAAAAAATCAGGTTCTGGTTGAATGGCGTGGGCAGGTTCGCCCGATTGTTGGCTGTTGCAATTGAATTCGTTCGAGCGTTCTAGTGATGTTCTGCCGCCATGCTCAGGTAGACGATGGTCAGCGTCATGAAGATGAACGCCTGCAGGGTGATGATCAGCACGTGGAACGCGGTCCACACGAAGCCGGCGATGAATTGCCCGGCGCCAAGCAGATAAGTCGAGAACTGATCCAGCGTGGCGCCCAGCGTCATGACAGCGATAAGGATGAAGATCAGCTCACCGGCATACATGTTGCCAAACAGTCGCAATGAAAGCGAAAGGGGGCGCACCGCTTCTTCGATCACGCGCAGCAGCAGGTTGAACGGAGCGAACCACGGGCCGAACGGCGCGGTGAACCACTCCTTGAAAAAGCCTACAACGCCCTTGTGCTTGAGACCCATGTACTGGATCAGCAGGAAAACGGTGATGGCCATGCCGGCCGTGGTGTTGATGTCTGCAGTCGGCACGACTCGCAGATAGTTGATGCCGGCGGCAGCGCCCGCTGCGGGCAGGGCATCGACCGGAATCATGTCCATGAAATTCATGATGAAAACGAGGCCGAAAATGGTGATCGACATCGGCGCGATGATCTTGCTTCTGCCGTGGAAGGTCTCGCGGACCATGCCGTCGACGAACGAGACGATCATTTCTATGGCGCATTGCAGCTTTCCGGGTACGCCGGACGTGGCGCGTCGCGAAACGCGCAGGAAAACCCACACGAACAGCACGCAAGCAAGCAGCTTGAACAGCACGCTGTCGACGTTGATCAGGAAGAACTGACTTTCCGTACCAGGCACCTGCACCTGCAGATGCTGCAAGTGATGCTTGATGTAGTCGGTCATGTTCGCCGGAGCGTGTTCGCTGGCCATCGGGTTACCTGATTGCGATTAGGGCGATCCAGAATGAAAACTGTGCTGCCAGGACGCCGGTGATCAGTCCGGTGAATGGCAGTTTCACGACTGCGATGGCGATATACAGCGCCAGACACAGCCAGAACCACTTCAATACCTCCGCCGCATAGGCGGAGCGCAGTGTGTTACGTGCCGGAGCGATTCCCCGCCCGAACAGGCGCACTGCAAAAACCATGTTCCCGATTGCGATGATGGCGCCGCCCGCGAGGGTGGCCAGGCCGATCCGCAAACCGAACATCGAGGCAATCAGGGCAACCAATATGGTTGCGCCGATCTGTAATAGCGTGGTGCGAACTGCCACCCGCCAACCGTGGGCGATGGAATTGCGCACCTGAGCCTGTCCCGAATGTCGTGTTGAAACGGCGGATCGGCAAAAAATGCCGCCCGCTGAGCCGGCGAATGATATCAGTAGGCTTTCAGGAGTCGCAACTAACCCCGGTGATAAACAGTCGAAGCTGCGGCAATCAGTCGCTCGCAGGGAACGGACGCCCCAGTTCGCGCAACGAAAATCGGCGCCAGCTTGCCCTTCGGGGTGGCGCAGTCAGCTCCCGCGGGCATGAATGCGCATTGATGGCCTGCAGGATCAGTCTTGCTCGGGTCAGGCTCACGAACCTGGTGCAAGAATCGGAATCCTGCTGCAGCAGGAATGGGTATTCCCCGGCCACGCAGGTTGCCGCTGGCGTGGCGCGCTCGGCATAATCGCGGGTCCGGGCTGATTCCTGCCGCGCCAGAGTCTGTTTTCCATGAGCAAAACTGCCGAATTCACCCTCGATGTACCGGCCGGCCAGGCCGTGTTTGCCGAGGGCGATCCCGGGCAGACCTTATTCATTGTCGAATCCGGGGTGGTTGAGATCTTTCTGGCGGCGCGAGGTGAAGAGCCTGTGGCGCGTCTTGGACCGGGCGAATTTTTTGGGGAATTGTCCATGCTTTCCGGGCAGCCGCGATCAGCCAGCGCTATCGCAAGCGAACCGGCGCGCCTGCTCAGGATCGAGCGCGAGGCGTTCGCAGGCCTTCTGAGTGAAAACGTGGAAATCGCCGTTTCCATCATGCGTACGCTGGCCCAGCGGCATCTTGATTGCGAAAACCAGTTGACCGAGGCGCTGTTGACGAGCTCCGGAGCGGGCAAGCCTTCTGGTTCCGGGCGGGCTGCGCCTTCGACAGCAGCGTTGCCCAAGTCCAGGGAGGCGGGCAAGGCGGCGAGGAACAAGCCAGAGCCGCCGGCGGTGCCGTCGCCACCACCGCCACCGCCATCATCCCCATCCACAAGGGCGGCGTGTCTGCTCAAACATGCGGATGGCAAATCATTCCCGCTGGATCCGGGAATGAATGAATTCCTGGTCGGGCGACCTGATCCCTCCGCCGGCATCAATCCGGAGGTCAACCTGAGCAGCGTCGACCCAACCCGCAGCTTGAGCCGCAAGCATGCCAAACTGGTTCGTCAGGGGCAGTTGTTCTTCGTGCGCGAAGAATCTGGCACCGTAAACGGAACCTTCGTCAACAACGTCCGTGTCGTCACTGGCGTGGATGTGCCCATCAAGCCGGGTGACAAATTGCGGTTTGGTGCAGTGGAAGTCGAATTTGCCGCCGCCTGAGGTGGCTGGGAGAGCGAAAATGATGAGTGTCAGAGAATTGCCCGAATCCTTGTCCGATGTGGATCTCGGTGTCATCGACGCCCTCAAGGCGCTCAAGGAAGAGGCCGACATCCTGCGCGAGCGCCTGTCTGGCCTGGAGGCCGTCAAGGCCGATTTCGACCCCGCAGTGTTCAGTCGCGTCAACGCCGACTATGCAAGACAACTTGCTGCGCTTGAAGCCAAAGCGGACCCGATGCGCCAGCAAGCCCGGGATTCCTATGCCCGCTTGCGCGGCGCATTGAGTGATATCGCCGAAGCTCACGAAGCGGTAAAGCTGGACCGTCAGGAAATTGAATTGCGCAGAAAACTGGGCGAATTCGATGACGAGGCCTACAAATCGCGCCTGAAAGATATCGAGACGGCGCTCGCCGAACGCGCCGTGGCGCACAAGCAGGGCGAGGCATTGCGCGCGCGCTTCCTCGAGGTTTTCGCGAGCGAAGAGGAATTGCTTCAGGGAGCAGATCCGGGACCTGCAAGCACGCAGGAAATGCCGGCTGCACCCGAGCCACCGCCGCTTCCTCCCGCAGCGCCGCCGGGTCCTGCCCGTGACGAGCCGCCCGCAGCGCAGACTCAGATCCTGCAGGTCCTGAAAATCCCCGAGCCGCCGAAAGTGCCGGGCGCACCACCAATTCCCGGAGCTGACGGCAAGCAGCCTGGTTTTGGACCAAGCTCAACGATGTCGCTGCGCACTGCACGCCTTGTTCCGCAGAATCCGGAGGCGGGACGATCCGCGATACCGTTGCCACCCAAGCCCATCTCGCTGGGTGCCGATGCCGCCAACGAGGTGCGAATCGGAGGCCCCGGCGTCGAGGCCAAGCATGCCCAGATTACGGTTGACTCCAAGGGCTATACCTTGAGCGATCTAGGCAGCAAGTCGGGCACCAGGGTCAACGCCGAGTCGATCAAGGAGCGCGTGCTGCGGCACGAGGACGTTGTCCAGATCGGCATGGCCCGTTTCGTCTTCCGTGAAGGCTAGGCCAGGCTATCCATGAATTTCGCAGGCGCTCACTCTTCCCTTGCATCCACACGGCGTTTCGCTCATTCGGCGAAAACGCCGGCTATCACCTTTGTCGCGAAGCAAACGCAGCGTCCTGCGCGATCATCGCGCCTATTCATGAATAGGCCGGATTGACCCATGTCACTCGAGATTCGCGACGAGACGGTAGGCGATATCCTGGTACTGGATCTGAAGGGACGCCTTGATACCGATACCTCGGCAGACCTCGAGCTGGCTGTTCAGGATCTGCTCGAAACAGGCGCGCGCGACTTCATCATCAATCTTGCCGGCGTCGGCTACGTCAGCAGTGCGGGATTGCGAGTCCTGCTGATGCTTGGCAAGGGTGTGGACGGCAACGGCAGCTTGCGCCTTGCAGGGCTCAATCCGACCGTGCGCCAGGTGTTTGACGTCGCCGGCTTTACCCAGTTGTTCAAGATACTTCCAGACCGCGACGCTGCTCTCGCGCAGAAAATAAAGACAGCCCCCGGCAAGCCCGCGGCTGCCAAACCCGCGTCGGGCAAAGCCGAGGCGAGTACGCCAGATGCCGACAAACCGGTGGCCCCCAAGCCCGTTGCCGCCAAGCCTGCACCGCCGGAGGCCGCTGCAGCCAAGCCTCAATCGCCCAAGCCAGAGCCAGCCAAGCCTGCCGCGAACAAGCCCAAAAAGGCAGTTGTGGATTCGCTGGCCGCTCGCGTTGCCAGCGTGCTCGGTGCCGAACCGCCTACCGAGTCGCGTGATGCGCTGCCAGGTGAGCTTTTATCGCGCGTGAGGAAAGTCCTGTCACCAATTGGACAGTGACGCTGCCGCCGGTAATGCAACACTGATTCAGCTTGTCGCGACCTCGGAGTCACGACTGAGCAGCAGCAGGGTCAGGTCGTCAGAGGCGTTCGCCTTGCCAACGAATTCAGTCAAGGCCGTATTGATGGATGCCAGTACTGTCGGTGCATCTCCGTTTGAAGCTGCGGCCATGGCGTCGCGCGCCCGCTCGATGCCGAACGGTTGGGCGTCTTCGTTTTCGGCCTCGTCGAGTCCATCGCTATAGAGCAGC
>NZ_JBAWHJ010000149.1:0-8054 GCF_049593775.1 Dokdonella sp. | reverse complement strand
CCTCGATTCCGTTCCCTTCGCGCCTGGGCACTTCACGCGAATTCGCGGAACTTGTTTCGCATATCCTCGGCAACCGCTATCTGAACGGTGAAACGATCCGACTCGATGGCGCAGTGCGCTTGGCGCCGAAATAGCTGGGAGTGGGGAGAGGGAAATCGGAAAAGTAGTTCCTGCTGATCCGGTCTTCCTGCCAAAGCCCTGATTCCCATGCCCATTGCTTTTGCTTTTGCTTTTGCTTTTGCTTTTGCTTTTGCTTTTCCTTCTCCCACTCCCCATTCCCTACTCCCGGCCCCACAATGAAAGCATCTGATGTAAAGCGCGGCAACGTCGTTGAACACGACGGCAAGGTTTACCAGGTACGTGATATCGAACGCAGCTCGGCACAGGGCCGCAGCGGCAATGTGACCTTCCGCTTCATCATGTACAGCGTTCCCGGCGGCGTGAAATGCGATCTTTCGCTGCGTTCGGATGACGAGATCAAGGAGACGGAAGTGACGCGTCGACCCGTCGCATTTTCCTACAAGGATGGCGAGGCGTACGTGTTCATGGACAACGAGGACTACACTCAATACACGCTCGATGCCGATGTCGTTGGCGACGCCGCCGGCTATATCGTCGACGGTATCGAGGGTTGCTTCGTTCAGATCATCGATGACGCGCCGGTCGCCGTTCAGTTGCCTTCATCGGTCATCCTGGAGGTCGTCGAAACCGCTCCGGAAATGAAGGGCGCTACCGCGACCAAGCGCTCAAAGCCGGCAAAGCTCTCGACCGGCATCGAAATCCAGGTGCCCGAGTACGTTCGCACCGGCGAAAAGATCCATGTCAGCACGCTGACGGGTGAGTTCGGGGGAAGGGCTTAGGGCTCTACGGGAATAGAGAATGGGGAATCGGAAAAGCAGGATCCGCTGCTCTGGATTCCATGCAACACCGGTCTTCCCGCTTCTCATGCCCCTACCATTCCCTGTTCCCGTCGCTCGCGCTGGCGCAAAAGCCAGCGCAAAGCCATGCGCCGCAATGATTCATCGGCATCGGGATCCACGGCGATTTCCGAGATGTCGCGCCATGCCAGGGCGTGGGATTCGTCGCTGACGACAAACTCTTCACTGCGAGTCGTGCGAACGACATGGCGGATATCCAGATGCCAGTGACCCGGAACCCCTCCATGTTCCGGTATCCAGTGGCGATCCAGATCGAAGATCTCAGGCTCGACTATCAGGCCGGGCAGACCCGACTCCTCCCTTGCTTCCTGCAAGGCCACCAGCGAGGAATCCGGCTCCCCATCGGCATGGCCTCCGAGTTGCAGCCAGCGATTCAACTTTCGGTGATGGGTCAACAGGACACGCAAACCATCCGCACTGACCAGCCAGGCCGAGCCGGTGAAGTGTCCGCCGCGGTTGCTGCGATGGAAACAGTCCTGTTGGTCGAGGAACTCGGTGAAAATGACAGCCGTCGACATGTGATCGGGATGTCGCCCAAGATAATCCTCGAATTTTCGTCGCAACATGGACATCGATTTCCCGGATGATTGGAAGGCCCGCACCCCGAACCAGGGGCGTCACTTTAGCTGCACTGCACAAGATTGCGTCGCAAATGTCTGCAAGAGCGGATGGCGCTTGTGCTCGTCTGCAGCGTTTGGCATCGTACGGGGTCGCTGGCGCAGGCCGTCGGCAACCAAACATTCCGGCTTCATCGCCGTTCCGTTACACATCCGGGGAGAAATCGATGTCAGTGGGACTATTTGTCACCAAGCCGGTAGAGCCGTCGCCACACGTGGATGCCGGCGAGCCCGTCGAAGGTTCACTCGAGGGTGAAGGCTCCCTCAAGCGAACCTTGACTGCGACCCAACTGGTGCTGTTGGGAATCGGTGCCGTCATTGGTGCCGGCATCTTCGTATTGACCGGTCATGCCGCAGCCGCGCACGCAGGACCGGCCATTGTCCTGAGCTTCGTGTTCGCCGGGGTCGCCTGTGCATTCGCCGGCCTGTGTTACGCCGAATTCGCGGCACTCCTGCCTGTCTCGGGAAGCGCGTATTCCTACTCCTACGCCACACTGGGCGAAATCGTCGCATGGTTCATTGGCTGGAACCTGGTGCTTGAATACCTGTTTGCAGCCTCGACCGTGGCCGTTGGCTGGTCGAGCTACTTCAACAGTTTCCTCGGCAGCTTCGGCATGGCCCTGCCCGCATCGCTTGCGACCGCTCCACTCAACGTGGTCGATGGCAAACTCGTTCACACGGGCGGCTTTTTCAATCTGCCGGCTGTTGCCATCGTCGCTGCGGTCGCAACCATCGGCTACTACGGCATCAAGCAATCTGCGATTGCCAATACGATCATCGTGACCATCAAGGTTGTCGTCATCCTGATGTTCGTTGCGTTCAGCATCCAGTACGTCAATCCGGACAACTGGGTGCCGTTTATCCCTGAGAGCCAGGGTCCAGGCAAGTTTGGCTATGACGGCATCGTTCGCGGTGCGGCTGTGGTGTTTTTTGCCTATATCGGATTCGACGCGGTTTCGACTGCAGCCGGCGAAGCGAAGAATCCGCAGAGAGACATGCCAATCGGAATCCTCGGATCACTGGCGATCTGTACGGTCGTCTACATCATCGTTTCGGCCGTGCTGACGGGCATGTTGCCGTACAACCTGCTCGGCACGCCGAAGCCGGTTGCCACCGCGCTTGAAGCCTATCCCACGTTGACCTGGCTCAAGCATATCGTCGAGCTTGGCGCGATTGCCGGACTCAGCTCGGTCATCCTCGTCATGCTGATGGGTCAGCCACGCATCTTCTTCGCCATGGCACAGGACGGCTTGATCCCGAAGATGTTCGCCAAGGTTCATCCGAAGCATCACACCCCGCACGTGGGAACGATCTTTGTTGGCGTTGTTGCTGCACTGCTCGCAGGCTTTCTGCCGATCAGTTTCCTTGGCGATCTGGTCTCGATGGGTACCCTGCTGGCGTTCGCAACGGTGTCGGCCGGCGTGTTGATCCTGCGCAAGACCCAGCCCAACCTGCCACGCCCGTTCCGCGTTCCAATGGCGATCATCATCTGCCCGCTCGGCGTGATTACCTGCCTTTACCTGTTCTGGCAGCCGTTCGCTGAAAACTGGCATGTCATGACCGGCTGGACCGTCATCGGGTTTGTGATCTACGGCCTCTACGGCTACCGCCACAGCCGCTTGCGTCGGCAGGGCTGATCGAAATCCAGGGCCGGCACTGACGTGCCGGCCCTTTTTCATTCCTGCCCGACACTCGAAACTGTCGCGCATTGATCCAGGCAACGAACAGGAACCCTGATGGCCAACCAACTTCTGGCAACCAAGCACCCGCTTGCGGCACACAAAGACGCGGAAGGCCTCAGCCTTGAACGCACGCTTGGACCATGGGGTCTGACAGCACTCGGGATAGGTGCGGTGATTGGTGGTGGCATCTTCGTCATCACCGGGGTCGCAGCTGCCGAACATGCCGGGCCGGCGATCGTGCTGTCGTTCATCTTCGCGGCAATTTGCTGCACGTTCTGCGCGCTGTGCTACGCCGAATTTGCCGCCATGGTGCCGGTCTCGGGCAGTGCCTATTCCTACACCTACGCAACTCTGGGCGAAGGCGCTGCCTGGTTCATCGGATGGATGCTGGTACTTGAATACGGTGTATCGGCCTCAGCCGTCGCAGTGAGCTGGACCGGTTACTTCCTCAGCTTCCTGAGTCACTGGGACATCCACCTTCCTGCCGTGCTTTCCAGTGCCCCGCTCGATGGCGAACTCAAGCCGACTGGAGCCATCGCGAATATCCCGGCCGCCATCCTGGTCCTGCTGCTGACCTGGCTGTGCTACATCGGCATCCGCAAGTCGTCGGGCGTCAACATGGCCATGGTCATCCTCAAGGTGGCCCTGATCGTGCTGGTCATCGTGGCCGGCAGTTTCTATGTCGACACGTCCAACTGGACGCCGTTCATTCCGGAGAATGAAGCACCCGGCAAGTACGGATGGGATGGCATCCTGCGCGGCGCATCGCTGGTGTTCTTCGCCTATATCGGCTTCGAGGCTACTTCGGTTGCCGCCCAGGAATCACTCAATCCCAAACGCGACATGCCAATCGGCATGCTTGCTTCGCTGGCCATCTGCACCGTGCTCTATATCGGCATGGCCCTGGTCATGACAGGCCTGACTCCCTACAACCTGCTCGGCACCAATGAGCCGGTTGTCACAGCCGTTGCCTCTCATCCCGAACTGGCCTGGCTGCGCTGGCTGGTAGAAATCGGCGCCATGATCGGCCTCGCGTCGGTTGTGCTGGTCATGGTTCTCGCCCAACCACGCATCTTCATGATCATGGGTCGCGACGGTCTGTTGCCGCCGGTCTTCACGAAGATTCATCCGAAGTACCGTACGCCGCATGTCAACACGATCATCACGGGTGTCGGCATCGCGTTTCTTGCTGCCGTGTTCCCGCTGGATGTACTTGGTGACCTGACCTCGATGGGCACCCTGATCGCGTTCGGAGCTGTCTGCGCTGGCGTGTTGATCCTGCGCCGCACCCAACCCGACCTGCCACGCCCGTTCCGGATTCCGTTTGTGCAACTGATCGGATTCGGCGGCATCATCAGCTGCATGATCCTGTTGTCGAGCATGAACATGCACAACTGGCTGTTGATGGTTGGCTGGACACTATTCGGGTTCGCGATCTACTTCCTGTACGGATTCCGCCACAGCAAGCTTGCACGCGAAAATCGCCAGTCCTGAAGACCTGGACCCGGGTTGGCGAAATCGACCTGGCCACGCGAATCCTGCCCATCACCGGGTGACCTCGTGCATCCCCCTAAAGACTTCGAGGGGATGCACAACTACGGATGAGGACGCGACGAATTCCTATTGTTCGTTGACCGATTCGTCGCCGTTGGTCTCGTCGCCCTCGGCCTCCTCGTCGTTTGAACCAGCGGCTTCAATAAGCCGGGACGGCATGGACTTCTTGGCCGGTGCTCCCATGTCGGCGAGGCTTTTCACCTGCAGGATCACGCTTCCCTTGCCGCCTTCCGTAAGGCGCCTGACGACGCTGGCATGAGCCCCCTGGGCCTTGTCCAGTTGTGAGCCGAGCACATCGAGTTCACTGACCAGAGTCACGAAATTGTCGTGCAGGTTTGCCGCGCGGCGCGCGATTTCGATCGCGTTGTTGTTGCGGCTTTCGATCCTCCACAGGTATGCAACGGTGCGCAGGGTCGCCAGCAGTGTGCTTGGACTGACCAGCGAGATCTTGCGTTCCAGCGCGTAACTGTAGAGAGCTCCATCCGCGCGCACAGCTTCAATGAACGCAGCCTCGACCGGAACAAAAAGGAGTACGAAGTCGAGCGTGCGCATACCCGGAATGTCGCTGTAGTTCTTGCCGGCCAGTCCATCGATATGACGCCGCAGCGATATCAGATGATCGCGAAGCGCAGCCTGGCGTTCGGCCTCGTCGTCCACCGCCACCGAACGTTCCCAGGCAACCAGCGAGACCTTGGCATCGATGATGACGTCCTTTTCCTCGGGCAAATGGACGATCACATCAGGGCGCTGCCGCGTGCCATCTGCACCTTCGAAGCTTCCCTGGGTGTCGTACTCGCGCCCAGCCTGGAGGCCGGACGCCTCGAGAACGCGCTCCAGAACCATCTCACCCCAGGCACCCTGCGCACGCGTGTCGCCCTTGAGCGCCCGGGTCAGGTTGACCGCATCCTGACTGATCTGCTGATTGAGGTCCTTGAGCGAACGGATCTCCTGCACCAGCATGCCGCGCTCGCGCTGTTCGTTGGCGTGGGTCTGGGTGACCGCTTCGCGGAATTCCTTGAGCTGGACCTTGAGTGGATCGAGCAATCCGCCAAGATGCTCGGCATTCTGTTCCTTGAATCTTTCGGCTTTGGCTTCGAGAATCTGATTGGCCAGATTCTGGAACGACTCGCGCAGACGTTGCTCGGCCTGGTCGAGCAATGCCAGTTTTTCCTTTGCCGATTCAGCCTGTTCGTGCGAACTGGCCTTGAGCGCTGAATGTTCGCTGCTCATCGCCAGCAGCTGCCCCATGGTCGCGTCGAAACGTGCCTGCAATTCGCTCAGTTGACGGGACTGCTGCTCCACCCGCGAACGGTGTCCGGCGCCCTGTTCGGCGACTTCGCCGAGGCGCGACTGCAGTGCTGCTCGATTGTCGTTCGCCAATTCGAGTTGAATGTGCAAATCTACAATCTGCCGTTGGGCGGCATCACGCTGTTCGCGCAGCGCAGAAGTCTCCGGTTCGCGTCGCAGGATGGCTTCCTCTGCTGCCTTGCGCGACCAGCGCCGTGAAAGCATCACCATGACAAGCACGCCAATGCCCAATCCACAGAACAAGGCCATACCGGTTGCGGGTGTGAAGAACTCGGGCACTTGGGGACTCGCTGGATATCAAGGAGTCCCGATCATCGCAGACCTTGATCGCAATGGGCGAGACCAGACCCGAAGCGAACCACGGCTCCAGGTTACTGGAGCGGAAACATGGCTACAGTTGCTGCCGGCGCGGCGCGCCCTCAAGTGCGCGCGCGCGCTCGGACTTCATAGAGCTGACGATCCGCTTCGGCCAAAGCAGAATCCAGGGAATGACCGGGCTGCCGCACGGCATGTCCCAGGGTAAATCCGATGGGCGCACTGGACCGATCTGCATTGATTGCCTCAACCCGTTCCAGGGTCAGGGCTTCATCGGCATCCTTGACCAGCATCAGGAATTCGTCGCCGCCAACGCGAAACACGATGTCCGATGCGCGTGCGTGGCCTGAAAGAAACTGGCCCATCGCCACCAGAACTTCGTCACCGCGCTGGTGTCCGTAGGTGTCGTTGACCTGTTTGAAGCGGTCGAGATCAATACCTATGCACCCCCACCGGTCGCCATGCTGCATTTTCTGTTCAACCTCGCGCAGGGAGCGCCGATTGAAACAGCCCGTCAGGGGATCACGAATGCTCAACTCCCGCAGTTCACGCTCATTGAGCTCTCGTTCGGTGATGTCCTGGGCATGGCCTATCACGTAGGGCTCGTCATCCTCGCCATCCAGAACATTGTGGAATTGCCACGTATGCTGGGTTCCATCGCTGGCGATTAGCTGGAAGCTTCCGGAATCACTCTTGTTGGCGCGGATGCGACGCAGATAGTCATCGAACTCCGCATGATTTGCCTTGGGAATGATCTCCCTGAAATCGCGACCCATCAGAGCCGACAATGGATAGCCGAGCGCGCGGGCGGATGCCGGATTGATGGAAAGCAGGTTGCCGTCGAGATCGTGAGTGCAGATCAAACCAAGACTGTGCTGGAACAGCTTGCGGAAACGTCGTTCTCCAACCTCCAGCGCCAGAGTTGCGCGCTTGCGCCATGTAATGTCCTGAAACGCGCCAACCAGCCGGCAAGCCCGGCCGTCTTCGAATTCGACACTGCCGACAGTGTGGGTCCAGATATTGTGGCCCTTGGCTGTCACCATCGGCAGTTCGATGTCCCAGCCAGCACCGTTCTCAATGGCCTTGCTGATAGCATCTTCGATCGCCTTGCGCGATTCTGGCGGATAGAAACTCAGGGCTTCCGCCATGTCTGGCCGATAACCCACCGGCATGTCGTGAATGCGGCATGTCTGGTCAGACCAGATGATCTCGTTGGTCAGCAGATTCACCTCCCAACCGCCCACCCCAGCCAGACGACCCGTGGTATCGAGGCTCTTTTCGCTGGCACGCAATCGGGCCTCGGTCTCCTTGCGCTCTGAAATGTCGATGTGCAATCCGGACATGACCAGGGCGGCACCATCAGCGCTCCATTCGATGATTCGACCGAGATTGCGGACCCAGATCCAGTGCCCTTCCTTGTGACGCATGCGTAGTTCGCAATCGAATTTGGGAAGCTCGCCGCGAATATGCCGCTTGAAGCGTTCGGCGGCCATCACCCAGTCGTCCGGATGCGTGTTGTCTAGCCAGGTCTTGAGCGAAAGGGGGCGAAGCTCATTGAGCTGATAGCCGATAATTCCAGCCCAACGCTCATTGCAATGGACTTCCCCGGAAACGACATTCCACTCGAAGGTACCGACTTC